>JAFKFM010000010.1:0-300000 GCA_017308135.1 Alphaproteobacteria bacterium
AGGTTGCCGCGAATGCCCTGCGCGACCGAGAAGGTCGACGCGTCGTCTTGCGCATCGGCGACGCGATAGCCGGTCTGCACCTGCTTGGAGGCGACGGACAGGGCCGACTGCGTGGTGCGCAACGAAGCGAGGGCGACGAGGGCGCCGACGTTGGTGTTAATCGAATTCGACATGATACGTGTTCCTTCCTTTCTAGGGTCTCTCCCGGCATTCTGCCGAGATAGCCAGCGAGCGCTTCCGGGATGGAATGCCCGCTCGCAAGGATGACAATACGCAACGTTTTTCGATCTGCCAAGCGAAATTCTCTAAAATTAGAAGAAAAATTTTGACGAATACGCCGGGCATTCTCTATTCAATCCGCCAATAAACTTTGCCGCATTCCAATGCGGAGACGGGAATTGGTCCCGATACGGCACGGCGGATCTGATGTATGCTCAAGTAATGGAAGGGATTTCGGCGATTCTGGCGGCCGCCTCGCGCAGTCACGCGCAAGGCGATTTCGCAGAAGCGGTTTCTGGATACCGTAAACTCGTTGCGGCCGGAATCCGCGTGCCGATGTTGTTTCAAAACCTCGGTGCGGCCTGTTTCGCTTTGTCGGACTGGGAGGGGGCACGCGACGCCTTCGCGACGGCGCTCCAAATCGCCGGCGACTCGCCCGACTCCGCCAAGCTGCATCTCAATCTCGGCGAAGCGCACGGCAAGCTCGGCGACTGGAATGCGGCGTCGCGCGAATTCATCCGCGCGTCGCAACTCGATCCAACGGATGCGGGCGCGTTCGCATTGGCCGGGCTCGCATTCCATCGCGCGCGCGATCTTGCCAAGGCGCAGGAATTCTATCGTGCGGCGTTGAAGCTGCTGCCGGACGACGCGGCACTTTGGAACAACCTCGGTGCGGCCGCGCAGGAAAGCGGCAATCCCGATGCCGCGATCGCCGCGTTCAAACGCGCGATCGAGATCGATCCGTCGCTGGCTTCGGCGCACGCCAATCTGGGTTCGGCCCTTGCCGATACGGGCGAACGCGAAGCCGCGCGCAATGCTTATGCGCGCGCGGTCGAACTCGATCCGGCGAATGCCGGTGCAAGGTTGGGCGCTTGCTTCGCCGAACTGCCGATCCTTTACGACAGCGCCGAGCAGATCGACGTCGCGCGCGACAATTACGCGGCCGCACTCGATCGGCTGATCGCGACGAGCGACACGAAGGATCCGGCCCTCGCCGCCGCGATCGGCCAGCATCATCCGTTCTATTTGCCCTATCAGGGCCGCGACGATGCGGATTTGCAGCGCCGCTATGGGCGCTTCGCCGCCGAAGCGATGGCGCATGCCTATCCGCAATGGGCGAAGCCCGTGGCGATGCCGCCGCGCGAACCGGATGGGCGTTTGCGCGTGGCTTTCGCAACCGCCTATTTCCGCAATCATTCGGTCTGGAAATTGTTCCGCGGTTGGATGGAAGGGCTCGACCGCAAGCGCTTCCGCTTGATGGGCTATTGGACCTCGCCCGCAGCCGATTCCGAAACGCCCAACGCGCGCGCGTGTTTCGAGCGTTTCGTCGAAGGCGGGTTCGAGACGATCGCGGCGGCACTCGAAACCGATCGTCCGCATGTGCTGATCTATCCCGAGCTCGGCATGGATCCAATCTGCCATCGCTTGGCGTGTTTGCGCTTCGCCCCCGTGCAAGCCTTCACCTGGGGCCATCCGGAAACGACCGGCTTCCCGGCAATCGATTGGTTCCTGACCAGCGATTTGATGGAGCCGCCGGGCGAGGGTACGCGCTACACCGAGCGCGTCGAACGCCTGCCGGGTTTGTCGATCGACTACGCGCCGCCCGAAACGCGCGCGACCCCTGATCCCGCCGCGTTCGGCTTGCGCAACACGGCGACGAAGTATCTCTGCTGCCAGTCGATCTTCAAATATCTGCCGCAGGACGATGTGCTGCTCGCGCGCATCGCCACGCGCGTGCCCCATTCGCAATTCGTGTTCGTCGGCCATCCCACGTCGCCCGCTCTTGCGGCGCGTTTCGCCGATCGCCTGCGCAAGGCGTTCAAGGCGCACGGCGTCGATCCTGCGCGCCACCTCGTGTTCCTGCCCTGGCTCGACCGCCAGCGTTACGCGAGCCTCAACGCGTCCTGCGATTTGTATTTGGACTCGCTGCGCTGGTCGGGCGGCAACACGGCGCTGGAAGCCTTGGCGCAAGGCGTGCCGCTGTTGACCTGGCCGGGCGAGACGATGCGGTCGCGCCACAGCTACGCGATCTTGAAGCAACTCGGCCTCGACGACGGGATCGCAACCTCGCCCGACGATTACGTCGCGCGCGCGGTGCGCTTCGGCCAAGACGAAGCGGCACTCGCCGCCTATCGCACGGCGACGCAGGCGGCTTTGCCGCGACTGTGGCGCGACAAGGCGCCGGTCGCAGCCTTGGCCGCTTTCATCGAACGCGAGGCCGCCGCCGCGCGATGACCGCCGATGCGCTTCATGCGGAGGGAACGGCGCTGCTTGCCCAGCAGGATCGCGACAGCGCGATCTTGAGATACGAGGCGGCATTGGCGCTCGATCCGCTGCATCTGCCGTCGCTCGTCGATTTGGGTGTGGCCAAATACTGGAAGCGCGACTACGCGCGCGCGATCGAGTTGTTCACGGCGGCGTTGACGCAACGCCCGGCCGACCGCGCCATCGCGATCAATCTCGCGCACGCCTTCGCCGACGATATGCGCCATGTCGCGGCCGAACGTTTGTGGCGCGCCTTAATCGCCGACGACCCGAGCCTCGCCCACGCGCATTACCAGCTCGGTTCCGCGTTGATGTGGCAGATGCGCCATCGCGAGGCGCGCGAATCGTTCCGTCGCGCGATCGATTTGTCGCAAGGCCCGGTGCGGCGCAAGATGTGGCGCGCCTATCTCAACGCGTTCCTATACGACGACGCGGTTCACCCGCAGGAAATCCGCAGCCGCAACGCCGAGTTCGTCGCCGAGTTGCCCAAGCCCGAAACGCCTGTCGTGTTCGCCAATCTGCGCGATCCCGGCCGCAAGCTGCGCATCGGCTATTCCAGCGCGGATTTCCGCGCGCATTCGGCGGCGCGCAGCTTCCGCGCCTTGTTCGAATTTCGCGACCGCGCGAATTTCGAGATCCATGTCTATTCCGAAGCGGCGACGGAAGACAGCGTGACAGACGAGTTCCGGGCGCTGGCCGATGGCTGGCGCTCGACCGTCGGTCTCGACGGGGCGCAAGCCGCCGCGATGATCCGCGCCGACGGCATCGACGTGCTGGTCACGATGGCGCAGCATTTCGATGACAACCGCCTCGACATTCCGGTGATGCGCGCGGCCCCCGTGCAGATCAACGCCTTCGACGTCGCGACCAGCGGCAGCGACGTGTTCGACGCGTTCCTCGCCGAGCCGACGATGGCGGCCATGCGTGGCGACGCGTTTACCGAGCGCGTGGTGCGCTCGCGCCGTGTTTACGTTCATGCGCCGTTGGAAGCCGCACCGCCGGTCGCAGTACCGCCCAGTGCGGCGGGTGCCGCGATCGCTTTCGGCTCGGCCAACAACCCGATCAAGATATCGGGCCGCGCGATCATGCTCTGGTCGCGCGTTCTGGCCGCCGTGCCCGGATCGACGCTGCGGCTGAAATTCTATAGCGCCTATCGCGAAGAGGCGACGCGCCTCGGCCTGCTCAACCGCTTCGCGGCGCACGGGATCGCGCCCGATCGGATCGTGTTCGAACTCGGCGGGGTGGAGACGGACGGCCATCTGCGGTTCTACGAACGCGTCGACGTGGCGCTGGACGCGACACCCTTCACGGGTTCGACCACGACCTTCGAAGCTTTGTGGATGGGCGTGCCGGTCGTGACCCCGCCGGGGCGCACCGTGTTGTCGCGCTGGACGGCGGGGATGCTCACCCGCGTGGGCCGCACCGATCTGATCGCGGCGAGCGACGAACATTTCGTGGCGCTGGCGATCGAGCAAGCGGTGAAGGCCAAGCACCAGGACCGCGCGGCTTTGCGCGAAGCGGTGCGCAAATCGGCGCTGTGCGATCCGCGCAAACAGGCGCGGGATTTCGAGCGGATCTATCGCGCCCTGTGGCGGCGCTATTGCGCCAAGGCGGGCGCGTGAGCGTCGCCGAGACCTTGCAAGCGGGCATCGCCGCGCATGGGCGCGGCGACAAACACGCGGCCTTGGCGCTGTTCGAACAAGCCGCGTCGGCCGAACTGGGCAATGCGGACGCCGCGTATCTTCATGGCTTCGTATTGTCCGAATTGGGGCGCGACGGCGAAGCGCTTGGTTCTCTCGAGCGCGCCGTTGCGCGCGTGCCCGGCAACGCCGCCTATCGCGGCGCTTTGGCGTTGTGCCTGAAAGGCCTCGGCCGGATCGGCGATGCGCGCGCCGAATTCGAGCGCGCCTTGGCATTGGCGCCCAACGATGTCGGCCTCGCGTTCAATCACGCCAACACGCTCGACGGCGATGCGGCCGTGGCGGCGTATGCGCGTGTATTGGCGCTCGATCCTCAGCACAGCGGCGCCAAGCTCAACCGCGCCAACGCGCTGGCCGCCTTGGGGCGCTGGCGCGAAGCCTTCGACGATTACGCGCGACTGCCCGGCGACAAGCGCGCGTTGATCGGCTTGGCGGGCGCGGCGCTGCATCTCGGCCGTGCGCAGATGGCGCATGATGCCGGGAAAGCGGCACTCGGCTTTGGCGACGATCCGAATGCGTGGTTCAATTTCGCCGTGGCACTCGGCATGCTCGGCCGCACCGACGATGCACTCGCGGCCTTCGGTAAGGCGGGCGACGATCCAAAGATCGCGCCCGCGAAAGCGACGGCGCTGAACCGCGCACATTGCTACGACGAGGCGTTGAAGGTGCTGGCGGATGCCGCACCCAGCTTCGAATACTGGATGGCGTTGGGCAACGCGCAGGCGGGCAGGGGCTTCTACGCCGCCGCCGCCGAGGCGTTCGCGCAAGCCGCCGCGTTGCGGCCCGGCGATCCCGACGCGGCGACGAACCACGCCAATGCGTTGCTCTATCGCGGGGAAGCGGATCGCGCTTGCGCGCTGCTGGCGAAACTGCCGGTGTCGTCGAGCGCGCTTTACGCGTTGAGCTATGCGGATGCGACAACGCCGGATGCGCTGCTCGAAGCGCATCGCGACTGGGCCAAGCGCTTTGCGCCCGTCGTGGCGCCCGCCATTCGCAACGCGCGGCCGCGCATCGGCTATGTCTCGGCCGATTTCTGCGCCCATTCCTGCGCGCATGTGTTGCGCGCCGTGCTGCCGAATCACGATCACGACAATGTCGAGATTCATGCGTTCTCGAACGTCGCGGCGGAAGATGCCGTCACGGCCGAACTCAAAGCGCATTTCGATCATTGGCACGATATCGCGGGCCTCGACGACGACGCGGCGGCCGATCTGATCCGTAGCGCGCGCATCGACCTATTGATCGATCTGTCCGGTCACACCGGCGGCCATCGCTTGGGCGTGTTCGCGCGCAAACCGGCACCGAGGCAAGCGACGTGGCTCGGCTATCCCGCCACGACCGGGTTGGCGCAAATCGATTTCCGGCTGGTCGATCGCGTCAGCGATCCGGCACCGGCGATGACGGAGGCGCCGGCCTTTATCGAGGGCGGGTTCTTGGCCTATGCGCCGCCACCGAATGCGCCTGAGCCGTCGCGCATTGGAACGGGGCCGGTCTTCGGCTCGTTCAACAATCTCGCCAAGCTGTCGCCGGCGACCATCGCGCTGTGGTCGAAGCTGTTGCGCGCGATGCCCGACGCGAAGCTGATCCTCAAGGCGCGCAGCTTCGAGGAAGCGGCCACACGTAACGCGATCGTGACGAAATTCGGCGACGTCGCCGAACGCGTCGAACTTCACGGCTGGCTCGGCGCGCATCTCGATCTTTATCGCAAGATCGACGTGGCGCTCGATCCTTTGCCCTATAACGGGACGATCACGACGTTCGAGGCGTTGTGGATGGGGGTGCCGGTCGTGACCTTGCCGGGGCGCACGCATGCTTCGCGCGTGGGGGCCTCGATCCTGCATCATGCGGGCTTCGGCGATTGGATCGCGAAAGACGAAGCGTCTTTCATCGAAACCGCGCGGCATTTGGCGAACGCGCCGCCGCCGCGCGAACAGATGCGGGCGCGTTTCGCGGCCTCGTCGTTGATGGACGGCAAGCGGATCGCGCGCGCGATCGAGGCGCTTACGGACGGTCCTTGATATAGGCGGCCGGCACGCCGCCCCAGATTTGATAGGGCGGAATCTCGCCCGACACGACCGATCCGGCGGCGACGATGGCGCCCTTGCCGATCTTGGCGCCGTCGAGGATCGTGGTGTTGGCGCCGATCCACACGTCGTCGCCGATCTCCACGCCGCCTTTCGACGGCGCGAAGCCCTGATGGCGGATTTCGACGTCGCGCCGCGCATAGGCGTGGTTCGACGGCACGACGCAAACATGCGGGGCCAGCAGCACGTAATTGCCGAGTTTGATTCCGTTGCCGGAATAAAGCGTGCAATGCGGATTGATGTAGCAATGTTCGCCGATCGACACGTCGCCCGAACCGCCGACGGCGCGGATCACGACGAAATCGTAGATCTGGCTGTGCGCGCCGATGCGGATCTTGGTGCCGCGCGTCGACGGGTGAATACGCGCGTCGGGCGACACATACGCCGTCGGATCGATCGACAGCGCGTCGCTCATGTCTTGGCGCCGAGCTTCTGCAACACGAAGGGCAGCAACTCGGCGATCTGGCGCGCGTTGGGCTCGTCCAGCCAGAAATACCCGTCATAGCCGCGCTTGGGGCCGTCGCTCAGCAATTCGACCTTGTCGTAGCGCTTGGCGAGCGCTGCGGCCTTCGCGAAGGCCGCGTCCCAGGCGCGTGTGGACAACGAAGCCCAATGCCAGCGCATCCAATCGGCGACCCATTCGGCGACGCAATGGTCGAAGACCACATCGCCGCCTTTGTCGAGTTCGGCCGCGTGCAGATCGAACAATTGCATGCGCAGCTCGGTCTGCAGATCGCGCGGCACTTCGTACATCGTCTGGAAGCCGCGCGACTGGACGAGCGCGCGGCCGGGATCGGCGACGATGCGCGCTTTGCCGCCGGCGAGTTTCGTCGTGACTTCTTGGCGGTCGATCGTCGGGGCGGCGGCGATGGCGATGATCATGTCACTTCACCCGCTTCAGGAAGCCGTGCGGCGACAGCGTCATCAGATATTTCTCCGGCAGTCGCAGATCGGGCACGAACGCGTCGGTCTCGGTCAGGAATTGCTTGGCGGCGGCGAGCGGCCCTTCGTTGGGCACGGGATGGTAGCCCATCAGATCGTTCAGCGAATCCTCGACGACGTAGTAAGAGCCGACATTGACGAATTTGGAGTAGAGCCGGATTTCCTTCAGCACGTGCTCCTTCTCGTGATCACTGTCGGCGATGACGAAGACCTTCTTGCCTTCGCAGCGCCGCGCGACTTCGTCGAGGATGCGCGCCGAGCCGCTATCGCCTTCGAGATACGTGATGTTCCCGGCTTCGCGCGGATCGTGCTTCAAATTCTTGAAGGTGATGTCGATGCCCAGCACTTCGCCATGGCCCATCAGCCTCAGGATATTGGCGAGGAACACGGAGGCGCCGCCGAACATCAACCCGAGTTCGAGCACGATGTCGGGCTTCGTGGCGTAGAGCAGTTCCTGATAGACCCAGCAATCCTCGGGCGACTTGATGATCTGATGGCCCAGCCACGTCTGCTGCATCTCGGGGATGCCGTATTTGTAGGCCTGGTGGACGTAGTAATAGTGATAGCGCAGATATTCGCGCACGGTCATGTTCGCCACGCGCTCCATATTCGTGCGCTTGGCGAAGATCGACGCGATCTGGTTCACATGCGGATTGTTGTAGAGGAGCTTGGGCGCCACTTGCGCCGTGCGGCAGAATTCCGCGCGCGCCGCATCGTCGTCGTCCAAGCGCCGTTCCACGAGGAACGACACATAGGCCTTGGCGATGGCGTGATCGGTGGCGGCGGTCTCGTCGAATTTCATCTTCTTCCATCCCGTTCGGCCGCGAGCGTTTGGAGCATGCCGGACAAAAACCCGTCGAGATCGTCGTGTGCCGCGCCGGTCTCGCCCCAGCTTGTTTCCAGCGCCAAGGCGGGTGGCGCTTGGGTCGGCGGCGGTGCTTCGATCGCGATCTCGCGTCCCAGCACGATCCGGGTGATCCCGGCGACTCGGGCGGCGAATTCGCGCACATTCATGGTATCGCGGCCCACGGCGTTGCGCACACGCCAGGGTTCCGGCGGCAGGGCCAGCGTGGCGGCGGCGATCTCGCCCAAACGGCGCGCCGCCAGGAAATTCCGCTGCTGAACGCCGGACGATTTCAGCACGATCTTGCCGGTCTCGACCGCTTCGCGCGGAAAACCGTAGGGGATCAACGCCCAGCGTTCGAAGCGCTTCAGATCGGCGGGGCGGCCATAGAGATTGCAGGCGCGGATCGTATCGCCCGAAATCCCGGAACTGCGCAGCACTTGTTCGGCGGCCAGATGCAGCCGCGCGTAATCGTTGGCGGGTTTGGGGAAGGCGTCTTCTTCGATTCGCCCTTCCAGCGGCCCATAGACATGCGCCGATGAAATATAGATCGCGCGCGCCAGCCCGGCGCGCTTGGCGGCGTCCAGCACCGTGCGCCAGGATTCGATGGCGATGCGCGGGCCCAATTCGGGGTCGCGCGCGGTCTCGTCCGTGATGCCGGCGGCATGGATCAATGCGTCGATGCCGCGCCAATCGATGCCCATGCCGGCCCCTTGTTGGGCGAGATCGATATGACGGCCGAGTTTCTCGCGCCGGCCCCAGGCGATCACCTGATGGCCCGCCGCGGCGAGGGCGGCGGCGATACCTTGGCCCGCGATGCCGGTGGCGCCGATAAGGGCGACGCGCTTGGCTACCATTCGATTTCGTCGGCGAAGGGCGAGACGATGTCGCGCAAGCGCGGCGCGGCGCGGTCGCGATCCGACAGGATCGGTTCGCGCGTCGGCCAATCGATGCCGAGATCGGGATCGGCCCAGGAAATCCCGGCTTCGGCCTGCGGCGCGTAGGGGGCGTCGACCTTGTATTGCACCAGCGTGTCGGGCGTGAGGGTGCAATAGCCGTGCGCGAAACCCTTGGGGATCACGACCCAGCGCGGCTCGGCGGCCGACAGCACGATCGAATCCCAGCGGCCGAAAGTCGACGAGCCGATGCGCAGATCGACGAATACGTCGAGCACGGCGCCGGCGGCGCAACGCACGATCTTGGTTTCGGCATACGGCGGGCGCTGGAAGTGCAAGCCCCGCAGCGTGTGTTTGGCGGCCGTGAACGCCTCGTTCTCCTGCGCGAACGCCGTGGGCAATCCGTGGGCCGCCCAAATCTCCGCATCGAACAAACGGCCGAAATAGCCGCGCGCATCTTTGCGCGGCGACAATTCGATCGCCATCGTGCCTTGGAGTTTAAGCGGGCGGATTTCCATCGTGGATCAGACCGGCGGTTTGACGATGACGCCTTGGCCCGTGGGCAGGCCCAGGATCGGCACGTTCCATTCCTTCGCCAATGCGTCGAAGGCGCGTTTCTGGTTGATATGCGGCGTCCAATTATAGTCGTCGAGCAGGATGACGCCGCCCGGCGACAGCATCGGCCAGAAATGGCGCGCCGCCGCGATTTCGGGGAAGGCGATATTCATGTCGAGCGACAGATAGGCGACGCGCGTGGTGTGGATCTGCGCCAGCGTGTCGGGCACCGCGCCCCGCACGATGCGCACGTTCGGAAACTTCGCGAATTTATCGACGACGATGTCGTAGGCGCCGCCGCCGCGATACTCGGCGTTGTAGCCTTGCAGGCCGATGGCGCGTTCGGCGTCGTTGATCTGATCTTCGGGCAAACCGTCATAGGTATCGGCCAGCCACATCGTGCGGTCGGTCAATTTGCCGAAGCCGGTCCAGTCGGCGATCGTGCCCGCCAGGATGCCGGTATTGACGCCGCATTCGACGAAATCGCCGGGCACGCGCAAGGCCTGCTCGGCCGCCCAGATCGCGATCCAGGCGCGCCACTCGATATGGATGTCCAGCATCCGCGTCGCGGTCGTGCGCATGCCGAAGCGATAGGCGCGCACGAAACGCGGATCGCGCAGGAATTCGCTGTTATGGATCGTCGCCAAGCCGTCGGCGTTGAATTGGATTTCGTCGGCCATGCGGTCTCCGATTCGGCGCTGGTGGCGCCATGGTGGTGCAGGCTCCGGCACGACGCAAGACGAACGGCCGGGCAATGGGCTAAGCTGGCGCTCCGAACATGCCCAAGGAAATCGTTCTGCTGACCGGGGATCGCGAGGCGCCGCATTTGGCGGCGCATCTACGCGGCTTCGCGCCGGCGGTGAATGTCCGCCATGTCGCGACGCGCGCGGCTCTGGACGAAGCCTTCGCCGTGCCCGTGGCCGGGCGGCGTTTGATCGCCTTTACCACCAATGTGATCGTGCCGGGGCGTTATCTCGCCGCGTGCGAGCATGGCGGCTATAATTTCCATCCCGGCCCGCCAAGCTATCCGGGCGTCTATCCCGAAAGTTTCGCGGTGTGGGAGCGGGCATCGCGTTTCGGCGCGACGGCGCACCGGATGTTGCGTCAAGTCGATGCGGGGCCGATCGTCGCGACCGAATGGTTCGACGTGCCGCCGGATTGCGGTCGGATGCATCTCGCCACGCTCGCTTTCGAGGCGTTGGTGCGCATCTTCGGCGATCTCGCCCATGCACTGATGAATGTGGATGCGTTGCTTCCCGAAAGCGGCGAGGCGTGGACGGGGGCGACGCGCCTGCGCAGCGAATTCGATGCGTTCTGCCGGATCGAGCCGGGCATGAGCGCGGAGGAATACAAACGCCGCTATCGCGCTTTCGGCGAAGGGCCGTTCCAGGACCTGCACATGACGATCCACGGCCATCGATTCAAAATCGACAATCCGTGGACGGAAGCGGATCTCAAACGCGAAATGGGGCGTTAGCGTCGGCGATCGCGTTCGCGCTCGCGTTTGCGCCGGTCGGCGGGTTCGCGCGCGGGCAGGCTGCGCGCATAATTGGCTTGGCCGCGTACGGCACTGGCCGCGGCCAGCGCCGCGACGAAGGGCCCGACATTCGTGTTCGTCGCCGCGTCGTTCGGCATCGGCGACGGCATCGCCGTTTTCGGCAAAGCCAGCGCCTTCAATACCAAAGCGGCGAGGGGGAGCGGGGCGGGGCTCAGCACTTTTCGTCCAGCACCATCGGCTGATAGGTGTAGGCGGCCTTCTTGGCCAGCGGCTGCGGGCGCGTACCGGTCTTGGTGTAGCCGGCCGCGTTGACGCGCTTCTCGTTCATCGCTTCGGCGATCGTTTTCATCACCTGTTCGTTGACCTTGCGGGCCGAATGGATCGCGCGTTCGTTCCGGCGCGCGGTTTCCTCGACCTTGTCCATCGCTTCGCGCACTTCGGCGAGCACGGCGGGCGCCAGCGCCTTGTAGTCGGCCGCGCGTTCCTTCGCCTGGCGCACGCACAGCACGAAATTGCGGGTGAGTTCGGCCTTCTCGCCCGAGATCTCGGCGATCTCCTGCATCTTCATGTCGACGAGCAGGGCGGTTTCCCGCTCCAGGCACGCGACCAGGCGCGCGGCGATCGCGATCAGCGTTTCGGCCGGATTGGCGAGCTGGGGCTTAGCGGGCGATTCCATCGGCCTTCTCCTGGATCTTGAGGATTTCGCTGGCGATATGCGGGGCGAGCCCGATGCCGCCGGCCTTGACCATCTGCTTGGCGTAGGCGCCGGTGAGGAACGAGCGCATCGTTTCCTCGGCCTGGCCGCCGCCGAATGTCGAGTTGACGGGGATGGTCGAGAACATGTGATTGAACATCTGTTCGAGGAACATGCTCTCGAAATCGGTCGCGGTCTTGTTCGCGGATTCGCGGGTGACGGCGGCGCTGCCGTTGCCTTTGAGCGCCATCGCCTTCTTCGAGACCACGCCATCGAGCGCGAATTCGCGGGCTTGGGAGATGTCCATGGCGAAACCCGAGCTCATGTCACATCACCGCGATTTCGGCTTGCAGCGCGCCGGCCGCTTTGATCGCTTGCAGGATGGTGATCATGTCGCGCGGCGTGATGCCCAGCGCGTTCAGACCGTTGACCAGTTCCTGCAACGTGACCGAACCCGGCAGAACCGCGAGGCGGCGGCCCGTGCCGTCGTCGACCTGGATGTCGGTGCGCGGCACCGTGGTCGTCGTGCCGGTCGAGGAGAACGGGTTGGGCTGGCTGACCTGCGGCGTCTCGGTGATGCGGATCGTCAGGTTGCCTTGGGCGATCGCGACGGTGGAGATGCGCACATTCTCGCCCATCACGATCGTGCCCGATTTTTCGTCGATCACGACGCGCGCCTGCTGGTCGGGCTGGACCTGCAGCTGCTCGATGTCGGTCAGGAAACCGACCAGATCGTTCTGGCGGCCGGGCGGGGGCACCATGATGATCGTGCCGGGATCGCGCGGGCGCGCGACCGGGCCGCCGGCGAAGGCGTTGATCGCCTGGGCGACGCGCCGCGCCGTGGTGAAATCGGGGTTGCGCAAAGTGAGGTTCACGGCCTGCATCGACGCCAACTCGAAGCCGAGTTCGCGTTCGACGATGGCGCCGTTGGAAACGCGACCGCCGGTCGGCGTGCCGCGCGTGACCGACGCGCCCTGGCCGCCGGCGGAGAAGCCGCCGATCGCCATCGGGCCTTGGGCCACCGCGTAGACTTCGCCGTCCGCACCCATAAGCGGGGTGACGAGCAGCGTGCCGCCTTGCAAGGACGTGGCGTCGCCCAGCGCGCCCACATTGACGTCGACCCGGCCGCCCTGGCGTGCGAAGGCGGGCAGGGTGGCGGTCACCATCACGGCGGCGACGTTCTTGGTGCGCAGCGTGTTGGCGATGTCGCGGGTGTTGACGCCCAGGCGTTCCAACATGCCGATCAAGGATTGCTGGGTGAACGGCGAGTTGTTGATCGTGTCGCCCGTTCCGTTGAGCCCGACCACCAGGCCGTAACCGACCAGGATGTTCTGGCGCACGCCTTCGAAGTCGGCGATGTCCTTGATCCGCACGCGGCCTTGGGCGGCCGCATCGGCGGGGATAAGGGCGCCGGTCGCCGCGAGGAGGGCGGCGAAGCAGGCACCGATCAGGTTCTTCATTCGGCTCGTCATGGCGTTATTTCTTCCCACGGACGGGGTTGGTCCGGGACAGGTGTTGCGAGGCGCATGCCAGTCGCACGCGCCATTCAACCCAATGAAAAACAACGATTTTTCATTTTCGGGATTGGCCTTGACCCGGCCATTTCTCCCCTGTCCCCGGCAGAATTTGCCGATTGCGCGAAACCCGAACCAAGCCCATCTTGATCGCAAGGGTTCCCGGCCATAACGGTTGGGACGGAGCGTTTTTGCCATGAAGATCGGCGAAACAAGCGGATCGCGGAATATCGGCGGGGCCGGCGGCGTCAAGCGCGGCGGCGGCGCCAAGGGATCCGATTTTTCGAAATTCCTTGAAGGCGACAGCGGCAAAGGCGTCGATGGTCCGTCCGGGACGGCGCCGACGCAGCTCGTGGGCGCGGTGCTGGGCGCCCAGGAAGTCGGGGATTCGACCTCCGAACGCGCCAACGGCAAGGCCCGCCAGCGGGCCGAGGAAATGCTCGAACGGCTCGAGGAACTGCGCACCGGTATCGTCACGGGCACCGTCTCGCGCGCCCGGCTGGTGGAATTGGCCCAAATGGCCCGCGCCCGGCGCGAAACCGGCGCCGACCCCAAGTTGCTGGAACTCGTGGGCGAAATCGAGCTGCGGGCCGAGGTCGAACTGGCCAAGCTCAGCCAAATCGACATCGTCCGGTAACGGACCTCCCTTAGACATTTTTTTGCTGGCAAACGGTGCTTGTCGCGCTATGTCCTGCCCCGCCCGGGCGGGGCCGGCGGACAAGCGAGCGTGCTTGCTTTGGTCGCCGGTATTCCGATACAAGCCGGGCCAACGGAACGCGAAACTCGGACGTCGAGCCGATCGAAAGCGAAAGACGGATCACAGTGAAAAACGGGGAAGCGATGACGTATCCGCTGTTGCCGCCGGATTATAAGCCGACGGAAAAAGAGGAATTCATGAACCCGCAGATGCGGGAATATTTCCGGCAAAAGCTGCTGACGTGGCGCGCCGAACTGCTGAAGGAGTCGAGCGAGACGCTGCACCACCTCCAGGAGGAAACGGTGCCCGAGGCCGACGTCACCGATCGCGCCTCGACCGAAACGGATCGCTTCACGGAGCTTCGCACGCGCGACCGCGAACGCAAGCTGATCGCCAAGATCGATTCCGCATTGCGCCGGATCGACGACGGCGTCTACGGCTATTGCGAGGATACGGGCGAGCCGATCGGCATCAAGCGCCTGGATGCCCGCCCGATCGCGACGTTGTCGATCGAAGCGCAGGAACGCCACGAGCGCATGGAGCGTACGCAGCGCGAGGATTGATCCAAGCGCTTCGTTCCAAGCCCAAATGAAAAAGCCCGGATGGTTCCATCCGGGCTTTTTTGTTGCGGGAGTTGCGGCCGGAATTATTCGGCGGCGGCGGCGGTCTGTTGCACGCAAGGAATGTATTCGCGGTCCTTGGCGGTCGACAGCGCGATCATCGCGTGGCTGCGCAGCACGCCTTGAATCGTCTTGATCCGGCGCGCGATCAGATCCTCGAGATCCTCGGGATCGCGGGCGCGCAGTTTCAGCATGTAGTTCCACTCGCCGGTGACGTGGTGGCATTCCTGGACCTCGGCGATCGCGCGGATCGCGTCCAGGAATTGCGGCTCGTTCTCCGGGCGGTCGATCGACACGCTGACGAAAGCCAGGACGGGGTATCCCAGCTTTCTGGCGTCGAGCCGCACGGTCCAGCCGCGCAGCGTGCCGGAGGTGACGAGCTTCTTGATGCGCTCGTTGGTGGCGGAGATCGACAGACCAATGGTCTTGCCGAGTTCGGCGAGGGAAGCCCGGGCGTCGGCCTGGAGTGCTTCCATGAGGGCGTAATCGATCCTGTCCATAACGCAAATTTCGCGAAGCAAATTGCGAATGTCAAAGATTTCTTTGGGTTAGCTGCCTTAAATATGCCTTACATCAGCAAGCCTAATGCTACGTTTACCACTTAAGTCATTGTCCAAAAACCAAGACCCCGCCCAGAGGGCGGGGTCTGATTAACCTCTTCGTATGGGGTATTTTTAGAAGGGCGAGATGATATCGATCATCTGATAGCCCCAGCGCGGCTGCTGGAGGTCGCTCAGCGTGCCGCGACCGCCGTAAGCGACTCGCGCTTCGGCCAGACGATCGTGGCGGATGGTGTTGTCCGACAGGATATCCGAAGGGCGCGCGACGCCGGTCACTTGCAGCTGGCGCGCTTCGTAGTTCACGCGGACTTCCTGGGTTCCGTAGAGCACGAGATTGCCGTTGGGCAGAACCTGCGTGACCACCGCGGCGACGCGCATCGACACCGACTCGTTGCGGGCGATCGTGCCCGTCCCGGTCGAGTTCGTCGTGCCGTCGACGCCGAGCAGGTTGCCCGTACCCGCCGAACCCTGCTGGCCCGGCGTGCCGATCGCGGCTTGGCCGCCCGGCAGGCGGCCGACGAGCGAGCTGGGGTCGTAGCCGAACAGGCCGGAGATATTGGCGCCGTCGTTCGACGTACGGCCGCGCGTCGAGGAATTCGTCAAGCTGGCATTGTCCGTCACGCTGATCACGACGGTGACGACGTCGCCGATCTGGTTGGCGCGCTGGTCCTTGAAGAAGGCCCGGGCCCCCGTGCGCCACAGCGAAGCGCCGGCGCGTTCGGGTTCGGGGCGGGGCATCGGCATCGTGACTTTGGGTTGCGCGTCCGCCGGATTGGCGATCGGGGAGAGCGAAGGCTCGCGGCCCATTTCCGAAAGGCGGCTCAGCGTATTGCCGCAAGCGCCAAGGCTGAGCGCCGAGGCGGCGACGAGAGCGATGCGAAGGGAGCGGTTCATCATGATCTCCGTGAATTCGGCTTTATGGGTTCGTTTTTATTGGGCGGATTTGTTCGGATCGAGATAGGCGAGCGGGCGGCCGAGCTGGACGAGCACCGTGTCGGGGGCGATGACGGTCGCTTCGATCGTGCGGTTCGACTGCGTGTTGACGATGCGGATCGTGTCGCCGCGGGCACCGTCTTCGGTGGCACGGCCTTGGGCGCTGAGTTGCAGGCTGCCGGTCTGCAACACGATCGTGACGGTCGCGTTGCGGGTGACCAGCGTGGGCGCGCGGACGTCGCCTTCGCGCACCGGCTCGCCGTCGCGCAAGCGCACGCGGGCGGTCTGGCCCACCAGGCGCTTCGGGTCGGCGATCAGATCGCGCTTGTTCGCGTCTTCGCGCACTTGGGCGAATTCGATGTCGTTGGCGCGGATCGTTTCGCCGGTGTTGACCGCGCGGCGCAGGATCGGCAGGCGGGCGGTGGCGAACAGGCGGCCCTGGATCTGCAAGCGCTGGGCGCCGGCATGACCCGCACCGGCGATGATCGACGCGGTGAAGCGGTTGGTGTTGCGGTCGATGCGGACTTGCTGCACGTCGACATGCGCGGGCGCTTCGAGCGGCAGGTGGATCGCGATCGCGCGGCTGCCGAGATCGATCTCGTCGCCGTCGCGCATGCCTTCGGCCTTCAGCGCTTCGCGCAGCGGCGGCAGGATGTCGTTCTGGTCGAGCGTACGGCCCGCACGTTCCAGCACCACGCGGTCGAAGCGCGTCTGCGGGCGCCAAGCGACACCGTTGGCGCGGGCGATATCGACGAGCTGCGTGACTTCGACCGAAATGCGCCGGCCCGGGGCGGGGCTACGCAGCACCGCGCGGTCGGACGTGATGCCGTCGAACAAGTCGGAGAGGCGCACGATGTCGGCTTCGACCGTCACCACATCGGTGCGCAGCGATTGCGCCGGGGCGGGGGCGGCGGCGGCGACGATCGACGCGGCGAGGAAGGTGATGAAGAGGACGAAGGTTTTCATGGCGGTTCTCCGGCGACCCGATGGTTCAGCGCATCTGGTTGACGACGTTGAGCATCTGGTCGGAGGCCTGGATGACCTTCGAGTTCATTTCGTAGGCGCGCTGTGCGGTGATCAGCGTCGTGATCTCGTTCACCGAGTTCACGTTCGAGGATTCGACGAAGCCTTGCTGCAGCGTGCCCACGCCGGCCGTACCGGCCGTGCCCACCGTCGCCTGGCCCGACGCGTCGGTCGGCAGGAACGAGGTGTTGCCGATCGGCTGGAGGCCCGCTTCGTTGACGAAGGTCGCCATCTGGAACTGGCCGATCTGCTGCAACGCCGTCTGGCCGGGGACGCGCACGAAGAGCTGGCCCGATTGGTTGACCGAAACTTCGACCGCGTTGTTCGGCACGTTGCCGGGGCCCTGCACCGGGAAGCCGTCGGCGGTGACGACCTGGCCCTGGTTGTTGAGCTGCAACGAACCAGCGCGGGTATAGGCGGTTTCGCCGGTGGGCAGCGTCACCACGAAGAAGCCCTTGCCCTGGATCGCGAGATCGAGCGGGTTGTCGGTCTTCAGCAGCGAGCCTTGCTCGTGGATGCGGTAGACGGCCGTGGGCTTCACGCCGAGACCGATCTGAATGCCGGCCGGCACCGTGCCGCCCGTGTCCGACGCGGCCGTGCCCGCACGGCGCTGGCCCTGATACAGCAGGTCCTGGAATTCCGCGCGCTGACGCTTGAAGCCCGTCGTGTTCAAGTTCGCGATGTTGTTCGAGATGACTTCGACGTTCAGCTGCTGGGCCAGCATGCCGGTGGCGGCGGTGTTGAGGGAGCGCATGGGGTTTCTCCTTCGATATCCGGTTAAGCGACGCGGGCGAGGCGTTCGATCGCCTTGCGCGCGCGCTCGTGTTCGCTGTCGATGACGCGTTGAGCCGATTCGTAACGGCGGGTGATGTCGAGCATCGTCGTCAGCTCCGTGACCGAGACCACGTTGGAGCCTTCGAGGATGCCCTGATGCACTTCCGCGCGCGGATCGGCGGGGATGGGATCGTTGTTGGAAGCGTAAAGACCGCCGCCCAAGCGCGTCAGCGCCTGTTCGTCCTGGAACTGGACGAGGCGGATGCGGCCGATATTCTGGTTGCCGGCGTAGACTTCGCCTTGGCGGGTGATTTCGAGGCCCGTCGCTTCCGGCGGCACGGTCATCGGCTGGTTGTTCTGGTCGAGGACGGGGAAGCCCTCGGCGTTGACGATGCGGCCCTGGCCGTCGAGGCGGAAATTGCCGTCGCGCGTGAAGCGCTGGCCGACCGGCGTGTCGACGACGAAATAGGCGTTGCCGTGGATGGCGACGTCGAGCGGCGCGTCGGTCTTGATCATCTGGCCGCCGCGCACGTCGCGATAGGTGCCGATGCCTTCGACGAACGCGACCTTGTTGGCGCCGTCGCCGCCCACGCCGGGGTTGCCGGCCTTGGGGGTGAGGTACGAGGCGAACAGCAAACGCTCGGCGCGATAGCCGGTCGTGTTGGCGTTGGCGATGTTGTTCGCCACGGTCTCCATCTGACGGCGCAGCGCGAGCTGGTTCGACAGCGCGAGGTATGTGGGGTTTTCCATCGTCGTTCGGTCCCGTTGGTCTCAAGGTCGCCCGTCGATCGGGCAGATCAGGTATCGCAACCCGCGTGCCAGGGCGTATTGCGATATAAATCAATGGCTTGATCCGGTGGCGGGGGCGTGGAAATCTGTCCTCCGGCAATTCTTGCCGGGCTGTTCCTGCCGCGAACGGGCCAAAACGGGAGGGGGTGGGCGATGGATGCCGGAAAACTCAAACGCGAGCTCGACGACGCGTTCAAGGCGCGCGCCCGGCTTTATCGGGCGATCCTGGACGAGCTGACGGCCGAAATCGGCGCCGAACGGGCCGAAGCCGTGCTCGGCCGGGCGATCGAAAAGCGCGGGATCGCGGCGGGCACGGCGCTATTCGGCGGGCTCGAATCGCCCACGGCCAAAGACGTAGCCGATCGGTTTTTGGCCGTGAGCCCGGCCGAGGGCACGCTTTATCCGCATACGCGCGACGACCGGGCGGGCGCGAACGGCGAAACCGGCGTCACCGTGAAGGTCCATCGCTGCCCGTTGCAGGAGGCGTGGCGCGAGGATGGCGCCTCGGATGCCGAGATCGCGCGGCTGTGCCGAATCTCCGGCCGGTTCGACACGGGCTGCTTCGGGGCCAGCGGTGTCGACTTCGAAGCGACGACCTGGACGCCCGGAAGTACCGGGTGCTGCACGCTTTTCCTGGGATCGGCGGCCCCGGCAGGGAAGCGTTGAATCCCGGAACGGGGTGGGGCATAGTCCGCGCCCGTTCGAGGCCGGCCCGCCCCAGGGCCACCTATATATACGTCACGACGTAGATAGAGGTCGCGCCGCGAACCCGTTCGGAGCGTAGCGCAGCCCGGTAGCGCATCAGTCTGGGGGACTGGGGGTCGTGGGTTCGAATCCCGCCGCTCCGACCATTCGTTAGAGACGAAGAAGCCCGCCCTGGGAAACCAGCGGCGGGCTTCGGCGTTTAAACAGGCGGGCGGCGTTGCGCCCAGGGCTGTGCTGTTTCGATCCAACGGGCGATGGAAAGCAATCGCGCTTCGTCGTACCAGCGCCCGACGAGTTGCAGGCCGATCGGCAGGCCTTCGGCGTTCCAGCCGCACGGAATGGAAAGGGCCGGATGCCCCGTGAGATTGAACGGATAGAGCGGCGCGCACCATTCCGCGTACATCGGCGTGTTCATGGCGCCGCCCGCGTCAACCGGCTTGGCAGGCGATAGCAAGGTCGGCATCGCGAGCACGTCGTAGCGGGTCAGCAATTCCTGGACGCCGCGGAACAGCACGGTGCGGCGGTCGCTCGCCTTCTGCCAATCGACGGCCGAATAGCCTGCGCCCTGGCGGACCATATCTTTGATCGTATCGGTCATCCGGTCGCCATGGCGCGCGAGGAGCGGCGGGGTGAGAGTGGCGCGGCTCGCCGTCGCGATGACGACGTAATACTCGAACACATCGTCGAACAGTTTCGTTTCGACGTCGTCGGCTTCGGCACCGCCGTCGCGTTGCAGCGCCTTGATCGTTACCTCGCACGCTTGCGCCACCTCGGGATCGATCGGATAGGCGCCGAAACGCGGCAGCCAGCCGATTTTCATGCCGAGTGGTGTGCCAGTAGCGGAGGCGGGTGCAAACGGAGCGACCCCCAGCGAGTGCGGATCCCGCCGGTCTTCGCCCGACATGATCGAGAGCATGACGGAAAGATCTTCGACATCGCGGCACATCGGGCCGGCGAAAACGAAGTTCGCGAACGATTCGGCGAAGAATTCGGCCGGGATGCGGCCCAGCGTCGCCTTCAATCCCAGAATGCCGGCGCAAGCGGCGGGGCAGCGGATCGATCCGCCGCCTTCCGTGCCGACGGCAAGTGCTCCAACACCCGCAGCCACGGCGGCACTCGCACCGCCGCTGGAACCGCCCGGCGTATGGGCAAGCGACCAGGGATTGCGCGTGATGCCGTATTTCGGGCTGTCGGTCAGCATTTTGTGCGCGAGCTCAGGCAGCGTCGTCTTGGCGACGACGATGGCGCCCGCCGCGCGCAACCGCGCCGCCAGCGTTACATCGGCTTGTGCGACGACATCGGCGAAGGCATGCGACCCGTTAGTGAGCGGGTCGCCAGCCGTGGCCAGATTGTCCTTTATTGTGATCGGAATGCCATGCAGCGGCCCGGTGGCTTTGCCGTGCGCGAGCGCCTCGGTCGCCGCGCGCGCCTCCTGGCGCGCCTTTTCATAGCGATCGACGGCGACGAAATTCAGCGCGGGCTGCAATCGTTCGGCACGTGCGATGGTCGCGTCGACGATCTCGACGGGCGTAAGACGGCCAGCCGCGATTTCGGACGACAGGATTCGCGCGGGCGCGTAGCAGATGTCTTCGGCGTTCAATTCGAACTCCCGTTATTCGGCGTTACTTGGAATCGGGCGTCTTGATGTTGCCGTCCGCGTCGAGATCGAAGCCTTTCGCGCGGGCGGCCGCAAGCAGCGCGTCGCTCCAGGTCACGCGACCGGGATCGGACCCGCCGATGATGGTCAGCAGATAAGCGTCGACGGGCGAATCGTTGCGGAACCCGCGCATGATTCCGGTCGGCACCGAGATCGTATCCCAGGGCCCGATCGACAGCTCGTTTTCGCCGTTGTCGCCCCAGATGATCGACCAATTGCCGGTCAGCACGACGAAGACTTCGAGCGTCTTGTGGGCGTGCAAGGCGCTGCCTTTGCCGGGGGCGGCGCGCGCGATGGTCAAATGGAAGTCGCGGGCGTCGGGGATCGCGACTTCCATCGTCGCGTCTTCGGTCACGCCGCGGCCGATGACGTTATAGTTGTCGCGCACGTATTCGGGCAAAGCGGCATCGAGCAGCGGGCGCGCCGAAGGCTTCAAATCCTTCCAGCGGGCGACGCGCTTCAGCATCTGCTCGCGCGTTACGATCGGTCTTGTCATGTCAGGTTCCTCGAATGGTGAATTGTCCGGCGTCGATGCTGAGAGATCGACCAGAAAGGTAATATAGGTATTATACCAAATGGTCTATCAAGATTATAATTGTCGAAAAACATATAGTTATTAGAGTTTGAGGAAGTCAGAAAAGAATCTTAAAACGAAACTTGCATACCTATTATACCAATGTTATGACTCCGATGAGTTCAATGCCAATAATCAAAACGGGGATGCAGCATGGAAAACATTCGCAAGTCCGGCGTTTCGCGGCGCGAGTTCATGGCCGGGACGGCGTCACTCGGCGCCATTGGTGCTGCCGGTATGTCGTGGTCGCCTTCGGCACAGGCGCAAGCGGCAGCCGTCAATCTGATGACGTGGTCTGCCGCGGTCGATCAGGTCAAAAGCCATATCAGCGCGTTCGAAGCGCAGTCCGGCCTGAAGGTCGGCTACGAGAACGCGCCGGGCGCGCAATTCCGCCAGACGTTGGTGACGAAGTTCGTCGGCAACGCACCGATGGACGTGATGTGGGTCAGCGACGCGTGGCTGCCGGAATTCGCCGAGGCGCAATGGCTCGCGCCGATCGATGGGTATTCGCAACTGACGAAATACAATTCGGACATCGAACAGTATTGCGTTGATTCAATGGTTTATAAGGGTAAGCAGTACGGTAACGTCTACTACACCGACTTCATGGCGTTCCTCTACAACGAGGAAATGTTGAAGCGCGCGGGCATTGCGGCGCCGCCTACGACCTGGGACGAAGTTGTGGCGCAGAGCTTGATCCTCAAGGAGCGCAATATCTGTGAACATCCGATGCTGCTGTCGCTGCAATCGGACGTGACTTGGTACATCGAGTTCATGTCGGCGCTGGCCTTCTCCTTCGGCGGAAACTTCACCGACAATTCGGGTCGCGCGGTGATGAACGATCCGTCCGGCGGCGTCGCACGGTCGCTCGAATGGGTGCGCGATGCCGTGCACAAGCACAAGATCGTTTCGCCCGCCGCGACGAATACGAATGAGATCGCGGGGCTCAAAGCCTTCGGGGCCGGTCAGCACGCCTTCGGCATCATTCCGCGCTATCGCCTGCGTCCGCTGAACAGCCCGGCGGAATCGCAAGTCGCCGGCAATGTCCGTATGGCGATGATGCCCAAGGGCGGGCCAAACGGCACTAACGCGACATGCGGCTGGGTGCGTTTCTACGGCATGTCCGCCGCGACCCAGCGCAATGCCGCCAGGGCCGCCAATGCTGTGAAGCTGATCGAATGGTTCGGCGGCAAGGCAATGGACAGCTACACGTTCCAGAAGATGATCATTCTGGATCTGGGGCTGCCGTATTGCACCAAGCCGCTGGACAACGATGCCGATATCATCGCCTTCTACGACAAGTTCGCGGGCGGCAACGATGTTATCCGCCGGCAAGCGGCGCAAACGCGCAAAAAAGATGTGGTCACCACCTGGTTCGGCGAATGGAATGACGTCAACATTCAAGCCACGCAGAAGGCCATTTTGAATCAGGTCACCGTGACGGCGGCTTTGAACGAGTCGGCGCAGGCATGGGAACGGCTACGGACGGGTAAGTGATACGGCGCGGCGGGGACGGGCAAGAAGGGGCGCGACGGATTTGATCGTCGGAAAATCGAGCTACGACGAAAGATGGGCGATGCTGCTGGTGCTGCCGGTAATGGCGGTGCTGGCGATCGTCGCGGTCTATCCGATCGTCCATTCCTTCTACACGAGTCTGTACGACATCGTGTTGACCCGTCCCCACCGCGCGCCTTTCGTAGGTTTGGCCAATTACATAGCCGTGTTCGACGACGCGCGTTTCTGGGTCGCGGTGCGGCGAACCACCGTCTACACGATCGTCAGCGTCGTCGGCACGGCGGGGCTGGCGCTGGTATTCGCGCTGCTGCTCAACGAAGTGTTCCCCGGCCGCAGGCTTCTGTCGATCATTTTGCTTATCCCCTGGGCGACGCCGTCGATCGTCAACGGGTTGATGTGGAAATGGATCTACGATCCGAGCTACGGCTCGCTGAACGGGCTACTAGATCGCTTGGGGCTCATCGACCGCTATCAACTCTGGCTCGCGGACCCGGATATGACGCTGCTGCTCGTCGCCCAGGCCGCGATCTGGAAGCAGATGCCACTCGCCGCGATCCTGCTGCTGGTCACGATGAAGGCGATCCCCGACGATCTCTATCGTGCCGCGAAGGTCGATGGCGCCACCGTACTGCAGCGGTTTCTCCACGTCACGATTCCAGGGCTGCGCTCGGGCTTCCTGCTGGTGTTCGTTTACGAGACGATGATCTCGATCCGCCATTTCGATCTTTTCGCGATCATGACCCAAGGTGGGCCGGGCGATGCGACCTTCACCGTGTCGTGGATGATCTATACTGAGACCTTCAACAGCCTGCGTTTTGGCACTGGATCGGCGATCGCCTTCATCCTGTCGATGGCGACGTTCGCGCTGTCCTACGCGTTGATCAGACTTCTGGGGAAGGACCGATGATCGCCTCTGGCTTTCGTTTGCCGGCCGCCGGGCGGCTGATCCGCGCGGCGGTCATCGCGACGACGGCATTGTTGCTGCTCGGTTATGTTCTGGGGCCGATCTATTGGGTCTTTTCGTCGTCCGTGACGGCGGAATCGGCCCTCGTCAGCAAGCCGATCCGCTTCGTGCCGGATGCCCCGAGCCTGCGGAATTTCAGAGCGATCTTCCTCTATGCCGAGGAGAAAGTGACTTACGACACGCGCCGTCAGAGCGATCCGTCGGCGGGCGAATTCGTGCCCTCGGCAGCGCAGAACCTGATGCCGGCGATGATGAACAGTCTCTATGTCGGCGTTTGGGTCGCGGCGCTGAACGTCATCTTCAGCCTGACGGCGGCCTATGCGATTGCGCGCATCCGCTTTCGTGCGCGCAACGCGGCACTGTTCGCCATCCTGACAACGCGCGTCATACCGGACATCGCGTTGGCCGTACCGCTCTTCCTGGTCATGCGCAATCTCGGGCTAATCGACACGCGCGAAGCTTTGATTGTCACCTATCTGGCGGTCACGCTGCCGTTCACCGTTTTTATCCTGATCAATTATTTTGAATCGATACCCAGCGATCTGGATCGAGCGGCACGGATCGACGGCTGTACGCATCTTCAGGTTCTTTGGCATGTGTTCCTGCCGTTGGGCATGCCCGCGATCGTTGCCTCGCTGCTGTTCGCCTTCCTGAGTAGCTGGAACGAATTCGTGCTGGCATTGATGACGACCAAGACGATGGCGGCGCAAACCTTGCCGATCGTGATTTCCGGTTTCGTCTTCGACTTCACGACGAGTTTCTCGTTCATCAACGCGGCGGGCGTCGTCGCGATCGTGCCGCCGGTCGTGCTGGCGATCGCGTTCGAACGATACATCGTCGGCGGCTTGTCCGCCGGCGCGGTGAAAGGTTAAGGGGCCGAAGCAGTGGCGCAGATCAAGATCGCGAACATGACGAAGCGTTACCAGGGAACGACGGTCGTAAAGTCGCTTGATCTGGAGATTCGCGACAAGGAGTTCCTCGTTCTGCTCGGGCCTTCGGGCTGCGGCAAGACCACCACGCTTAACGTCATTGCGGGGCTGGAGGACATCAGCGAAGGGGATATCTATTTTGACGATGCGCGTGTCAACGACGTGCCGCCCCATAAGCGCAATATCGCGATGGTCTTCCAATCCTACGCGCTTTATCCGCAGAAAACGGTCTACGAGAATATCGGTTTCGGCCTGCGGCTGATGAAAACGCCGGCCGAGGAGATCGATCGTCGTGTGCGTGCGGCTGCCGAGCGGCTGGAGATCGCGCATCTTTTGGAGCGCCGCCCCGCGCAGCTTTCCGGTGGCCAGCGCCAGCGCGTCGCCTTGGGGCGCGCGATCGTCCGCCAACCCTCCGTGTTCCTGATGGACGAGCCGCTGTCCAATCTCGATGCGGCGTTGCGCGTCACCACAAGGACCCTGATCAAGCAGCTCCATAATTCGATGGGTGCTACTTTCGTTTACGTGACCCACGATCAGGCCGAAGCGATGACCCTCGCCGATCGGATCGTCGTGATGAACCAAGGCATCATTCAGCAGATCGGCACGCCCGACGACATCTACCATCGTCCGGCGAATCTTTTTGTCGCGACCTTCCTGGGCACACCCCAAATGAACCTGATCGAGGGTACGTTGGGTTGGTCGTCGGGACGGCCGATTTTCTCGCGCGACGGCTTGACGCTACGGCTGCAGGACATGAATGGGCTTGCGAGCGGAGCCGGCGATCGTCCGGTCGTATTGGGAATCCGCCCGGAGGATGTAGCGATCGCGCCACCGGATGCGACGGACGATCCGCAGCTCGCTTGCGAAGCAGCGATGGTTTCCTCGCTCGGAGCCGAGAAATTTATCAATACGACCATCGCGGGGCGCGAGTTGACGTTCCGCGTGGGCAAGGATGTGGCGGTGTCGCCCGGTGACCGGCTGAAACTGACTGTGCCCGGTGCTCGGGTCCATCTTTTCGATCGGGGGACCGGGGCGGCCCTGGGAAATGCTTAGGGGCTGGGTTATTACAACCGAGGCGATTCGCGTGATATGCGGATCGGCGGAGAGATCGACGGAATGACGGACGAGCGGATACGCAAAAAGAAGCTTTCGGAGGAGGTCGGCGCGCGCCTCGAACGCGACATCGCCGACGGCGTTCTGCGCGTGGGCGATTTTCTCCCGTCTGAACGCGCGTTGATGACGCGCTTCGGCGTCGGCCGGCCCTCGGTCCGCGAGGCGCTATTCGCGTTGGAGAAAAAAGGTCTTGTGACCTTGGGCAGCGGTGCGCGCGCGCGGGTCTGCGCGCCGGACCCCGCGAAAATTTTGAGCGAGTTGTCGACGGCGGCGCAACTTTATCTCAGCAATCCCGAAGGCCTGCGCTCGATGCACGATCTTCGCACGCTGCTCGAAACCGGATTGGCACGCGAAGCCGCGCGTCGCGCCACGCCGGCGGATATCGCCCGCTTGCGCGAAAGATTGCTCGCCAACGAGAAGGCGATCGGCGACCGCGACGCGTTCGAGGCAACCGATAACGAACTCCATCTCGAACTGGCGAGAATTTGCGGCAACCCATTGCTGGTGCGGTTGCATGCCGTCGTCGTCGATTGGCTGGCGCAGCAGCGGGACATTGTTTTGCGCTATCCGGAAATTGGCCGCATCGCCTACGAGCATCACGAAGCGATCTACAACGCCATCGCCACCCACAATCCGGACCGCGCCGAGGAAGCCATCCGCGCGAGCCTCAACACGGTCGATCGCGCCTATTGGTCGACGCTGGCGAAGGAGCGGCCGCAGGATTCCGAGCGCGCTTTGCCGCAGTGACGATCGCCGACGCGCAGGCAGCACTCGAACGGTGCGCAACGTCAGCAACTGAACTCACGCAAGTTGCTTACGCCAAGATCGACGATCCGGCGGGCGAGGGGCAGCGCAGTTTCATTCGCCTGTTCCGCGATGCGGCGTTCACCACCGCGCGCGAGGACGATACGCGCCGTGCGGACGGTGTTCCGCGCGGCCCCCTCGCAGGGTTGCCGATTTCGATCAAAGATCTCTGCGACGTCGCCGGCAGCACGACATTGGCGGGCTCGAAAGCGTTGGCCGCATCACCGCCCGCCGTCGCCGACGCGCCGGTCGTCGCGCGGTTACGGCAAGCGGGCGCGGTTATTCTCGGCACGACCAACATGACCGAATTCGCGATGGGATCGCCGGGGACCAATCCGCATTACGGGACACCGGCCAATCCCTATGATCGCGCGACGCGCCGCATTCCCGGCGGCTCGTCGTCCGGGGCGGCGGTTTCGGTGAGCGATGGCATGGCGATCGCCGCCTTGGGCAGCGACACGGCCGGTTCGGTCCGCGTGCCGGCCGCCCTTTGTGGCTTGACGGGATTCAAGCCGACGGCACGGCGAGTACCGCTTGAAGGCACGATTCCACTCGCCTTCTCGGCCGATTCGATAGGACCGCTAGCACGCAGCGTCGCCTGTTGCGCCACGATGGATGCCGTGCTCGCTGGCGAAACCGAAACAAACTCGTCGCCCCGACCATTGAAAGGCTTGCGGTTCGGGTTGCCGGGGAATCACGTTACGGAAGGCCTCGATCCGGTTGTGGCCGCTGCGTTCGAGCGTGCGGTGTCGGCGCTGTCGGCGGCTGGGGCAAGGATCGAAACATTCGACTTCGCCGAGCTTCGCGAAATGGCCGCGATCGTTGCGCGGCTGCCCATCGCCGTTGCTGAAGGCTATTGGTGGCATCGGGAACGCTTAGCCGCGCACGGTGACCTATACGATCCGCGTATCGCGCGTCGGTTGCGCGCCGGTGCTGCGATTTCCGCTGCGGACTATATCGACTATTGTCGGGGGCGGGCGGATGTGTCGGCCCGAGCTGCCGTGGTTACGGCGCGGTTCGACGCGGTTATCATGCCCACGACACATATAATCGCGCCACCGATCGAATCAGTGGAGCACGACGATGCCGCGTGGCTGGCGACGAATCTGACGTTGATCCGCAATCCCGGGATCGCGAATTTCATGGATCGATGCGCGCTGACGATTCCCTGCCATGTGCTGGGCGAAGCGCCTGTTGGCTTCACCTTGATGGGCGAGGCGATGGCGGACCGGAGGTTGCTGGCGATCGGCCTGGAAGTCGAGGCGGTTTTGCGTCGTGGACGAGATTGAACGCTGAAGGCGATGTCGCCCAGGGTTCAAATCCCGCCTCTCTGAGCACTCGCGAAAGACGAAGGAGCCTGCCCTGGGAAACCAGCGGCGGGCTTCGGCGTTTTCGCGAGGTGAAGTCAGAATACTTTTCCTGGATTCATCATTCCGTGCGGATCGAGGAGCGCCTTGATCGCGCGCATCGCCGCGTGATTTTCCGGTGACGATATCCGGCGCAGTTCGTCGCGGCGCGCGACACCAATTCCATGCTCGGCGCTGAACACCCCGCCAAGTCGTTGGGCGAGATCATGGATCGAAGCGCGCAATGCCGCAAGCGCCGCTGGGGCTGGATCGGGAGCGTTCAATGGTGCAAGGAGATCGAAATGCACGTTACCGTCCCCGACATGACAAACCGGGACCTGCGGAAGGCCTGGTGCTTGGTTATGCGCGAGTTCGGTCGCAATCGAGATGAACTCGGCGATCCGCGAAACGGGGACGGCGATGTCATGTTGGATCGGCTTTCCAAAGCGCCGGCATGCGGCGCCATGCCGCTCGCGCAAAGCCCAAAGGCCGTCGCGTTCGCGCTCGCTCGACGCTAGAATGGCGTCGTCGAACGCATCGACCTCCGATGCCATCTCCAGATCCGCCTCGACTTGCGCGCGCAGTTCGCCAGGATCGCCGCGCGCGTTCCATTCGGCGAGTACGCCCCAGGCGGGCAGGTCCGGAAAGGGCGCTCGCAACGCGGCCTCCGCCGTCGCCAAATGCGTCAGTCCTTCGCGCGAGATCAGTTCGAAGACTTCGAGCGTCTCGTTCGCCGCCAGACGGCGAAACAACGCGATCGCGCGCGGAACGTCGGGCAAAGCAAAGAAGGCTGTTTCGCGCGCGGTGGCGCGTCGACCTAGCTCCAATGCCGCCGCGGTGATGAAACCGAGCACGCCTTCCGCGCCGATCAGAAGGCTACCGACATCGATGCCGGTATTGCCCTTGCGCACACCGCGCAAGCTTGACCAGATCGAACCGTCGGGGAGTACGGCTTCGATGCCGAGCGTGAGTTTGCGCATGCCGCCCCGGCGCCACGAACGCAGACCGCCGGCGTTCGTCGACAAAGCGCCGCCGATTTGCGCGCTGCCGGACGATCCAATACGCAGCGGAAAGCCGAGACCGTGATGCTCGGCGGCTTGATCGACCGCATCGAGTGTCGCCCCAGCTTCGACGACGATACTGGCGTTTTCCGGGTCGAGTTCGCGGATGCGTGCCATGCGGCGCAGCGAAACGGCAATCTCGGCGCCCGCGCGAGATGGCATGGCGCCACCCGCAAGCCCCGTCAGCCCGCCCTGGGGAACGAGGGCGATGCGCCGTTCACCGGCGAAGCGCACGATCCGCACGACTTCATCGACATTGCGCGGCTCCAACAACGCCAGCGGGGCGGGACCGGCTGGCCCACCCCACGGCGTATGACGCGCGGGATCGATCGGCGTAACGCTAATCTCGGGAAAGGCACGCGCGACATCGATTGCCGCGTTGCTGTCGGTCGACATCTCGCGTGCGGTTCCCTTACATCAATCCTTCACGCTTCATGACGCGCTCGATCCCCGCCGCGGCGGCGTCGAGTGCGGCTTTCACGGGCTTACGGCCAACGATGGCAGCGACCGTTTCCTCAAGGAAGATACGCTCGGCCTCCTTGGCGCCGGCGAAGGCCGGGAAGGGCGGCGCCGCGATAGGCAGCACCTTCTGAACGACGTCGGCGTAAGGCACCGTCGCGGCATAAGCCGGGTTGGCGTAGATCGATGCGCGGATCGGGCTGTTGTTGTTGAGTGCCAGCGTCAATTGCACGTCGGGTTGGCTCAAATGGGCGATCAGTTTGTAGGCGCGTTCCCGCGCGGCCGGATCGCCGTTGGCCGGGATTCCCATCGCCCAGAAACCGGCCGACGATGCGTATCTGACGCCCGAAACATCCTTCGACGTGGGGAAGGGGGCGAACCACACTTTTCCGGCGACCTGCGACTGATCGGGCGCGTTGAAGCGCTCGAAGTAATTGTCGCCGAAGATCCCCATCGAAATCAGCCCCTGACTCATCAAGTTCTGTAAGTCGGCGGGCGTGAGAATTCCGAGATTGGGCGGCAGCGCACCCGCGACAAAAAGTTCGTTCAATGCGGTGACGGCTTTGATCGCTGCGGGATCGTTGATCTTAATTTTGAAGTCAGGCGTGATGACATCCGCGCCGAAAGCGCGAAGAACGACAACCATGTCCTCGGCCTGATTCGTTTCGAACGCGAAGCCGTAAACCTGGGCGCCGTCCGCGCGTTTGTACGTGGCCTTCTTCGCCGCTTCCACGAAATCCTCGAACGTCGCGGGTTCGCTGGCGACGCCACGGGTGGCGAACACTTCCTTGTTGTAGAAAAGAAGCTGCGGATTATGGCGGATCGGGATCGCCTTGATGCCGCTTTTGTCGCTGAATGCCTTCACCATCGCGGGCGACACGTCGGCCATATCGCGGATCGGGTCCGATTTCAGCATTGCGTCCATCGGGACGAGGCGCGCGAGCAAGCTGGGTGTCGCCCAGGTGTTCAACAGGAAGACGATATCGGTCTTGGTGCGCGAGATATTGAGCTCGCGCAGAATCTTGTCCTGCATCTGGTCGAGCGGGATCGTCGTCCAGGAAAGCTTTACGTTGGCGGCTTTCTCGAAAGCCTCGCCAATGTTCACCGCCCCGCCGCCACGTTTGCCCTCGATCACCTGCTGGTGGACGATGTGCGACCACAGCGTGATTTCCGGGGCCTGTGCGGCGGCCGTACCTATTTGCAGACCAAGTGCGAGCGTCACTGCCGCGCGCCCCAGTTTCCCGAACGGATTGATCCTCATCGGCGAGTCCTCCTGCCTGTGGCGATTGAGCCTGTTTTTTTGCATTTCCGGAACCGGAACGGGTGCCCGAAAATCATGTGCGGAGGATTATGACGCGATCTAAGGCCAAGTAAACAATAAAAAACATCATTGATACAATCAGTCATGACACATAATGTGCGATGTATCGCTGCGGTCGGCCAAACCCGGTCGATGGAAGCGCGGATTCGGCTCGCGGCAAGCCATTATCCGTCGGGCTTTCGTGGCGCGCGCGGACCGAGCGCCCGTCGACGCGAGGTGATCTCTGTGTGGCCGCGCGCCGCCAAGCGGTGTACGACGCGTCAGGAGATTCGATGGCATGAACGACGTTGTGGACACCGAACAGCGCGCGCTACTGCAGCGAGAGCGTGGATACGACGCCTTCCATTCCGGCCTGATGGAAGGAGCGATCCAGCCCGGCCAATTCCTGTCGCAGCGCGAGATCGGCGTGCTGACCGGCCTGCCGGAGCGCGCGGTGCGGGAGTTGATCGTACATCTACTGAGCGACGGTTTGCTGGAAACCGCGCGTCAACGCGGCTTTCGCGTGGCAGGAGTCGACATTTCATTGATTCGCAATGCGTTCCAGCTTCGCCGCTTCATCGAGTGCGGCGCTGTCATGGAATTCTGCGCGCGCGCGGACGTGGCCGCGCTGGCCGCGTATCGTGCGAAGCACGAAGCGTTGATCCCCGAAGTGACGCCGAAGCCCGATGCGGAATTCCGAGAGCGCTATTACGCCGTCGATCGTGAGTTGCACGAAGCCATCATCGCTTCGCTTAAAAATCCGCTGATCGAGAACGTTTATCGCGTCAATGCAGTAAAGATCCGCCTGATCCGCAGGACGCAAGTCCGCCCCGATCAGTTCATGGCGCAGACCATCGACGAGCACTTGGCGATCCTTGCCGCCTGCGAACGGCGGGACCGCCATGCGGCGGTCGATGCGATGGCGCTGCATATCGACAACACCATGCGCCGCGTAATGGGGCTGGCTTGAAGGCGCGATCCGTGCGGACGGAGATCTAGAACGAAACCGCGCGTGCGCGCGCGCTTTCGATGTGTTCGCGCATCGTGGCGAGTGCTGCGGTTTCGTCGCGCGCGAGAAGCGCATCGAGGATGCGAATATGTTCGCCCAGCGCTGCCGGCAGTACTTCGGGCGTCAGGCGCATGCGATCGACATTGATCAAACGCACGCGGATGCTGACGATTCCATAAGCTTGAATCAGCATATCGTTGCCGGTCGCCTCGATCAGGAAGGCATGCATGCCCGCGTCGACCGATTGCGCCTCCTCAAGAAGTGCATGGTCCGCTCCGCGGGCGGCGCGCTCGAGGACATCCAGGTGCAAAGCCTTCTGATGCCGTAGCTCTTCGTCACCTACGATCTGAATAGCGGAGGATACCGCCTCGCGCTCGAACGCCATGCGCATCTGATAGGCGTTGCGAATCGATTTGAGATCGACCGCGGTAATTTGAATGCCGCGTTGCGGCATGACGGTGAGCAGGCCCTCGGCCTCTAGCCGCGGCAAAAGCTCGCGAAGGGCGCCCAACGATATATCGAGCATCGCAACCAACTCGCGTTGGGAGATCACATGCCCAGGCCGCAAACGTCCGGAAAGCAACAGACGTTGGAATCTGTCGTAAGCGAGGCGACGGACCGATCCGCCACCATCGCTGGGTTCATTTTCAGGAAGGATCGACGCAGATAGCAACATTCGCCTTCATTCCCCACTTGCGTGTCGAAATCAATCACCTGCGCTCGATTAACTTCATTCTCGGCACTGATGCCCAAAGTGATTGTATCAGATGTGGCAGGTATGATAAGGGCATACTTAACATATGCAATATGCCGCTGGGAAACTTTTCCTATACGGTGATCGGGGGGGCAATGGCGGGCATTGAGATCGATCAAGTGGTCAAGGATTTCGGCGGCTTCGTCGCGTTGAAGGGCGTGTCGATCTCGATTGCCGACGGAGCTTTCGTCGCGCTGGTTGGACCATCGGGGTGCGGAAAAACAACGTTGCTGCGCGCGATCTGCGGTCTGGAGGACGTGACCGACGGTGAGATCCGTATCGGCGGCCAAGTCGTGACCGACTTACCGCCGAAGGATCGCGACATCGCGATGGTGTTTCAAAGCTACGCGCTCTATCCCCATCTGGACGTGTTCGACAATATGTCGTTCAGCATGCGCATCGCCAAATCGCCGCGTGCCGCGATGGTGGAGAAAGTCGAGCGCGCCGCCGGTATTCTCGGCCTCGCGCCGATGCTCAAGCGCTTGCCGCGCCAATTGTCGGGCGGCCAGCGCCAGCGCGTCGCGATGGGGCGGGCGATCGTGCGCAGTCCGAAAGTGTTTCTGTTCGACGAACCGTTGTCGAATCTCGATGCCAAGCTGCGCGTGCAGATGCGCAAGGAGATCAAGCAGCTTCACCAGCGTCTCAAGGTGACGTCGGTGTTCGTCACGCACGATCAGGTCGAAGCGATGACCCTGGCCGATCGCATCGTGGTCATGAACGGGGGCAAGGTCGAACAAGCGGGCGATCCGCTGGCCCTTTACGACCGACCGGCGACGCCGTTCGTTGCGGGTTTCATCGGGTCGCCCGCGATGAACCTGATTGATGCGGTCATCGACCGCGCTGCCGGTACGCCGCGCGCCGCTGTTCCTGGCGGTGGCAATTTGCCATTGCCCGCCGATGTCCCAGTCAAGGACGGTCAGCGCATCGTCTATGGCGTACGGCCGGAGCATCTCGTCGCGGCATCCCCGGATGCGGATGGATTGTCGGCCGAAGTCACGGTGGTCGAGCCGACGGGATTTGAGACCTTCGTCTATTGCGACAGCCCGGCTGGCGAAATCTGTCTGCAGACGACCGACCGATTGGCTCTAAAGCCGGGCGCGAAAGTGCGCCTCGTGCCGGCGCCGGCGCATGTGCATCTCTTCGACGCCGCGAGCGGCGCGAGGCTCAATTGAGCGCCGCCGTTCTCGCGGGCGATTCCCGCCAGCAACGCCGGCAAGCCGCCGCGCGATCCCGCGATCGCTGGGCGATTTTGCTGCTCGCCCCGGTTTTTCTGCTGCTGCTACTCGTCGTTTTCATTCCGGAATTGTGGGCGCTGGGCATCAGCTTCACCAATTATCGGCTGGGCGAGGACGCGCGTTTCGTCGGGTTCGCGAATTTTGACTACTTCCTCAACGACCCGAATTTCTGGAACGCGCTCTGGGTCAATATCAAATTCGTCGCCGGCGCGGTCGTCCTGCAGATGGTCATCGGCGTGGCGATCGCGCTGTTCTTGGCGACGCGGAGCTTCAAGGCTCGCTATTTCTGGATCGCGCTCGTCCTCGCCCCGATGGCCGTCAGCCCGTCGGTGTCGAGCGTGATTTGGCGCTATCTGCTCGATCTCAATATCGGGCCGATCAATTACGGACTCGAGATGCTCGGGCTCGCCCGCATCGATTGGTTGACGAACCCGAGGGTGGCAGTCTGGTCGGTGATCGTCGTCGAAGTATGGCTCGCAATTCCGCATGTCATACTTTTCATCTATCCCGCGCGTATCACGTTTCCGCAGGAATTATATGACGCGGCGGACGTCGATGGCGCCAGCGCGTGGCAGAAATTCCTCTACATCACGCTGCCGCTGCTGGCGCCCGCGTTGTTTCTGGCACTCGTCTTCCGCCTGATCATCACGATCCGCGCATTCGGTGTCGTGTGGCTATTGACCAAAGGCGGACCCTTTCGCGAGACAGAGCTGCTCGCCATCTACATGTTCAAAGAAGGTTTTGAGAATTGGCGATTCGGCTCGGCGGCGGCGATCGCGTGGGCGATGCTTCTGTTCACGATGTTGTGCGCGTCGCTGCTGATCTGGCGCATGTATCGGAACGCGTTCGCTCGGCCGGAGGATGCGCGATGAATACACGACCGCCCCGCCGCCGCACGCCCGCACGCCGGCGCGCCGCCAATCTCGTTTCGGCGCTTGTTCTGGCCGCGATCGTGGTGTGGAGCTTCGGCCCCATCCTGGTGGCCTTCGTGTCGTCGTTCAAACACCAGCGCGATATCTTCACCTATGTTCCCACGCTAATCTTCTCGCCCACACTCGAGAACTACCGCGCCCTGATCGATAACTGGGGCGGATTTTGGCGTAGCTTGGCGATCAGCACTGTGACTACCTTGGGGGCCGCGGCGCTGGTCGTCGCCGTCAGTTTGCCGGCGGCCTACGCCTATTCGCGGTTGGCCCGACCGGCGATCGCGCTTACCGCGCTGTTCTTGATCGCGGTACGCATGTTCCCGCCGATCATCATAACGATCCCGTTGTTCCCCTTGTTCACGGGGATCGGCCTTGTCGATACGCCGTTCTCGATTGTGCTTGTTTACGCAGCGTTTCAAGTGTCGATGAGCGTGCTGTTGTTGAAGGTCTTTCTCGACGGTGTGCCGCGCGACATCGATGAGGCCGCGATGCTCGACGGCGCCACGCGGATGCAAACCTTCTTCCTGATCACGCTGCCGCAGATATTCCCCGGTATCGCGGCTGCGGTGATTTTCGTGACGCTGTTCGCATGGAATGATTTCCTTTTCGCTTTCCTGCTGACCGGTACGAGCGCCAAGACCGCGCCCGTAATGATCGCGGAGATGCTCGGCTCGGTCGGCGAAGGCGGGGCGACATGGGGTACCATCTTCGCCGCAAGTTGCGTGCAGTTGGGGCCGATCCTTATCTTCATTTGGCTAATCCAGAAGCCGTTGTTGCGCGGCTTCGGAAGGGGACCGAACACGTGAACGACGAAATCTGCGTCGAAGCGCTCGCGCTGACGGCATTCGTCGCCGCCCTTCTCGGCGCAGCGGGCTGTCCGCCGGACGAGGCGCAGGCGGTCGCTGCCAACCTGGTCGACGCCAATCTCGCGGGTCACGATAGCCACGGCGTGGGGCGCGCGCCACGCTATGTCGAAATGATCCGCGAAGGTTTGGTTGTGCCGGGCCGGCGGATCGCGGTGGAGCGGGACGGGGGCGGATTCGTTACCGTCGATGGTGAGTCCGGTTTCGGCGCTGTGATCGGCGCGCAAGCGGTCGATCTCGGTTGCGAACGCGCTGCGGCGAACGGCGCTTGCGTCGTTGCATTGCGCAACGCGAGCCACCTGGGACGTATCGGAGCGTGGGCCGAACGGGCGGCGGCGGCAGGATATGTGTCCGTCCACTTCGTCAATGTACGCGGCCGGAGCCTCGTCGCGCCTTATGGCGGGATCGACAGGCGGATGGCAACTTCGCCGATGTCGGTCGGGATACCGATCGCGGGAAGTGCGCCAATCATACTCGACTTCGCGACGTCGGCGGTCGCGGAAGGCAAAGTGATGGTGGCGGCGACTGGCGGGGCGAAGTTACCCGATGGCGTGTTGGTCGATGCGCAAGGACGGCCATCCGCCGATCCCGCGGCACTCTATGGCGAAACGGCCAGCGCGCTGGTGCCCAATGCTTCGCGAGGGGCCGGGGCCCTTGCGGTGTTCGGCGGGCATAAGGGCTCGGGCCTCAATTTTATGATCGAGATGCTGGCCGGCGCTTTGACCGGCGGCGGCGTGAATCGCACTTTTCGCGACCAAACCGAACAGCCGTTCCGCAATGGGATGTTGTCGATCTATCTCGATCCCGAGCGATTTGCGGGCCGCGACTATTTCGAACGCGAGGCGCTCGATTACGCGGCCTATGTGCGAAGCGCCAAACCCGCACAGGGCCACGATGAAGTCCTTATACCGGGCGATAAAGAGCGACGGATTCGCGCCGCGCGGCTGAAGGATGGCATTCCGCTGTCTCAGGGCGGATTGGCACGGCTTAACTCGGTTGCCGCGAAACTCGGCGTGCCAACATTGACGACGTTCTAACCGCTCCGTTCAGGCTTTGAGTTCTGTCGGCCCCACTATCATCGAAACCGAAAACATTCGCCGGGGTAACCAGCTTTGGGCATTGGCATATAGAAGCCGATTAATCAGGCTCGCGTTCTTTCCCGTTCTGAACAATACGCGCGGGCGTCAATGCGCCGACCCAGTAGCTGAGTTCGCCGGGATTGGCGGTCGGCCAAACGACGAGATCGGCGGCCTTCCCGGTTTCGAGTGTGCCATGCGTCTGCGCCATGCCCAAGGCCGCCGCCGCGTGCCGCGTGACGCCGGCGAGCGTCTCCTCGGGCGTCATCATGAAGAAGGTGCATGCCATGTTCATTGCGGTCAGTAGCGAGGCAAGCGGGCTGGAGCCGGGATTGAAATCGGTCGAAACCGCCATCGCGACGCCGTGCTTGCGGAACAGATCGATCGGCGGCTTGGTCGTTTCGCGCAGATAGTAATAGGCGCCGGGCAGAATGACCGCGACGGTACCGGCTTCGGCCATTGCGGCGATCCCGGTTTCGGAGGCGTATTCGAGATGTTCGGCGGACAGCGCGCCGTAGCGCGCCGCGACCTCCGCGCCGCCGAAAGCGGAAACCTGATCGGCATGCAGCTTCACGGGTAAACCTAGCGCGCGGGCCGCGTCGAAAACGCGTGCGGTTTGCGCATGGGTGAAGCCGATACTGTCGCAGAACCCGTCGACCGCATCGACCAGGCCTTCGCGCGCGAGGGCGGGCAACATCCGATCCGCGATCTCGGCGACGTAATCGTCGGCTTTGCCGGCGAATTCGGGCGGCACGGTATGCGCGCACAACGCCGTCGTCTTGATCGTCACCGGCAATTCACGGCCCAGGCGGCGTGCGACGCGCAGCATGCGCGCCTCGCTGTCGAGATCGAGACCGTAACCCGACTTGATCTCGATGGTCGTAACGCCTTCGGTCATCAGGCGCCGCACGCGCCATAACGCGGCGGCGAACAAATTGTCTTCGTCGGCGGCGCGCGTCTTGCGGACCGTGGCGCGAATGCCGCCGCCCGCGCGTTGGATTTCCTGATAGGTTGTGCCGGTCAAGCGCAGTTCGAATTCGTCGGCGCGATCGCCGCCGAAGACCAAATGGGTGTGACAGTCGATCAATCCCGGTGTGACGCAAACCCCGCCTAGATCGCGCGCGAGGGCCGCTATTCCGGCGGGTAAGGCCGCGCGGGGGCCGATATAGGCGATCTTGCCGTCCGCGACGGCGATCGCAGCGTCGTCAATCAGGCCGTAGGGCACGCCCGGCGCCATCGTCGCCGCACGGCAATTCGTATAGAGCAGATCCCATTGCGCGGTCATGGTGCGATCCCGTCGAGGAAATCGGCGAAGATGTCGCGGCCCTGGAGCGGCGCGCTGCCCATCGCCAGCGATAACGCGAAAGAGAGCAGAACCACATCGGCTGGGCGCGGATTGGCCGTGTCGCCCAGCAGATTCAGGACCAGCGTGGGGCAAGCAAATAGGGCGGCACGCAAAGTCTCGCGCCAATCGTCGGGTAGCAGTCCTTGCGCCTTCATCGCCTTCAAAAGCGGGCGCCACAGCAAGTCGCGTTTCGAATCCAGAAAAGCCGCCCGCATCCCATCCAGGCGCCAATCATGCTCGATCACGATCTTGCTGTCGCCGTAGCGTGCGCCGACACCGAAACGGCCGCTCGCCTCGGCGGGGTGATAAAGCCAAAACGGATGAGCAAAGATGTTGTGGACGGTCGCCTTTACCTCGGCCAGCAAAGCGGGAATTTCCGTGCCCGCGAATGCGGGATCGAACATTACCAGCCGCGCGGCATCGCCTTCGCGTTCGACCCAAACATTCGCGTTATGCGCGTCGCCATGCGCGACAACGCCGCCGAACCGCGCCAAGCGGCGCGGCTCAAGCAGGCGCAAGGCCCGGGCGAACACGCCATCCAGCGTATCGGCATATTCCACGCCGTTGATGATCCAGCGCGCGGCGGCGAGATTCCGCCAAGGAACGCTTGCACCCGCGATCTGGACGCTGCGCCCTTCGTGGAAGCGGCGCACGCGCCCGCCGATAAGCGTTGGCGCTTCGGGCTCGCACAGCCGCGCGTGGAACAGGCGATGGATCGGTTCGTCGGCGACTTTGGCGGGGTCGGCGGTGTGCAACGTGCGCAGATAGATTTCCGCGACCCGCGTGTCGAATTCGCGTTGCGCCGCGATCAACAGGGCCGGGTCCGGCGCGCCGGCTTCTCCGCGCTCGATCGCCAGCAACGAGGCGGCGAGCGTTTTCTCGTGCCGGATGCGATAGAGCAAGATTTGGCGTCCGGGATCGCGGCAGATGCGAACCGGCACATCGACCTCGTAGCCGTGGCGCTTCAGCAATTCGCCCCGGTAATACTCGGCAACCGTTTCTTCCTCGCCTTCCTCCTGATGGAGTTTGAAGAAGAACTCGCCGTCGTCGGTGCGCACCCGGCCGTTCAGCGAATTGAGGCTGGTCCAGTCGTAGTTCAATTTGGCGTCGCGCACGCCGATCGCGAAATTCTCCGCGACCAACCGCGCGATCGCGCGTTCGGCGTCCGTAATATTCCCGCTTTTTGCCAGCGCGCGCGCTTCGGAAGTCGGACTTGCCGCGAGCATGTCTAGCCCAGCGTCAATTCGGGCACGAGATCGCGGAAAAATCCGCTCTCGATCAATCGCGTCGCGGCGGCGATATCGGGCGCGAATTCCCGATCGCGATCGAGATGCGGCACTTTCGCGCGCACGGCTTCATGGGCCTTCAGCAGAACGGGCGAGGTCTTCAGCGGGGCGAGATAATCGAGCCCCTGGCACGCGGCCAGCAACTCGATGGCCACGATCCCCGCCGCGTTCGATGCCATTTCACCCAAACGCCGCGCCGCGTAGGTCGCCATCGAGACGTGGTCCTCCTGGCCCGCGGCGGTCGGAATGCTGTCGACCGTTCCGGGATGCGACAAGCATTTATTCTCCGACGCCAAAGCGGCGGCCGAGATTTGCGCGACCATGAAGCCCGAATTAAGGCCGGGATTGTCGGTCAGGAATGCGGGCAGGCCGCTCAACGTGCTGTCCATCAGCAGGGCGGTTCGCCGTTCGGACATGCCGCCGATCTCCGCGATCGCCAGCGCCAGCGTATCGGCGGCGAAGCCGACCGGTTCGGCGTGGAAATTGCCGCCGGACAGAATCTCGCCCGTATCGGCGAATACGATCGGATTGTCGGATACGGCGTTGGCTTCGATCGTCAAGGTCGCGGCGGCATTACGGATAAGGTCGAGGCACGCCCCCATCACCTGCGGCTGACAGCGCAGTGAATACGGATCCTGTACGCGATGCTCGTTGCGATGCGATGCCCAAATACCGCTGCCGTCGAGCAAGCGGCGATAGGCGGCGGCGACATCCATCTGCCCGCGATGGCCGCGCGCCGCGTGGATGCGTGGATCGAAGGGCGTGGAAATGCCCTTGCACGCTTCCAGCGACAACATGCCGGTGACAATGGCGGCGGCGAATACATTCTCGGCGGCGAACAGTCCGGAAAGGGCCAGCGCGGTGGTAACTTGCGTGCCGTTGAGAAGGGCGAGCCCTTCCTTTGGGCCCAGGCGCAACGGCGCGACCCCGGCGGCGGCCAGTGCGGCGTCGCCGCCAACAGTCGTTCCGCCGACGCGCGCCGTGCCGCGCCCGATCAATACGGCCGACATATGCGCGAGCGGCGTGAGATCGCCCGAGGCGCCCACCGAACCTTTCGCGGGCACGCAAGGATAGGCTTGGGCAGCGAGCAGGGCGAGCAGCGCGTGCACGATGTTCGCGCGTACCGCCGAATGGCCGCGCGCGAGGCCGATCGCCTTCAACGCCAGAACGAGGCGCATGACGGAATCATCCAGCAGCGGCCCGGATCCCGTGCAATGCGACAGCACGAGATTGAGCTGCAGTTCATCCAGGCTCGCGTCGTCGATACGCTTTTGGGAGAATTTTCCGAAGCCGGTGTTGACGCCGTAGATCGGCTTGCCTTCGCCCAAGCGGCGGGTCAGCGCGTCGGCCGATCCGGCGATGCGTTCCCAATCATTATCGGCGAATTGGAGCGCGCAGGGCGCTTGGGCGATCGCGCGCAATGTCGCGATCGGTACTGCACCGGCGGAAAGTTGAAGCGTTTGGATCATGCGCCGCGCCGTTTTTTGCCGCCGGTGGGGCGGGGACCGGCGAAGGCCTGCGACGCCGCATCGTCGGCGATTCGGCTCGACAAGGGCAGGGAATTGGGGCGCTGACCCAGACTGTCGAGGCGATAGCGGCTGCCGAGCGCGTAGCTCGAACCCGGGAACAGGAATTGGCTGCTGGTCGCCAGCGTATCGCCGGCCCATGTGCGCCGGAACAGCAGCAGGCACGGCTCGCCGTCGGGCACTTCCAGAAGTTCGCGCGCCTGCGGGTTCGGCAAAATCGCGTGGATGATATGCTCGATCTCCGTCGCCTCGACGCTGCCGCGCAGATAGCGGTAGGGCGTCACTTTGGAGAAATCGACGCTGATATAATTCGGGAACACCGCGGGATCAATCCACCGTTCCTCGAGCTGGACGGGCGTGTCGTTCTCGCGATGGACGATCAGCGAGTGGAACACGCGCAGGCCCGGGCGCATTCCGATGGCTTCGGCATCGGATTTTTCCAGCGTGATCGTTTCCAGCACCTTCATCTCGGCGCTGTGCCGATTGCCGCGCGCCTCAATTTCCTCGGCGATATCGCGCATCTCGAGCAGGGCGGATTGGGGCTTCGTCTTCGACACGAAGGAGCCGACGCCTTGCCGGCGCACGATGATTCCGGCCGCGGTCAATTCGCGCATCGCGCGGTTGACGGTCATTTTTGAGACGCCAAGCTGCTCGACGAGCTCGATCTCCGACGGCACACGCCGCCCGGCTTCCCATTTGCCGGATTGGATATGGTCGGTGATGAAGCGCTTCACCTGTTCGTAGGCGGGCATCGCGTCGTCGTACTCGTTCATTATCGCCTCGTGTCGATCATGTCCGCGCCAGACAGGAAGGGCCCAGCGCGCCGTAAGTTTTGTAGGAAAGGATGAATTCCTGGTGGCCGAGCGCTTCCGATTTCGTTTCCGCACCCCGGCAGATATCCGTGATCGCGTCGCGGATCTGCGCGCCGACCTGATCGAGCGTCGTGGCACCGGATAGAATGGCGCCGGCGTTGATATCCATATCGTCACCCAGCCGTTCGAACGTGTCGGGATTGGCGCAGATCTTCACGACCGGCGCGATGGCCGAACCGACGACCGAGCCGCGCCCGGTGGAGAACAGCAGGATCTGCGCGCCGCAGGCAATCAGTTCGGCGAGCTTGGCGTTGTCGTTGACGTTGGGATAACCGAAAACGGGCGCGCCTTCGGGGATATCGTCGACCAGGAACAGCCCACCACGCGCCGGACGTTCGCACGGGCGCAGCACGCCCATGATCGCGGAATCGCCCGATTTCGCGTAGGCGCCCATCGATTTCTCCTCCTGCGTCGTCAGGCCGCCTTCGGCGTTGCCCGGCGCGAAGCTGCCATGTCCCATTGCGTGATCGTAGGTCGCCGCCTTCGACAGGCAGCGATAAACCTCGTCGGCCACGGCCGGATCAGGCGAGCGTGACGCCATGAAATCCTCGCAACCGACGAGTTCTCCCGCTTCGGTAAAAATACACGCCGCACCGTCGCGGACAAGCGTGTCGAAGCAACGGCCGATCGCTGGATTCGCCGTGATTCCGCTGGTTCCGTCGGACCCGCCGCAAATCGTTCCGACGATCAAGTCGGCCCAGGCGAGGGGGACTCGGGGTGTGGCTTTGAGCGACTCGAGCGTCGCGGCGACCCAGCGCCGCCCCGTCTCGATCGTTCGCCTCGTGCCGCCGGTTTCTTGGATCGTCAACGTCGTGGTCGGTCGGCCCGATGCGGCGATCGCCGATCCGAGTTCGCCGCGATCGAAGCCTTCGCAGCCGAGCGAGACCAGCGCAACCGCGCCCACATTCGCATGGGTGCACAAAGCGCGCATCATCGCGAAGGCGTAGTCGTTGGGGTAGCAGCCGGGGAAACCGATCACCTGCACCTTCTGGGGTGCGAAGGCCGACGCGATCTCCCGCGCGACGAAATGCGCGCATTCGACCAGATAGACGACGAGGATCGTATCGCGCACGCCTTTACGGCCGTCGGGACGCAAATAGCCGATCATTCCGTCCTCCCCAGATAGCGGTGCGCGGCATCCAGCGTATAGGTCGGCAGATAGCCGCTTTTCATGTTGTGGACATGAACATGTTGGCCGCGGCCGATCGCGCGCGTGGCGATGCCGATGCGGGCACCGTATTTGACGATGTCGGCGCCCGCCGCGATGTCGTGGCGCGCGATCTTGTGGCCCAGCGACACGTTCGCATCGAGACCCAGCGGCGCGCCGTCGACGATCAGCCTTTCGCCCGCCGCCAGATCGGCGCAGGCGACGCAAACATTGTCGCGCGGGGATAACGCGATCAATCGCGGATCGTCGGCAACGCCCATCGAATCACCCGTTCAGCATCGGCGTGCGCAGCCCGGCGCGGCGCGCGGTTTCGCGTGCGATCGGATAACCCGCATCGGCGTGGCGCACCACGCCGATCGCCGGATCGGCGTAGAGGCAGCGCGAGATGCGGTCTGCGGCGGAATCGCTGCCGTCGGCGACGATCGTCATGCCGGCGGAGATCGAGCCGCCCATGCCGCTGCCCCCGCCTTGATGGATCGTCACGAGATCGGCGCCATTGGCGACATTGGCAAGCGCGTTGAGCAGCGGCCAATCGGCAACGGCGTCGCTGCCGTCGAGCATGCCTTCGGTTTCGCGCGTGGGCTGGGCGACCGATCCGGTGTCCAGATGGTCGCGCGACATCGCAACCGGGCCCTTCAACTTGCCGGTCCGCACCATGTCATTGAGGATCAGGCCGAACTTGTCGCGTTCGCCCAAGCCCAGCCAGCAGGTGCGCGACGGCAGGCCCTGGATCGGCACACGGGTTTCGGCGATATCGAACCAGGTATTGAGCTGTTCGTCGGCCGGGAAGGCGGCGCGCGCGGCGGCATCGGTCGCTTTCAGATCGTCGGGATCGCCCGACAGGCAGACCCAACGGAAGGGCCCGCGCCCGGCGCTGAAACTGTCGCGGATATAAAGCGGCACGAAGCCTTGCATGTCGAAGGCATCGTCCACGCCCGCTTCCTTGGCGTGGCCGCGCAAATTGTTGCCGTATTCGAAAATCGTGGCGCCTTTCGCCTTGAAGGCCAACAGTGCCCGCATATGCCGGCCCATCGCTGCCATGCTGGCGGTGATATACGCCTTGGGATCACGATTGCGGAATTCGATCGCAGCAGCGACATCGTAGCCGTCGGGGATATAGCCGTTGAGCGGATCATGCGCCGAGGTCTGGTCGGTGACGGCGGCGGGGACGAGGCCGAGCTTCAACAATGTTTCGAGCGACGTGGCCGCGTGGCCGACGACGCCGATCCCCAGCGTTTCACCGCGTGCGGCCGCGTCTTCCGCCAGACGTTTGGCTTCTTCGAGCGACCCAGTTTTCACGTCGCAATAGCCGGTGGCGATGCGTCGATCGATGCGCGCGGGGTCGATCTCAATCGCGATGCACACGCCGCCCGCCATCTTGACGGCCAGCGGCTGCGCTCCGCCCATGCCGCCCAACCCGGCGGTGACGAGAATTTTGCCTTTCAGCCCTTGCGCGCCGAAGCGCTTGCCGCAGGCGGCGAAGGTTTCGTAAGTGCCCTGCAGAATGCCTTGCGTGCCGATATAGGCCCAGGTGCCGGCGGTGTATTGGCCGTACATCATCAGGCCGCGCCGCTCAAGCTCGCGGTAGTGCTCCCAAGTCGCCCATTTGCCAACGAGATTGGTGTTCGCCGTGATGACGCGCGGTGCAGTCGACGCGGTGCGGAAAACCGCGACCGGCTTGCCCGACTGGATCAGCAGCGTTTCGTCGTCGGCGAGGTTCTTCAGCGTCTCGACGATCCGGCGATAGCAATTCCAGTCGCGCGCTACGCGCCCCGACCCGCCATAGACGATCAGCTGCTGCGGTTTCTCGCCGTTGGTCAGCGTGTTTTCGAGCATGCGCAGCAGGCCTTCCTGCCGCCAACCCTTGCAGCGCAATTCGGGCCCACGGCCCAGCTCGATCGGTTCGTTGATTAGATCGGTCATCGACGGCTTTCCTCGAACCAGGTCGCCGCCGTGGTCGCGTAGACGCGGATGGCTTGAAGATATTCCTCGATCGAGACGTATTCGTCGTCCCAGTAGCAGAACTTCGAACCCGGCCCGTAGGTGATCGACGGAATACCCGCTTCGATCATCACCGGCGTATCGGGCCAGGCGGGATGGCAGGCGCGCGCGGCTTCCTTGCCCGCGAAGGCGGCGTGGGATGCGCTGACCGCGTCGACGATCGGATGGCGCACCCAATCCATGGCGCTACGCGGATTGCGGATACAGGTTTCCTCCGGCTCCACCGTCGCGTTGAAGGCCGGATCGGCCGCGTGCAGTTTGTCGAGGATCGCCTGGACGTCGGCCAAAACCGAGGCCGCACTCGCCGACGGGCTGAAGCGCACATCCACGGTCACGTCGCAGGTCTCGGGGATCAGGCAGCGGCGCAAGCCGCCCTTGACCATCGAGACGTTGACGATCTTCTCCGGTCCGTAGCTGTCATGGCCGGGCTTTGTGAAGGAATCCTTCTTCAACTCGGCGATCAGCGGCACGATCTTCTCGATCGCGTTGACGCCCATATGCGCGGCCGTCGAATGCGCCGACACGCCCTTGATATGGACGGTCATGTAGAGAATGCCGCGCTGGGACGAGCAGATATCGAGATCGGTGGGTTCGCAGACGATACCCGCCTCGTGCTTCTCCCCGGCGTCGAGATAACGGCGCGTGCCCTCGCCGCCTTCGAAATGGTTGGGCACGCCCAGCACGACGATTTCGCCGCCCTTGGGCAAGCCAAGCTCGGCCAGCACGGTCGCAGCGACGATCATCGCCGTCGTGCCGCCCTTCATGTCGGTCGAGCCGGGACCGTAAACCTTGCCGTCACGCACTGGCACGCTGAACGGATCGAAGCTCCATGAACGCGAGGGCGGATAGACGTCGAAATGGCCGCAGAGCAACATGCGCCGCCCACTCGATGGGTCGCCGACGCGGCCAAGCACGTTGGGGGCGCCGGGCGTTCCGGAATCGGGTAGCGAAGCGCGCACACCCGACGCCGCAAGTTTGTCGTGAAGCACGTTCGCCATGCGCGCGAGCTGCGGTACGTCGCCCCAGATCGACGGCACCGAGACGACCTGGCGCAGGAACTCGACCATGGCGTCGCGGTTCTTCTCGACGTGATCGGCGACATGTTTGGCGATCGTTTGCTTGTCCATGACGTTCTCCGCTTAGGCCTGCGACAGCCATTGTTCGAGATTGATCTCGTCGGCGCCGACCAGCCGCTTGCGCTCGAACTCCGCGCGGCGCGCAAAGGGCACGCAAGCGTCGATGCCCATGCGGCCCCAATGGTCCTTGTGCGGATCGCGATAGAAGGTCGGCGTTTCCGGCACGATGATCGTGTCGCGATCGGGACGCGCACGGGTCAAGATCGCCCAGAAAACGTCGTTGAAATCGTAAAGATCGACGTCTTCGTCGACGACCGTGACGTATTTCGCCCAGGTCGGCTCCGCCCCCAGCACCGCCTGCAGCACTTGGCGCGCGTGGCCTTCGTATTGCTGACGGATCTGCACCACCGCATGGAAGGCGAAGGGCAGGCAGATGACGTCGATGATGCCGGGCAGGATCGCGTTGATGCGCTGGAAGATGTTCGCCGCGATGGTGATTTCCAGCGTCAGCACTTCCTCGGGCGAGCCGCACAGGATGCTGTGGAACACCGCGTTCGGCCGGGCGGTCACGCCCAGCACTTCGAACACCGCGTTGTTGTCGACCGGCACGTAATAACCCATGAACTCGCCGAACGGGCCTTCGGGGCGGCGTTCGTTGGGCAGGAAGCGGCCTTCGATCACGATCTCGGTACTCGCGGGAACTTTCAGATCGATATGCTTGCAGGGGCGCATCTCGATCGGCTTGCCGCGCAATTGGGCGGCAACCTCGACCTCGTCGGCGTCGTAAGGCAGCGGCGTGGCCGCCGTCAGGAACAATTGGGGCGGCGGGCCGATCAACATCGCCGCTTCCAGCGGCTTGCCCATCTTCTCCGCCTTCTCGTGATACATCGTCAAATGATGGCGCGGGGCGAGGCGTACGCGCAGTTCCTCGTCGCTCACATACATCGAGCGATGGAAGGACAGGTTGCGCACCTTGGTTTCCGGCTCCTCGGCCAGGAAGATCGCCGAGGTGAAATAGGGGCCCGCGTCGCGCTCGGAATAGGTGATGAGCGGCAGATCGCTGACCTTCACGTCCTCCAAATCCTTGGGCAGCGGCACCTGGCGGATCGGCGGCTCCTTCAGCTTGGTGCCGAGCGTGGTGAGTTGATGCCATTTGCGGCAGAAATCCGTCGGCTTGATGCCCAGGATCTGCGCCAGCCGCGTACGATTGCTGTAGATCGACGTCAAAACCGGAAAGCGCGAGCCCGTGACCTTTTCAAACAGCAGCGGCTTGTCGTGCTTCTTCTGCACGAGGTCCGTGATTGCGGCGAGCTGGTGCTTGGCCTGCACCTCGCGCTCCACCTTCAGAAGCTGGCCTTGGGATTGGAGGGATTTCATAAACTCGCGCATCGCGACTTTCCTTTTTGAGCCTTATCTCGTGAACGCCGACAGGCCGACCATCCGCTCCACGGCGAAGATCAGCAGGATCGAAAACAGGATGGTGATGGTCGAAACCGCGGCGATCAGCGGTTCGAATTGCCATTGCAGATAAAAGAAGATTTCGACCGGCAGCGGCGCGAATTCCGGCGTCGAAAGGAAGATCGACAGCGGATAATTGTTCCAGGACACGATGAAGCTGAGCAGCGCGCCGCCCGCCACGCCCATGCGCACTTGGGGGAAGGTGATCTTGAAGAAGGCGCGCACCGGGTGCTCGCCCAGCATGATCGCCGCTTCCTCCAGCGACGGATCGGTGTTCTGAAGATTGGCCATGATGGTGCGCAATGGGAAGGGCAGCGTGATGATGATGTGCCCGATGGTCAGCGCCAGGAACGAGCGGCCAATACCAACCGTGATCGCCGCCTGATAGATCGCAAGGCCGATGACGACCGTGGGGATCAGCAGCGGCGACATCAAAAACTGCGTGACGACACCTTTGCCGCGGAAGGGGTAGCGCACGATCGCCATGGCGGCGCACAGCGCCACGCCGGCCGACACGGCGGCCGCGACGATGCCGATCTGGATGCTGAGAAAGAACGCGCGGACGAAATTGTCGGCGGCGAAAGCGCGCTTGTACCAATCCAGCGTGAAGCCTTCCGGCGGGAAGACGATATGCCGGGGATTGAACGACGACGCGACGATCACGACGATCGGTGCGATCATCACCGCGATCCAGAACAGGCCGAAGATGGCGAGTGCGATGCGGGCGGGGCTGCGGAAGCCGGAATCGGCGTACATGGTTAGCGTCCTCCGGCGGCGCGGTTGAGCGCCAGCGTCACGACGGCGAGGGAGATCAGCGTCGCGCCGAGCAGGATGAAGCTCATCGCCGACGCGAAGGCGACGTTGCCGGAGACGTTGGCGGTCCGATAGATCAACATGCCCAGCATGGGCACTTTGCCGCCGCCCAGAAGCTGCGGAATGGCGAAGGATGCGATCGAAATGCAGAAGATCAGCACGAAACCGCTGAGCACGCCCGGCAGGGTCGCCGGAAAGATCACACGGCGGAAGACGTAGGGGCCGCTCGCGCCCAGGGAATAGGCGGCTTCGACTTGGCGTTGGTCGATCTGCTCGATCACACCGATCATCGCGATGACGAAGAAGGGAATGGCGAGATAGGTGAGACCGATGACGACCCCCGTCTCGTTATAGAGAAGTTGCAAGGCGGGCAGGCCGATATACTGCGCCAATCCCACGACCGGTCCGTTGTCGAACAGCAGCAACATGATGCCGAAAACGCGGATGACGGTGTTGAGCCAGAGCGGGCAGACGATCGCCGCGATGAGCGCCGCCTTGAACTTCTGATTGCGCGTCTGCGCCACGAAAAAGGCGAGCGGATACCCGATCAACACGGCGAGAAGGCAGGACAGCAGCGATACGCGTACCGTCGTCCACAGGATGCGCTCGAGATAGAAGACGTCGCCCAGGAAACGCGTGTAATTCTCCGCGCTCATGGGGCCGAGGAAGACCGGCTGCTGTCCGGGGGGCGTGACGCTGAACTGGGCGAGCCACGCGAGCGGAAAGCCGAACAGTCCGATCAGGATAAGCGCGGACGGCAGAAGCAGCAGCCAATGCGGCCTGATCGCCGGCAAAAAGCGCCGGGGCGGTGCGGCGATAATCGGGGTGGGGGCGGTCATTGCACCGCCTTGGGGACAAGGCAGCCGCCATCGAAGCGGACATGAACGAACTCGCCGCCACCCAGCGGGGTGCGGCTGTCGAAGAATACGTCGCCGCCATTGTCGAGCATCAGTTGGTAGCGATAGACATTGCCCAGGAACAGAAACTCCACGATACGCGCCCGCATCGCGCCGGCTTCGCCGGACGAAGCGAGGACCACTTCTTCCGGCCGGACGGCCAGAAGGGCGCGGTCGCCGCGCGCGAAAGCCTCGATGCGGCGCAGCTTCGGCACGCTGACTTCCATGCCGTCTGTCGTGCGCAGCCACGCGGTTCCGTCGGCGCCCGCACCGTCGAGCCCCACGTCCAGGAACGTCGCCTTGCCGATGAAGCGTGCGACGAACTCGGTGCGCGGCTCGAAGTAAATTTCGTGCGGCGAGCCGTGTTGCTCGATCTGGCCGAGATTCATGACGACGACCTGATCGGACAGCGATAGCGCCTCGTCCTGGTCGTGGGTGACGTAGATGGTCGTTTGGGCGATGCTGCGCTGAAGATGCTTCAACTCCAAGCGCATGTCTTCGCGCAGCTGACGATCCAGATTGCTGAGCGGTTCGTCGAGCAACAATAGCGGGGGATTGATGACCAGCGCGCGGGCGAGCGCCACGCGCTGCTGCTGGCCGCCGGACAATTCGCGTGGTGTACGCTGGGCAAGGCCGCCGAGATGCAAACGTTCGATGGCGGAGGTGACGCGTGTGGCGATCTCCGCTTCCGGTAGTTTGCGCACGCGCAAGCCGAACGCGACGTTCTCGAACACACTCATATGCGGCCACAGCGCGTAGCTTTGGAACACCATGCCGATGCCGCGATGGCGCGGCGAGACATTGGTCATGTCCTGGCCGTCGATATGGATCGAGCCGCTATCGGCCTTCAGAAATCCCAGAACGATACGCAATGTCGTCGTCTTGCCGCAGCCGCTATGCCCGAGAAGCGATACGAACTGGTTGCGCTTGATGTCGAGCGACACGCCTTTCAGGACACGGACGGGGCCGTATCGTTTCTCGAGATTGCGGACGGAGACGAAGGAGTCGGACATCGGGATGATCCAGTGACTGCAAAAGCGTATCGGGGAAGGCTCACGGCCGGCGCATCATGGGGAACGCGCCGGCCGCGATCGCGAGGTGGCGCTTCAGCGGAAGGCGACTTCCTTGTTCCAGCGCTCTTCCCAGGCGCGGTTATTGGCGTCGATATATTCCCAATCGACGTTGATCAGGCTTTCGATCGCATCCTTGCCGTGCGGCACGCGCGCGGCAATTTCGGGCTCGAGCACGGCTTTCGAATTGGCCGTGCCGTAGTTCATGATCTTGGCGAGGTTTGCCGCGATCTCGGGGCTCAGCAGGAAGTTGACGAGCTTCATCGACAATTCCGTGTTGGGACGCCCGGCGACGACTTGCAGCGTGCCGATCAACGCGAACCCGCCCGGCTTCGGATTGACGAACTTGACCGGCAGGTTCTGGTCGGTCGCGAGCCAGTTGGCGCGGCCATTGGTGCAGGTCGAGGCCCAGACCTGGCCGGTGCGGAACAGCGTCGAGAGATCGCCCCAATTCTCGTAGTATTTGGCGACGCTGGGTGCCAGCTCGGCCATCTTCTTGAACCCGGCATCGGGCTTGCGTTCGTCGCCGCCGTTCAACTTGGCCATCGTCACCAGCAGGCTGATCGAATCGACGCGATAGCTGCGGATGCTGACGCGGCCTTTGAGATCATTGCGCCACAGATCGGACCAGTTCTCGATCGGACCCGTGCGGCCGGGCAGGTAGCAAACGCCGAAACTGCCGTAGAACAAGCCGACCTGATAGGGATCCATCGCCGCGACGGGGTAAAGATCCGCCATGTTGGGGATCTTCGACTTGTCGAGCGGAACCAGCAGCTTCTCCTTCTGCATTTGATAGGAGTAGACCGGGTCGGTGATCAGAACATCGACCTCCTTGTTGCGTGCCATCGTCACCGTCGGCGCGCCGAGCCCCGCGACGATGTTGACGCGCACGTTGTTCTCGCGTTCGAATTTCGGCAGATGCGGCTCGAACACGGCCTTCATGGGGCCGAGTTCCGTGGCGTTCATGGTGATCGTCGTCTGCGCGGCGGCGGTACCGGACATCTGGCACGCGAAAGCTGCTGCGAAGGCGACGGAAAGGCTTCCCTGTATGCGCATTTTCCTTCCTCCTTGCCTGATCGGGTGGTCGGTTTAATTCACGCGGCGGTATCGGACGGGGCCGTGGCGCGCGCGGCGTTTTCGAACGCCGCGAGAAACTGGTCGTTATCTTCCGCATGGCCGATGCTGACGCGTAGCCATGTCGCGAAATTCCCGCCCCACGGTTTGACGATCACCCCGTGGCGAAGCAGCGCTTGGGCCATGGCGGCGGCCGGACGCTTGGCATCGAAGAACAGGAAATTCGCCCGGCTTGGCGCCGGTTCGTGGCCCATCGCCGTCAGCGCGCGGGCGACGCGATCGCGCTCCGCGAGCGTGGCGGAAACGGATTTGGCGACCGCCGCTTGATCGGACCACGCGGCACGCGCGGCGATTTGGGCGAGGCGATTGACGTTGAACGCCGTGCGTACGAGATCGAGATGCCGCGCGAAAGCGGATTCGGACGCGACGCCATAGCCGACGCGCAGCCCCGCAAGTCCATAGGCCTTCGAGAAAGTCCGCAGGGCAAGATAGCGTTTGCCCATCCGGTCGAGCATCGGAATGCTCTCGGGGTAGTCGCCGCCGCGCGCGTATTCGTAATAGGCCTCGTCGGCGACGATTACCGTGTCTGGATGGGCGGCGGCGCAGATGGCTTCGAATTCCGCCGCCGGAATGGCGTTGCCGGTCGGATTGTTCGGATTGCACAAAAACAGGAGCTTCGTGCGCGCCGTCAGGGCGGCGATCGTTGCGGCGGCGTCGAGCGAAAGATCGGCCTTGCGCGGTACGTCGATGACCGTCGCCCCCATCACGATCGCGTTATCTCGATAGACGGAGAAGGTGGGGGAGGAAAGTACGACCTCGTCGCCCGGATTGATGAAGCAGCGGCAGGCGAAGGCGAGAATGTCTTCCGATCCGTTGCCGAAGATCAGGCGATCGGTGGCGACGCCCAGCGAGCGCGCGATATCTTCACGCAGATCCCGGCAATTCGGATCGGGATAATGTTCGAGCGAAGCCGCTTCCGCCAAAGCGGCGCGCACGCGCGGGCTGGGGCCATACGGATTCTCGTTGCTACCGAGCTTGGCGATGCGCGGCGGCGCATAGAGGCGGCGGATTTCCTCCACCCCCAAGCCGGCATTATACGGCACGAGGGTCGTGACCGCCTCGCGATACAGCGCGCGCGCTCCTGTTCCGTCGTCGGCATTTTTTGTGATCGAGGTCACGTGCCGCACTGCCCTGCTTATGTATGTCGAGGGCAATTAGGTCAGATATTCCCGCCGTCGTCAATGAGTGTTATATACTAGTATAGGGTATATGGTTGGGATCGATGGAACCGCTCTATAAATTCACGTCCGGCGACGCGCCGGTTTTGGTGAGCGTGCCGCATGCGGGCACGCATATTCCCGCAGAAATCGCATCCACGATGACACCGGCGGCGCTGCGAGTCGAGGATACGGATTGGTTCGTGGATGCGCTTTACGATGTCGCGCCGGCGCTCGGCATCGGATTGTTGACGGCAACGCATTCGCGCTATGTCGTTGATCTCAATCGCGCGCCCGACGACGTTTCGCTTTATCCGGGAAAGAGTGTGACGGAGCTCGTGCCGACCACGACATTCGCGCACCAGCCGATCTATGCGCCGGGCCATGTCCCGGATGCGGACGCGATCGCGCGGCGCGTCGCGCGCTATTGGCGGCCCTATCATACGCTGCTGCGCGACGAACTCGATCGCCTGACGGCGAAATACGGCGCGGTAGTGTTGTGGGATGGGCATTCGATCCGCAGCGTCGTGCCGCGTTTCTTCGACGGCGTGCTGAGCGATATGAATTTTGGCACCGCCAAAGGCCAAGCGGCAAGCGCGTCGCTCGTCGCGGCGGTGTCCAGCGCCGCGAACTCGGAAGACGCTTTCGGCGCCGTTTGGGACGATCGTTTTATCGGCGGCTACATCACGCGGACCTACGGCAAGCCGGCGGCGCGAGTTCATGCCATTCAACTGGAAATGACATGGCGGACCTATATGGTGGAGCAGGCGCCATATAAACTCGATCCGGGCCGCGCCGCCAAAGCGCGCGCCTATATCGCCGCCTGTTTGCGTGCCGCCCGCGATTGGGCGCGCGCGCAACGCGCGTAATAGGAAAGGGTGCGATGACGCAACGGTTGATCGTCGGCATTTCTGGCGCATCGGGCGCGATCTACGGCATTCGCTTGCTGCAGGTGGCGCGCGCCGCAGGATTGGAAACGCACCTCGTCGTCACCAAAACGGCGGCGCAGACGATCGCCTGCGAAACCGACCACTCCTTGAAGGACGTCTGCGAAATGGCGGATGTCGTGCATTCGGCGGCCGATCTTGGTGCGGCGATCTCCTCGGGATCGTTCCGCACGCTCGGCATGATCGTGGCGCCGTGTTCGATGCGTTCGCTGTCCGAAATCGCCTACGGCAACACCGGCGGTCTGTTGACGCGCGCGGCCGACGTGCAACTCAAGGAGCGCCGCCGCGTGGTTTTGCTGGCGCGCGAGGCGCCGCTGCATCTGGGGCATTTGCGCGCGATGACGCAGGCGACGGAGATCGGCGCCGTTGTCTTGCCGCCCGTGCCGGCCTTCTACAATCGGCCGCAGACTCTCGACGATATCGTCGATCACACGGTCGGCCGTGCGCTCGATCTTTTCGGCGTCGAGAGCGGGATCGTGAAGCGTTGGAAAGACTCGGGATCGTCGTGCTCGTAGGATGGCTTCGTGGGCGATTCCACATCCGGACGTTTGAATTGAGAAGCTGACGCTCCGCTGCGTCAGTTTCCACAAAAGGCCTCAAAATGCTTCGATATTGTGGAAAACAATATTGAAACAATTGAATTCTATACGGTCTGGGGGACTGGGCTCGCGGCGATGCCGCTCGGGATTCGAATCCCGCCGCTCCGACCACTCGCAAGAGACGAAGAAGCCCGCCCTGGGAAATCAGCGGCGGGCTTCGGCGTTTTTCGACGGCCGTGGACGCGTGGTGCACGCTCATTCCAAAAGATAGCTTCAGATGGAAAAGGTGGCTTGCGAATATTATGAACAAAGGCGCATTCGCTGTTCGACGGCATATGCAACAGCGTCTCGCATGACGCCCCAGACCAAGCGGAGCCTCCCTCACGAGCCGCGTCTGAAGCGTTAAGCAAGCCAAGCGCGTTATGGGCACCGCAACTCGTCGCGATCGCGGCGCCGACAGCGACGATCGCAAAGATAAAATCAGCTTGTCGATGGCGTAAAACTATCATTCTTTCCGAAACTCAACAGCCTCATCGGTTCGCATGAACGATTCAACGTCCCCCACGGCAGACGTAAGATCTGCCGGTCGTTACATTCTCATTGGTATTCTCACCGTTGCGCCACTGACGGTTACCTGGATTATTCTCGATTTTCTTTTTGCGCAGTTATCGAGGGTCGGGAAGCCTTGGGTCGCGACGATTGCGCGCGGAATCGCTCCGGAAAGTCCAGGCACAGCCCAGTTATTGCAGAATGAGACGTTCCAATCGTTTGTTGCCGTTGGCGTTGTTTTATTGGGATTGTGGCTGCTCGGCTGGGTGGCGAGCCGCGTCATCGGGCGGCGCTTAATCGGAATTTTCGAACGCCTGATTGGGCTCATTCCCTTTGTAGATAAGGTATATCACGCGACCCAACGCTTCTTGACCATCGCCGGTGGTACGCAAGACGGCGCGCGCCGTGTGGTGTTAATCGAATTTCCGTCGCGCGATATGAAAGTAGTCGGGTTTGTGACGAAGACGCTTGTCGATGCGAATTCGGGTACCCAATTGGCAGCTGTTTATGTGCCGACGGCGCCGAATCCGACTTCGGGTTATGTCGAGATTGTGCCAATCGAGAATCTGGTATTCATCGACTGGACATTCGACGAGGCGATGGCCTTCATCGTGACTGGTGGCTCCAGTGCGCCGGATCGGATCGCATACAGCCACCCACCGCCACGCGGCTAACCCACCATGCATTTTTAAAGTGCGGCAGCAACGCCATCGGGCGTTCGCGCCGGAAACGGCAAGATCGACTTGGGGTTTTCGCCGAAATTTTTCGTACCTACGATGAACGCAGACGCATCCGATTGACCCATGACGAGTCGCGCAGCGCGAGGCGCGATATAGTCGATGCCGGCGACGTTCTCGGAAACCGTGGCCAAGATGCGACTTTGGAATTGCGAGGTTCGACGCTATGCCGCCGACCGACACGATCGCGTCCGCGCTGGGCGGAATTGGGCTGTTTCTGCTCGGCATGTCGATGATGACCGAGGGACTCAAGGCGGCCGCAGGCGGTGCGCTACGCGACTGGCTGGCGCGAGCCACGCGGACGGTGCCGCATAGTTTGGCGGCCGGCTTCCTGATTACGGCTTTGGTTCAATCGTCCAGCGCGGTGACGGTCGCCGCGATCGGGCTCGTCAACGCCGGACTGCTCGGCTTGACACAGGCGGTATGGCTGGTGTTCGGCACCAACGTGGGCACGACGATGACCGGCTGGATCGTCGCGTCGATCGGAGTAAAGGTCGATGTCGCGGCGCTTGCTTTGCCAATGATCGGTTTGGGCATGGCCTTGCGCATTGCGGCGGGCGGCCGGGAAAGGATCACCGGCGGCGGCGGCGCGATCACGGGATTCGGGCTGTTCTTCCTTGGCATATCCTTTCTTCAGAACGGCTTCGCGCACGCCGCCGACACGCTGGTGCTGGGCTTGCCGGCGGAGGGCGGAATCACCAAAACGGCGATGCTCGTCGCCGTCGGCACCGCCCTGACTGTGCTGATGCAATCGTCCAGTGCCGCGCTCGCGGTGACGCTCGCCGCCAGCGCTGGCGGCGGTCTCGGTATCGAAGCGCTCGCGGCGGTCGTCGTGGGCACAAATATCGGCACGACGTCGACCGCATTCTTCGCGGGTCTTGGCGCGACATCGGCTGCTCGGCGCGTGGCGGCGGCGCATATCATCTTCAATGTTGCGACGGCGGCGGTCTCGCTAACGATCCTGCCGCAACTCGTCGCGGTCTCGGCATTTCTCGTCGATGTCGTAACTTCGGCGAACGCGCCGGCAGCGACGCTGGCCGTGTTTCATACCGTCTTCAACGTTCTCGGCGTTGTCTTGATGCTGCCCGTAGGCGGCCTGCTCGTCCGCTGGCTCGCGCGGATGTTCGCGAGCGGCGATGAGGCCGTTGCACGGCCTAAATTCTTGGACGCCGGCCTCGAGGCCGTGCCGGCGCTCGCGGCGGGCGGTTTGATCCGCGAAAGCGAACGGCATTTGGCCGCTGCGGCTGCAGCCGTTCTTGCCACCGGCGATGCGCATCGACGCGAAAGCGAAGGCGGCAAGTTGAAGGGGCCCGCGGCGGTTCGAAGCCTTGGCGTCGCAATCCGGACGTTTCTGATTCGCCTCGGCAAGTCGCCGCTTCCCGCCGATATGGCCCGCGCGCTGCCGCATGTTTTACGCGCCAGTCAGCACACCGACGCGCTCGCCGGGATCGCGTTGCCAGCGATGCCGCCGTCGATCGCCGCCGGTTCTCCGCTCGCCGGCGGCGTCGAGCTTATCGAGAAGGCGACGCGCGGCTGCCTCGCTTTGACCGTCGAGAGCGGCGGCGATACGGCGCGGATACGGGCCGCGACCGGCGAGGTGGAGGGCGCTTACGAAGCGTTGAAAACGACGCTTCTGTCGGCGACGGCCGCCGGCGTTATGGATGTCCAAGAATTCGACCAGATGCTTGATCGCGCGCGGTCGTACCGGGAGGCGGCGCGGTTGGCGTGGAAGGCGCACAACCGGCTGGCCGCCGCTCGCGCGGCGATGGGCGTAGCCGGGGACAGGCGCGTGTAATTCCGTGCGCTTCCGGCGCCCATCGCCCGGCGACCGTTCAAGCGCGCACGACGATCGTATCCTGCGCGAGAAGCGCGGTCAGCGTTTCCGCGACGCTTCCGAACACGAGGCTATCGATACCGATCCGCCCATGCGTTCCAAGAACGACGAGATCCGGCGACATGCGTGGAAGCTCTTCAAGCAGAATCCCGGCTGCTCGACCTTGCGCGACACGGATGGAACGGAGCCCGTGCCCATAGGCCGCGGCCCGTCCGGTATCGGCAACGCATTCGGCGGTTAATTGCTCGAGCCGACGCCGGAGCGCCGCCTCATCGGCAGCATCTCCGCCTTCGTCGATATGGACGACTTCGATCGCCGCGTCGGGAAATGCCTTCAGCGCGAAGGTCAGCGCCTTGCGCGACGACCCTTCCAAATCGACGGCGGCCACGATCTTCGCGTAAGGGCGCCGCGCGCGCGCCTTGACGACGAGAATCGGGCAATTCGCTCTCCGGATAATGTTATCGATGACGGTACCGCGAATCATACCCATCAAAGTCATGTCGCGCGGGCTGCCGACGACGACAATCTCGGCGCCCATCGTGCCTGCGGCACGGACGACTGTGTCGTCGATCGCGCCCTGAAGAACTTCGCCCGTCACGACGATCCGTCCGGCCGGAGTATTTTCTATGATTTCGGTGGTCAGCCGCGTCATGGCCTCCCAGAGCCGGCCGATCGCGACCCCATCGGCGGGCGCCGAGGGTTCGGCAACATGTACGAAATGGACGGCGGCGCCTTGCGCGGCAAGCATTAGCGCTCGATCCGCAGCCCGATCCATGCAAACGCCGAGATCGACGGCGACGAGAATACGCTGGAGCCTGTACGGCTCTGCGCCGCGCTCGCCGATTTCCGTGTTCTTCATTCTTCAGTCTCCCGTTCCGGCGGCGGCAATACGAGGACGTCGATCGACGCCGAAGCGAGTACCCGTTCCGCGACGCTTCCCAGTACGGCCCGCGCCAATGTCGTGCGGCTTTGCGTGGATACGACAAGGAGATCGGCTCGACGCGCGACGGCTTCCTCTAGAATTTCCACGGCGGGCGCCGCCGCTTCGTGGCGGACGAGGCACTCGGCGCTGGCGGCGCCGATCTCAGTCGCGAAAACAACTAGATCGCGCCGTGCGTCGGCGCGCAGCCCATCAAGATAGTCTTCGCGGTCGCGTTCCGCGACGAACGACGACATCGCCAGCCGCAAGGCCGGTGCATCGAACACGTTCAGTATGGATCGCCGGCCACTGAAATAGTAATCCAGCCGGACGAGCCGTTTGAGTGCTTTGCGCGAGCCCTCGGAGAGATCGGTCGTCAGCATGACATGGCCGTAATCCCCGAAGGGCGGGCCGTTCGCCATCAGGACCGGGCACGTGGCCGCGCGTATCGTGCGTTCGGCCGTCGTGCCGGTGAACGCATCGCGTAGAATTTGACGCCGATGCGGACCGATGACGAGCATGTCGGGGGCCGGATCGTCCACCGACTTCAAAATCCCCGCGAACGGATCGGCGAGTTCGATGCGAATCGTCGAGGCGACGCCATCGACGCTTTTCAACGACCCGGCGAGTTCCGTCAGCAGCAGCCACGCCTCGTGCTTCTCTTGCTCGACAATGCGGCGGGGACGATCGTCGTCGATCACGTGGACTAGATCGATCACGGCGCCGCTACGCCGCGAGAGAAGTACGGCGCGCCGCAACGCTCGATCGGAGCGTTCCGAGAAATCCGTCGCTAGTGCCAGTCGCTTCATGCGTTGATCACCCGCTTCAGTGAAGTGCGTATTCGATCACAAGTTACAAGTGCCGTACTTGATGCAGGTCAATGAATGCGACGCTTGTTCGTCTACGTTGACGGTCAACGCCAATTCGCAGTGAGGTGGCGGTTAAAGAGTTTCCCGTCTTCGTGATGTAGAAAAATATCGATATGACAAGCTCAAATCGGTCATTTGACATCCGTATCGAAAGCCCTTGCAGCCAGAAAACAGGGCATTTTCGCCAACTAAACCTCGGGACGGCGTTTGCGGCGCAACTACGCAAACACCATCCGAGATATGGGTATGTCTCGGGTTTTCACGGATGATAAATTTCGCAGAAGTTGCATTGTTGCTGGCGGTGGCGGCTGCGGTCGGTTTGGCCGGCAGCATTTTGCGCCAGCCGTTGATCGTCGGATTCATCGCAGCCGGGCTGCTTGCCGGACCGTCGGCATTGAATATCGTCGCCGCAACGGGCTATATCGAGTTGATGTCCGAGCTTGGCATCGCCGTCCTGTTGTTTTTGGTGGGCATCAAGCTCGATGTGGCGCTGATCCGCTCTTTAGGTTACGTCGCCGTCGTCACGGGGCTCGGCCAAGTCGCTTTCACGTCTTTCTTCGGCTATCTCATCGGTCTTGGCCTCGGCCTTGATCATGTGACGAGCTTGTATGTCGCGGTCGCGCTGACATTCTCGTCAACGATCATCGTCGTCAAACTCCTCTCCGACAAGCGCGAGATCGATTCCCTTCACGGGCAAATCGCGCTGGGCTTCTTGATTGTTCAGGATCTGTGCGTAGTAGCGGCGATGGTCGCGTTGTCAGCGATCGGGATCGGCGCCAACGCCGAAGATGTTGCGGAGCCGGGATCTTGGTTCGCCATCTTGGCGGCGGGGACGGGCCTCGCCGCCGCTGTCTTCCTGTTCGTAAAGTTCTTCGCGACGCCGCTGACAATGTGGCTGGCGCGTTCGCCCGAGTTGTTGACGATCAGCGCAATAGCTATCGCGGCGATTTTTGCGGCGGCGGGCGAAGCGGCAATGCTCGGCAAGGAAATCGGGGGGCTGTTGGCGGGAATCGCTTTGGCCTCGACGCCGTACCGCGAAACAATCTCCGCGCGGTTGGCGCCGCTGCGCGACTTCCTTCTGTTGTTCTTTTTCGTCGCGTTGGGCGCGAAGCTCGATTTGTCGACACTTGGCGCGCACGCAACCGCCGCAGCGGTGTTTTCGGCTTTCGTACTGGTCGGCAATCCACTGATCGTCCTCGCGATACTCGGGGCTATGGGTTACGCGAAGCGGACGGGCTTTTTGGCCGGTCTGACGGTCGCGCAGATCAGCGAATTTTCGCTGATATTCACGGCGATGGGAGTATCGCTCGGGCATGTGGGCCCGGACGCTCTGGGGCTGGTTACGATGGTGGGGCTCGTTACGATCGCGGCATCGACCTATATGATCGTTCACTCCCATCGACTCTACGCGCTGTTCGAACCTGCGCTCGGCGTGTTCGAGCGCGGCGGCGCGCATCGCGAAGAGTCGTTCGCTGGGCGCCGCATGTCGGGCGAATTCACGGTAGTCGTTTTCGGGCTCGGACGCTTCGGTACGGCAATCGGGACACGGCTTCGGCAACGCGGAATTCGCGTGCTCGGGATCGACTTCAATCCGCAAGCAGTAAAGCGTTGGCGCGAGCTCGGGTTGGACGCCGAATTCGGCGATGCCTCGGACCCCGAATTCGTCTCCGAGATTCCGTTCGGCCGGGCCCAATGGATCTTGTCCACCGTGCCGATCCACCCGGCTGGCCTCAGCCATGAAGACGCGCGGCGCACATTGATTCAGTTGACGCGGTCGGCGGGGTATCGCGGTCGGATCGCGGCGGCGTCGCATGGAGACTACGATCGCCGCCTGTTGCAGGAAGCGGGGGTCGATCTGGTGCTGGAGCCTTTCCAAGACGCCGCCGATCGCGCGGTCGAGTTGCTGTGCGGCGCAGAACCCGTCGAACGTATCGATGTTTCGCCGATCGCCGCCGAAGGCGGCAAGGCCGGGTAACGATGAAGAATTCCCAGAGTGGAGGCGCGCTGATATGAAACTCACCGATCCCCATGCGCGCGACGTCGAAACCTGCTTCGCGGCGTTCGCATCCGGCCCCGGCGGTCTGACGGCGGATGAAGCGGCAAGGCGGTTGGCCGAACATGGCCCCAACCGGCTGCCGCCGGCATCTTCGCGCGGGCCTCTTCTGCGCTTTCTGATCCAGTTTCACAACGTTCTGATCTACGTGCTGCTGGCGGCGGCGGCGGTGACGGCTGCTATGCAGCACTGGATCGATACCGGCGTCATCCTTGCGGTGGTCTTGGCCAATGCGATGATCGGATTCATCCAAGAGGGTAAGGCCGAAGCGGCGATGGCCGCGATCCGGGACATGTTGGCGCCCCATGCGGCCGTGCTGCGCGATGGGCGGCGCATGACGATCGACGGTGCCGAACTCGTGCCGGGCGACATCGTCATTCTCGATGCCGGCGACAAGGTACCGGCGGATCTTCGCATCGTCGAGGCGCGCGGCTTGGCGGCGCAAGAGGCGGTTCTGACGGGCGAGTCCGTGCCCGTCGAAAAGTCTGTGGACGTCGCACGGCCGGATGCAGCGCTCGGCGATCGGCGATCGATGCTTTGGTCGGGCACACTGATCACGAGCGGTACGGCGCGCGGCTTGGCGGTGGCGACCGGGCGCGACACGGAAATCGGCCGTATCGGCGGTTTGTTGGAAGGCGTCGAACAATTGACCACGCCGCTCGTCGCGCAGATGGACCACTTCGCGCGATGGCTGTCGTTTTTGATCCTTCTCGCGGCTGCTCTGCTGCTGGTCTATGGGTACTTCGTCGGGCATCACGACTTCTCCGAGTTGTTCATGGCTGTCGTTGGCCTCTCGGTCGCGGCAATCCCGGAGGGGCTCCCGGCCGTGATGACCATCACGCTGGCGATCGGCGTGCAGGCGATGGCGCGCCGGCATGCCATCGTGAGACGGCTTCCCGCCATCGAGGCGATCGGCTCGGTCTCGGTCATCTGCACCGACAAGACCGGGACGCTGACCCGCAACGAGATGACCGTCGCCGCCGCCGAGACGGCGGATGGTTCATTCGCCGTAACGGGCGAGGGATACGCGCCGTCGGGAACGATCGCTCCGGCCGGCGATCTGACGCGGCTGGCGCGCGCCGCGGCGCTTTGCAACGACGCCGAGCTTCATAGCGACGGCGCGCACTGGACCGTCGAAGGCGATCCAATGGAAGGTGCGCTGCTGGCTTTCGCGGCGAAAGCGGGTGTCGTCCGCGACGGACGCCGATTGGACGCCGTTCCGTTCGATAGCCGTCACCGGTTCATGGCCGTTCTGACGGAGACCGCCGGCGAGCGTGTAACCTGTGTGAAGGGCGCTCCCGAGCGGGTCCTTGGAATGTGTGCTGGTATCGACGCTGGGCGATGGCAAGATCGGGCCGACGCGATGGCGCGTCGTGGATTGCGGGTCCTCGCTTTCGCCGAGCGTGCCGAGGCGGGCGCGAATATCGATCACCTCGCGCTGGAAGGCGGCTCGACGTTCATCGGGCTCGTCGGATTGATAGACCCGCCGCGCCCCGAGGCGATCGCTGCGGTCGCCGAATGCCGTGCCGCCGGCATCCGTGTCAAGATGATCACCGGCGATCATGCCGGTACGGCGGCGGCGATCGCCGCGCAGATCGGTTTGGAAAACCCGTCCCGCGTGTTAACGGGCGCCGATTTGGACAAGCTCGACGATGCGCAATTGGCGCTCGAGGTTGCGAGCGCGGACGTTTTCGCGCGCACCAGTCCCGAACATAAACTGCGCCTGGTGACGGCGTTGCAGGCGCGCGGCCTGTCGGTGGCGATGACGGGCGACGGCGTGAACGACGCTCCGGCGCTGAAACGGGCCGACGCGGGAATCGCGATGGGGCTCAAAGGATCGGAAGCCGCCAAGGAAGCCGCCGATCTAGTGCTCGCCGACGACAACTTCGCGTCCATCGCGGCGGCGGTGCGCGAAGGCCGCACGGTGTGGGACAATCTCAAAAAGGTGATCAGCTGGACGCTGCCGACCAACGCCGGCGAAGCCATGGTTATTGTGCTCGCCTTGTTGCTTGGCTTGGCCCTGCCCGTGACGGCGGTGCAGATCCTGTGGATCAACTTGATCACGGCGGTCACTCTCGGACTAGCGCTGGCGTTCGAGCCAACGGAACCCGGCACGATGGCGCGTCCGCCGCGCGCGCGGGATGCGCCGATTCTAAGCGGTGAGCTGGTCTGGCATGTCGTTCTGGTCGCGGGCCTGTTTCTGGCGGCGGTGTTCGGCGTGTTCAGATACGCGATCGATCGCGGTTATCCGATCGAACTCGCGCAGACGATGGCGATGAACACACTGGTCGTCCTCGAAATCTACCATCTCTTCTTCATCCGCAACATTCACGGCGCGTCGCTGACCTGGGCGGCGGCGAAGGGAACGAAGGTCGTTTGGACGGTCGTCGTCGCGATCACGGCGGCGCAGTTCGCGGTGACCTATCTGGCGCCGTTGCAGGCCGTGTTCGGCACGCGGGCGGTCCCCGCGGGAGACGGCATTCTGATCGTCGCGATCGGCGCCGCGTTCTTCGTGGCGGTGGAGATCGAGAAGCAGATCCGGCTTGGGCTCGGCGCGCGGTTCGTCGGCAGGATTCCATGATTGGCCGGAAGTGGCAGACGGGCTGGTTTTCCGGCGTGGTGGTGTGGTTTCCGCGACAATTCATCGCTCATGTTGGACTTGCTGTCGCTAGCGCAGTCGCCAAATTTAGAACGAACGATTCGGGGAGGATAGAATGACGATCGACAAAACGACCGCCAAGGACATCATGACGACGCGCGTTGCATCGATCGCGCCGGACATGTCGGTGCGATTGGCCGCCAAGCTCATGTTGAAACGCAAAGTCAGCGCGCTGCTGGTGCTCGATTCGAAGCGCCGGCCGATCGGGGTGCTGAGCGAGGGCGACCTCGTGCACCGGATCGAACTCGACACGCGAAAGAAGGGCTCCTGGTGGCTCAATCTTCTGACCCCCGATCGCGATCTCGCGCGCGACTATGCGCGCGCGCATGGGCGTAAGGTCGCGGATGCGATGAGCCGCCAGGTCGTGACCATCACGCCGGACACGAAGCTGCCGGCGATCGTCGCGTTGCTCGACAAGCATCGCATCAAGCGCGTGCCCGTCGTCGGGGAAAGCGGCCGCGTGGTCGGCGTCGTCAGCCGAGCGGACGTGCTGAGCGCCTTCGCCAAGGCCGCGCTGGCGGCGGAAGGCGGCGTGGCACTCGGCGATGCCGAATGTTCTGCCGAGATCCGCAAGCGCCTGCGCAAGGAAAGCTGGAGCGACAGCGCCTTGGTTAACATCTCGGTGGATTCCGGGGTCGCGCGCGTATGGGGGGTGGTCGCTTCGCGCGCGCAACACGATGCGGTGCGGGCCCTTTGCGAGGAAGTTCCCGGCGTTCGGCACGTCGATCTCGACGCGTTGCAGGTCGCCCGAAGCGCGATCGCGCTGAAGCACAGCTTGCGTATCCCGATCTGACGGGAGCTTAGATGGGCCGAATATCTCGCTTTGTGGATTCCAGATTAGGCGTATTTTCCACAATAGGCCTCAAAATGCTTCGATATCGTGGAAAACATTGTTGATATTTAATGATTTTACACGGTCTGGGGGACTGGGGGTCGTGGGTTCGAATCCCGCCGCTCCGACCATCACGTGAGAGACGAAGAAGCCCGCCCTGGGAAACCAGCGGCGGGCTTCGGCATTCTGCATCACAAGTCTTGCGCTGGCCGCTTGCCTGAAAGGGCGAGCCATGGGCGCCGAAGCACCTTTCCCAATATGCGGGTCAAGGAACCACCAAAGACAGCAATGGGGCGTATTGTTGCGCGCCGAAGATATCGCCGTCCCCTGGAGACCCCGACGGTCTTTCCCGCAACATTGTGAACTTAATCGCGAATGCCGGATCGAACGCGACGAAGTCGGTGATCCGGGCTTCGTCGATCCCAAACAGTGCCGCGACGCTTGGCCGGGTCAGCACGTTCGATTGGAGGACGCGCCGATAGTTATCGCGATCGGTGAAAATGATATCGAACGTGATCTTGTCCGTCCCCGCGTTCTTGGAGCGGATCGTCTTGGCGAGGCTGGAAAGGGTCGTGGACGACATTGTTGATCTCCGCTTTCAGGGGCCGACCGTCGCGATGTGACAGGGAAAAAGCTCCAGCGGATCGTCGACGGCAACCGTGTGGTTGAGAGTCCAGCGATAAGCGGCGCTGGCCCGCAACACCTCGTCGAGCGCGAAGGCCACGGAACCGGCGGTTCCCTTCACATCGGGCAGCCGGGCATAGAACATCTGGCGCGTGCCCGTCATGCAGACTTCCTCGGCCATCTCGGCCGTCGGCGCGATACCCTGGACCATGACGGCGAGCTCGTGGGCGGGCTTGTCGCGGTCCGGATCCATCGTGCCCATCACGCCGTCACGCCCATATACCGTGTAGTGCAGCTCATGGTTCGCATTGCCGAAGCGTTCGCGCGCTTGCTGGCGGGCCCATTCGATGACTTTGTCGACATTGGCGATCGTGTAAGGGTCGCGAATTCCGACGATCCCCACATATCGTTCGCCGATCTTCCCCGCGCCCTCGAGCTTGACGCGCACGCGCGCCGCCGGCTCGAACTGTGGCCCGGTTACGCGCGTCGTCTTGGGGCCAACCTGTTCGTAGTGGCAAGCACTCATGTCCAAACGGCCGCCCGCGACATACTCGTAGAACGGGTTGGATCGCTCGTACATCGCGTGCCCGGCGACCGATGCCACCGTGCAGCGCTGCTCCGGATGCATCGCGGTGACGCGTACCGCGTCGTCGGTGATCTCGCCCAGAACCGTTTCCTTGCCGCCATAGGGTTCGGCGCAGAACGAGGCGCATTCCAGCACTTTGCCGAGATAGTAGGATAGCGCCTCCGGATATCCGGCCCGGATCGCAGGCGCCGCGAAGATCGCGCAATCGCTCGAGCGTCCGCCGATGATCACATCGGCGCCCATGTCGAGCAGTTTGATGAACGGATGGACCCCGGCCATCGCCACCACGCGCTCCGTCGCGTCGAGTTCCGCTTCCGTCAGATTCTCGCGCGCATCCAGGCCGGTGACCGGATCGTCCGAGCGCATTTTTCCGCGCAGCCACTCCTTATCCACCTCGGAATAGAAGTATCCGAGTTTGAAAGGCGCGAGTTGGTGCTTGCGCGCCAGCTCCCGGATGATCCGGACATACATATCCACGCGGCTGTTCGTGCCCGTGTCGCCCGCCGATCCGATGATCATCGGGACGCCCTTGCGCCGCGCGGCGAGCAACATCAATTCGAGATCGTGGGTCTGCCAGGCGAGCGGGCTGGTCGAGGTGTCCGAACCGAGCGGTCCCGGCCCCACATCGTCGCTGCCCGAGTCGGCGGCGATGATATCCGGATCCGCTTCCACGCCGATCGCGAAGCTCGCGGTCTTCGAGGGTGCGAAACCGAGATGTCCATTCGGGCATATGACCTTCATCGAGCGTGACACGACTGCCTCCTCAAGCTTTATCGATGTTCCCGGCATCGGTGAGGCCGAGCCGCTTCATTTGGTGGCGTAGAGCGTGGCGGGTCAGGCGCAGCGAAGCCGCCGCCCGCGCGACATTGCCGCCCGCGTTCTCCAGCGCCTGCCGGACAAGTTCGCGCTGAAATTGCTGGCTGGCGGCGTGGAAATTGACGGGTGCGTCGGCGCGCAAACCGGGCATCGCGATGCCTTCGGCCTCCGGCGTCGAAAGCCCCGTCCGCGGCGTCCTGACGTCACGCAGAACGCGGGCTGGAATGTGGCTCAGTTCGATCCGATCGGCCTCTTCGAGGGCCACGATCCGCTCGAGAAGGTTCTCGAGTTCGCGCACATTGCCGGGCCACCGATAGGCGGTGAAAAGCGCCTCCACCTCAGCCGAGATCGCCATGGGTGAGCGCTCGTAACGGACACATAGTTCCGCAAGGAAGTGCCGGGCCAGATAGACGATGTCGGCCCCACGCTCGCGCAGCGGCGGCAGGTTGATCGCGATCACCTGCAGCCGGTAGTAGAGATCCTCGCGGAACCGCCCTTCGCGCACTTCGGCGAACAAGATCCGGTTCGTGGCGGCTATGAAGCGCACATCGACCGTGATGGGCGCGACCGACCCGATCCGGCGGAATCGCTGCGTATCCATCAAGGTAAGGAGTTTCGCCTGCAGGACCGGACTCAACTCGCGAATTTCGTCGAGGAACAGCGTGCCGCCATCGGCCGCCTCGACGAGCCCGATCTTCTTCGTCGTCGCACCTGTGAAGGCGCCGCGCTCGAAGCCGAACAGCTCGGACTCAACTAGTTCCGCAGGCATCGCGGCGCAATTGATGTCGACGAAGGGCGCACCCGCCCGATTCGACTCTTCGTGAATCGCCCGGGCGACCAGGCCTTTGCCCGTCCCCGTTTCGCCATAGATCAGAATGGTCCGGGCAGGGCTCCGAGCCGCCTTCCCGATGAGACGCCGCGCATCTTCGATGGCTGGATGCCGGCCGAGGATCTGTCGGAGCGCAGGAATACTCGGCTTCATACGCGTGCCTCGCGCGTCAACGTACGAAGATCCGCGACTTCTCTTGGCGATTGGCAGGGCGCGCCTCGGGAGAACAGAATTGCTAGGTCGATCGTCCGGTAAACGACGGTCGATACGGTATGGGATCCGTCTTCCCCGCCGTGACGGCAAAGTCCCTCACGCCGCTCGTCGCCATGATCGGCCATCGCGCGCATGATCGTTTCGGGCTCATCCGGGGCGCCCCCGGCGCCGAGCATCGCGCCCAGCGTTTCGCGCCGTCCAAGAGTCGATCTGAGCGCGGCGGGCGAAAGACGGGAGCGAACGGTGTCCGGATTCTCGCACCAGAAATGATTGCTGCGGAAGGCGGGCGCATGCCGCGAGATTCGCGCGCCGTCATGGAGCAGTTCGACCACCGCCACGTCGCCGCTTGCATCGGCTAGGATCAGACTGCCGCCGCCAGCATGGCGTAAGGCTGCGATCGTTGCGCAGACTTCCTCCACGTTACTGCAGGAATTCAAAAGCCGCGTCATGAGGAAATAGCGAAGCCAGCCGATGCCGTGCGTTGGCGCTTGGATCGACGTGTCGGCCAGCGCAAGTCCGGCCGCATTCATCCCGGATGAATAAGCGCCCGGCGCTCCCAGTGTTCCCACGCAGAAGAAGGGGCCTCCGGCAGACTTTGGATCGACATGGAGGAACGTTTCCTGCCCGTCGCGGTGCGGACCGGAGAGGTCCCGGTTCTTGGCCAGCACCGCGCCGCCGGCGGGGGACGGCCGCGCCCACGCCGAACACCCGTCGGTCTCGTGGATCCCCGAAAGGTTTGACAGGTGAAACAGCGCGAACACCTGGTCTTCGTCGATGCGGAAGCCTTCGCAAATGCCCCGCATCTCCGCAAGCTCTGGCGCGGCGTGCTCTTCGGCGAACGCCCGTTGTTGCGCGAGGTAGCGTCGCGCCGATACGGTCTCGAGCACCGAGCGGGCGGCGGAATGGCGTTGCGCCACGGTCGAAGCCACGGCCGCTGCATCGACACCGTGCAAGCGCGACTGGGCAAGCCCCCGCGTATAGGCATCGCCGGTCAAGACGCGTGGATGCAGAGGTTTCGTCATGGTGTCTGTCCGTGCAGATGGCAGGCGACGTTATGTCCGGGCCCCATGTTCGTGATCGACGGCGCCTGCGTCGCGCAGATCGGCATCGCGTTCGGACACCGCGTATGGAATCGGCAGCCGGACGGCGGGGAAAGCGGTGAGGGAAGGTCGCCCGTCAGCCGCAGCCGCTCGGTGGTATCGCCCCTCTTCAGACGGGGTGCGGCGGCGATCAATGCCCGCGTGTAGGGGTGTGCGGGCGATCCGAGGATGGCGTCGCGCGGACCGATTTCGACGATCTCGCCGAGATACATCACCGCGATCCTGTCGGCGAGGCGTCCCACAACCGCGAGGTCGTGACTGATGAACAGATAGGTGAGGCCGAACTCCTGCCGGAATCCGAGGAGAAGCTCGAGAATCTGCGCCTGGACCGACACGTCGAGCGCCGATACCGGCTCGTCGCACACGACGAATTCAGGCTTGAGGATCAACGCGCGGGCGATCCCGATGCGCTGCCGCTGACCGCCGGAGAATTGGTGCGGATAACGGCGCAGATGGTCGGGCGAGAGCCCGACCTTCGGCAGAAATGACGCTGCTCGTTGTTCCGCCTCGCGCGACTTCGCGCCCTCGTGCAGCCGGATGGGCAAGCCCACAATCTCGCCGACCGAGCGACGCGGGTTGAGCGAAGCGTAGGGGTCCTGGAAAATGATCTGCATGCGGCGCCGATACGGCCGGAATACCTCGTCCGGCATCCGCGAGATCGAAACGCCGTCAAACGTCACTTCTCCCGCGTCGGCCCTATGCAGGTTGAGTACGGTGCGCCCGAGCGTCGACTTGCCGCAACCGGACTCCCCGATCAAACCCAGAGTCTCGCCGCGTGCGATGGAGAAGCTGACTCCGCTCAAGGCACGAACCAATACCGGCGGACGGCGTGCGATCCGCTCCAGCAAGGGGGTGGCGAGCGGGAAGGCTTTCGTCACCGACGCCGCGGTCAACAGTGGGGCATTCGCGACCTCAGACATTGCCGATCTCCAATGCCCGCAGGCACCGCGACTGGCGGTCGTCGTTCGGCCGCGCGAGAGCGACGGGAACGCGACAGGTTTCCAGCGCCATGTCGCAGCGATCGAGGAATCGGCAATGTGCCGGCAGGCTCGTCGCTGCCGGAACCTGCCCCGGAATTGGACGGATGGGTTGGTCCAGCGTGTCGAGGCTGGGCATCGACCGCAGTAATCCTCGGGTGTACGGATGCATCGGCCGGTCGATCACCGCCGCCGTCCGTCCTTGTTCCACGACCTGTCCGGCATACATCACCATCACGCGGTCGGCCTGCTCGGCGACCACGCCGAGATCGTGGGTGATGAGGATGACGCTCATTCCCAGTTCGGCGCGAAGATCCCGGATCAGATCCAGCACCTGGGCCTGGATCGTCACGTCGAGCGCGGTTGTCGGCTCGTCGGCGATCAATAGGCGCGGACGGCAGGCGAGCGCCGTGGCGATCATGATGCGTTGGCGCATACCCCCAGAGAACTGGTGGGGGTAATCGTCGAGCCGCGCCGCGGCGGCCGGAATGCCGACAAGCCGCAGCATGTCGATCGCCTTGCTGCGCGCCTCATCCGTCGAGCGTGCGCGCCCGTGGGCGAGCATCACCTCTGTGATCTGCGTGGCGACGGTAAAGCCGGGATTCAGCGCGGTCAGCGCATCCTGCATCGTGATCGCGATGTCTCGTCCGCGGATCGCACGTCGCTGTCCTTCGTCGAGCGACAGAAGGTCGACGCCGTCGAACCGGAGCATTCGCGCCACGACGCGGCCCGGCGGCCGGACGAGACCAAGCACGCTGAGAAAGGTGACGCTCTTCCCCGATCCCGATTCGCCGACAACACCGAGGCATTCGCCGGCGTGGACCGTCAGCGACACGTCGTCGACTGCTTCGACGAGACCGGCGCGGGTCGGGAAGGTCGTCCGCAGACCCTCGACGACGAGCAGCGGGCTCCGGTCGGGCGTCCCGTTCATTCCTGGATCCTTGGATCGAAGGAGTCGCGCAGCGCTTGGCTGACCACATTGATCGCCATGACCAGCAGCAGGATCGCGATGCCGGGAAATGTCGATACCCACCACGCGTCGATCAGAAACTCGCGCCCGTCTGCCACCATCGATCCCCAGGAGGCCGTCGGCGGCTGCACGCCAAGTCCCAAAAAGGAAAGACTGGCTTCCAGAATGATCACGTGAGCGACGCGCACCGTGGCGACGACGACGACGGGCGACACGATGTTGGGCAGGATCTCACGCAGCATGATGTGCGCGCGCGACGCGCCGAGCGACTTCGCGGCTTCGACATATTCGATCTCGCGTGCCGCCAGCGTCTCGCCGCGAACGATGCGGCATGGAACGACCCATTCCTTGTAGACGAGCGCCAGCACGATGTTCTGCAAGCCCGGGCCCATCATCGCCATCAGGCCGATGGCGAAGATGAGATAGGGGAAGCCCAGCAGGATATTGACGACGCCCGAAATAAGGGTATCGACCCAGCCGCGCAGGTAGCCGGCGGCCAAACCGGCGACAATTCCGGTTATCGTCGCGATCAGTACCACGATCGCGCCGACGAGAATCGATACGCGTGCACCGTAGATCAACCGCGATAGGATATCCCGCCCCAGCGCGTCGCACCCCAGGGGAAATGCCCATTCTCCCCCCAGCCACGCCGGCGGCTGGAGACGACGAAACAAATCGGCTTCACCGGGATCATGCGGCGCGATCCACGGCGCGAACGCCGCGGCGAACACGAACAGCAGCGTGATGCCGGCGGCCCACAGCGCAAGATGATTCTCGCGGAAGCGGGCGACTCCGAGTTGCAGCGGAGATTCCGCGTCGCGGGCGAGGACGGCGCCAGCGCTCACAACCGGACCCTCGGGTTGAGCTTGGTGTAGAGCAGATCCGCGAGGAAGTTCAGCATCACATAGGTCACCGCATAGAGCAGCACGGCGGCCTGAACGAGCGGATAGTTGCGGCTGAAGATGGCCTCGACGACGAGCCGCCCCAAGCCGGGCCACCCGAAAACCGTTTCGACGATCATGTTGCCGCCGAGTAGCGATCCGGTCTCAAGCGCCGCGACCGTCACTGTCGGGATCAACGCGTTTTTCAGAGCGTGCCGGCCGATGACCCGCGCGCGGCTCAGTCCCTTCGCCTCGGCGAACAAGACGTAATCCGACCGGAGCACCTCGATCATCGAGGAGCGGGTCACGCGCATGAGCACGGCGGCCATCGGCAGCGCGAGCGTCACGGCGGGAAGCGCGATATGTCGTAGCGCCTGCCAAAAGCTATCGAATCGCCCCGCTAACAGCGCGTCGGGCAGAAGCATCCCGGTTATCGCGGGTACCTCGCTCGCGTAACCGATGCGGCCCGCCACGGGGAACCATCCCAGCTTCACCGAGAATAGAAGGATCAGCAGAATTCCGAACCAGAATCCCGGCATCGAGACACCGAAGAGCGAGGACACGGTCGCCAGCCGGTCGAGCCAGGAGTTCTTCCGGACCGCCGCAAGAACACCGAGCGGGATCGCGATGACGAGCGACAAGACGAGGGCCGCGAGGGTCAACTCGATCGTCGCCGGAAGCCTTTCTCCGATCACCTCAATCACCGGCCGGCGATGAAAGAACGACAGTCCGAACTCGCCGCGTGCCGCATTTCCGATGAACAGCACGAACCGCTCGTGGAGTGGACGGTCCAGTCCCATGTCGTGGCGCAGCGCGGCTTCCTGTTCGGGCGAGGAGCGCGAGTCACCAAGCATGATCTGCACCGGGTCGCCGGGCGTGAGCGTGATCATCAGGAAGACGATCACGCTCACACCGAGCAGAACCGGAACGAGGCCGATCAGTCGCTCGACCAGTCGCGCCATTCGCATCGAAGTGAACCCGCCTTTCGAAGCGCCGCGTTAGTCGACGCTCGCGTCATGCAGGTTGATGCGCGAATCGGCCGAAGGCGACCAGCCCTTCAGGCGCTTCGAAACGCCGTAGAGATCCTGCGGCAGCCACAGGAAAATCCACGGCGCCTGCGCGTTCACGATCACTTGCGCCTCCTTGTACATATCCGCCCGCTTGGCGGGGTCGGCTTCCGTTTCGGCCGCGTCGAGCAACGTATCCACCCTCGCGTTCGAGAAGCCGGCATAGTTTCCGCGCCCTTTGGTGCGCAGCGTCGGGACCATGATGTCCGAGGGGTCGAGCGCCCCGTTGCCCCACGAGGTCAGATAGGCGTCACGCTCCGCGCGTTTGTCGGCGGTAGCCCACATCGGCGAGATTACGGCGCCTTCCCACACCTGAACTTTGGCCCTGATATTCGAGCGGCCCATAAGTGCTGCGATCGCTTCGGCCGTCGATTTGAACGCGCCGGTCGTGTCGATGGTGAACTCGATGCCGTTCGGATAGCCCGCTTCGGCAAGCAGCTTCTTCGCCTGTTCGGGATCGTATTTGTACTCGGGCAACGCGCTGTTGAAAGCGAACGCGTCGGGGCTCATGACGCCGTTGAGCGCGGTCGCCTTGCCCTCGAGAATCCGGTCGATGATGAGCTTGCGGTCGACCGCGTGATTGAGCGCCTTGCGAACGCGCGGGTCGTCGAACGGCTTGCGCGCCATGTTCAGCGCCACAAAGAACGTGCGGGTGCCGTTCACGGCCATGACTTTTGCACGGTCGCTCGCCTCGACCTGCCGGATCGACGAAGCCGGCAACTCGTTGATGATGTCGACTTCGCCGGCCAGCAGCGCCGCGACGCGCGACGCGTTCTCCGGGATGATTTTGAAGATGACGCGATCCGGCTTCGCGGGGCCGACGGGCGGAATCGCCGACGAACCGCCATAGTAGTTCGGATCGCGCGCCATGATGATGGAATCACCGCGGCGCCATTCCACCAGCTTGTACGGGCCGGGGCAGTCGACGCTCGTCGCCAGCGCGGCATCGCCGACCTTCTTCGCGTGTGCCTCGGAGACCATCTCCTGGAACGGCAGCATGGCCGGCAGGATCGCCCACGGCGCCGACAGCTTCAGGCGCAGGGTCCGCGCATCGACGATTTCGGTATCCGACAATGGCCCAAGCAGGCTTTGGCGCGGGCTGGTCTGGCCGCCCATGGCGTTCGGCTTGGTGAGCCGATCCAGGTTGAACTTCACGTCCGATGCCGTGAAGGGCGCGCCGGAGTGGGATTTCACACCCTCGCGGATTTTGAACTCCCAAGTCTTTTCGTCGATCTGCCGGTAGGACTCGGCAATTTCTGGAACGACCTTCATCGCCGCGTCGCGGGTCAGCAGACCGTCGCACATATTGCGAATGATGGTCTCCGTTTCCCTGTTGCGATGATTGGCCGGATCCAGCGTCTGCGCGTCCTGGCTGAAACCGACGCGAATTTCTCCGCCGGCATGGGCTCCGCCAGCGGCCGCGATCGTTGCGATACCAATGCCGCCGAGGAGCATCATCATCGGCTTCAGCGCAGTGGCATGCTTTGTCTTGTGATGTGCGACAGCCATCTTTGTGCCTCCCTGTTTGACGAATGTGTTGCCGACCCTGTGTCTCGGCCTCGACAATCGCAAGCGCTGTGCCATCGCTGTGTTGGGGAATAAACGTTGAATTCCAAATAATTGATCAATCTTGATCGCAACATTCTTCTTCTTTTGCGTGATATTCACGCGGATTTGCGTGAGATTAGCGCAATAGATGAGAGCCGTCGCCCAGCTTATCGGACCTCGATGTTGCTATCCCACAGCGCGCAGTTGCCAGAGCCGCGTTGGGGCAGAACGATCGGCAATAGTGCCTTCTGTCAGCGCCAATAGGACAGTCTGAGTATTTTGCGAGATGGCAGGTTTTGGGCTCATCGTAGCCTTTGAAAGGAACGAGGATGAGACCCGTGAGGTGAACGCCGCCGAACGGCATGGCCGTGCGTTCCGCCGAAGTTCAAGATGGACTCGTCGGAAGAGAATATCCGAACAGAGATCTCGGTTTCGCGCGGCAAGCATCAAATTGCGAAGCTGCGCCGGCAGTCAAGCAATGCGCCGGAGAAGTTTCCCAGGCGACGAAAAAAAGGAATGCTGAGCTAGGCGTAAACTTCGCGAAGGTCTCGGAGGACAGAATCCGGCGGGCGCTAGTGTCGCCCGCCGGTTCCGAGTTTTATGCGCCGTCTTCAGCCGCCGAAACCGAAGCCGGGCGGCATGTCGGTCAGTTCGATGCCGAAGGGCTTCAGGCTGTCCAGGATCCAGGTCTGGTTGTTGCCGATGCGGCGATTGTATTCGGCCCAAGCCGACACGAAGCTTTTGAAAACTTCGTCGCCCTTATAGTTTACCGCGATCACCGAGGGCGTCGAAAGCTCGTCCGTGGTGACCTGCCTCGACGGCTACAAGCTCGCGCGCCAGGGCAGGGCGGGGGCTGCCTTGGCGATCGCGGCTCTTGCTTCGCTGTTTGCGGGAGTTGTCGCCACGCTGTTCATTGCCTTGTTCGCCCCGCCGCTTGCCCAACTCGCTTTGCTGTTCGGACCGGCGGAATATTTCTCGCTGATGGTATTGGGCCTCATCGCCGCGATCGTGTTGGCCCAAGGCTCGATCCCCAAGTCGCTGGCGATGATCGTGCTCGGCCTGCTGCTTTCGGCCGTCGGCACCGATCTCAATTCCGGCGTGCCACGCAGGACGTTCGGTCTCACGGAGCTGATCGACGGCATCAATTTCGTTCCGTTGGCGATGGGTATTTTCGCGGTTGGCGAAATCATCTGCAATCTCGAGAAGCCGGAACAGCGCAGCGTGTTCTCCAGCAGAATTTCCGGATTGTGGCTGACGCGCGAGGATTTCCGCCGCTGCTGGCCCGCGACCTTGCGCGGCACCGCGCTGGGCTCTGCCTTGGGCTTATTGCCGGGCGGCGGCACAATGCTTAGCTTCTTCGCCGCCTACGCGGTTGAAAAACGCCTGTCGCGCACGCCCGAGCAGTTCGGCGAAGGCGCCGTCGAAGGTGTGGCCGCACCCGAAGCGGCGAACAACGCCGGTGCGCAGACCTCGTTCATTCCGTTGCTGACGCTGGGCATTCCCTCGAATGCCGTCATCGCGCTCATGGCGGGTGCGATGATGATCCAGGGCATCCAGCCCGGTCCGCAGATCATGGCCAAGAACCCCGAACTGTTATGGGGCGTGGTCGCATCGATGCTGATCGGCAACGTGATGCTGGTCATCATCAATCTGCCGCTGATCCGCATCTGGGTGACACTGTTGCGTATTCCATACCACTATCTCTATCCCGCGATCCTGGTGTTCTGCTGCATCGGCGTCTACACGGTGAATCGCGCGGTCTTCGACGTGGTGTTGTTGCTGGTGTTCGGAGTGTTCGGCTATCTGTTTCAGAAGCTGAAGTTCGAACCTGCGCCGCTGTTGCTCGCTTTCGTGCTCGGGCCGCTGATGGAGGAAAGCCTGCGCCGCGCCATGGTGATCTCACGCGGCGATCCGACCGTTTTCGTCAGCCGCCCCATCAGCGCCAAGCTGTTGGCGGTCGCGGCGGTGCTCCTGGTTTTGGTGCTGCTGCCGCTTTCCGCCGCACGCGCGCGACCGCGTTTCAGGAGAACGTGTGAAAGGAAGGGGGTCGCGTTAAGGCTCGTTCCAACATTGCTGATCAACGGTTCCGATGAAATAGAGCCCCGGTTTTCAATCGGGCCTCTTTGTCGGGTAGGAAAGTTCGCATAGATTCGCTCGTGGCCGCCTATTTCCCGCGCATCGCGGCGAGTTGCGGACCTAGCCGCGGATAGACGCGCAGCGCGTTCTTGAAGAAGATCTTGTCCTGATCGTCCTTACTCAACGTCGTGATCTGGTCGAGATAGCGCTTGGTGTCGTCGAAATTATGGCCGGTTTCGGGATCGATGCCTTTGACCGCGCCCACCATCTCCGACGCGAACAGAATATTGTCGATCGGGATCACCTTGGTCAGCAATTCGATACCCGGCAGATGGTAGACGCAGGTATCGAAGAACACGTTCTTCAGCAGGTGTTCTGACAGCGGCGGGCGATTCAGATTCTGCGCTAGGCCGCGATAGCGTCCCCAATGATAGGGGGCGGCCCCACCGCCATGCGGGATGACGAATTTCAAGGTCGGAAAATCCTTGAACAGATCGCCCGTTAAAAACTGCATGAACGCGGTTGTGTTGCCGTTGATGTAGTGCACGCCGGTCGTATGGAAACACGGATTGCACGACGCGCTGACATGCACCATCGCGGGCACGTCGAGTTCGACCATCTTCTCGTAGAGCGGATACCACCAGCGATCGGTCAGCGGCAGCTCCTTCCAATAACCGCCGGAAGGGTCGGGATTGAGATTGAGCCCGACGAAGCCAAGCTCTTTCACGCACCGCTCGAGCTCGGGGATCAGCGTCTTGGGCGATACGCCGGAGACTTGCGGCAATTGCGCGACGCCGACGAAACTGCCGGGATAAAGCGTGCAGACGCGATGGATCAGGTCGTTGCAGAACCGCGCCCAGACGCTCGATACTTCGAAATCGCCGATATGGTGGCCCATGCCGAGCGCCCGCGGCGAGAATAGCGTTACGTCGGTGCCGCGTTCGCGCTGCTGCTTCAACTGCGCGCCTTCGATTCCGGGCCGGATCGCCGCGTCGGGAATATCGGGAACCGCCGGCGGCCGGTTGTTTTTGGGATCGGCGGCATAGGCGATCTGCAGATCGCGGAAAACCTGCAACGCCGTGGGCGCGGTCGTGTAGTGGCCGTGGCAATCGATAATCATGTCGTGCATCCTTGTTGCCCGGTGAAGCCGTTCAGAAGACCCCTTCGTAGGATCCGCCGTCGAGTTGGAAATTCTGGCCGGTCATGAAGCCGGTATAGGTGCTGCAAAGGAACGCGCAGGTGGCGCCGAATTCCTCGGTCCGGCCGAAGCGGCGCGCGGGCAGACTGTCGGCGATGCGCTGGCGCGCTTCTTCCATCGTGATGCCCTCGGCCTTCATGATGCGCTCGGCCATGAAACGCTGCCGATCGGTATCGATACGCTCGGGCAGCATGTTGTTGATCGTCACGTTGTCGACGATCGCTTCGCGCGATACGGCCTTGCACAATCCGGTCAACGCCGTACGCGCCGCGGTCGACAGGCCCATGTCGGGAAAGCGCGGCGATTTCACCATCGCCGACGTGATGTTGACGATGCGCCCGAACTTTCGCGCCCGCATGCCCGGCAGTACCGCGCGGATCATGAAGATCGGTGCCAGCATATTGGCTTCGAGTGCGCCCATCCATTCGGCGCGGCCCCAATCCTGGAACTTGCCCGGCGGCGGTCCGGCATTGTTGTTGATCAAAATGTCGGGTTCCGGGCACGCCGCGACCAGTGCCGCGCGCCCCTCGTCTGTCCGGATATCGGCGCGCACGGCGACGACCGCGCCGCCGCTCAGGGCGCGGATTTCGGCGGCGGTTCCTTCCAAACGGTCGGGGTCGAGGCCGTTGACGACGACGGCGCAGCCCTCCGCCGCCAATGCCGTCGCGCAGGCTTTGCCGAGACCGCGCGACGACGCGCAGACGATCGCGCGCCGGCCTTTGAGTCCGAGATCCATCAATTTTCTCCCATCGTGACGTTCGCCGCCGTGCCGCGCACGGTTCCTTCGGGGCAGTCGCCCGGCATTAGCGTGTAGTTGCCGCGCATGACCTGGACGGGGCGGCGCAAACCCTCCGCCGCCAAGCGCAAGCGCAGATCGCGCGCCGCTTCGCGCTTGTCTTGCGGCAGCCAGGATCGCTCGTGGCCCCATAGGCTGGGACCTTCGTGGCGTTCGCTCGCCGTCCATGTCGCGGGATCGATCAGCCGGCCGCCCCAGCCATGTTCGATCAGAAAGCCCGATGGCGTGCGCGTGTAGTACGAGGTCATGTAGTCGCCGCAATGGCGGCCCAGCGTGACCGCCAGACGATCCGGGTCGAGCAAGGCGAGATCGTAGCCTTGGCCCACATCGTCGAAACCGAAATGCTCCAGCATCAAGTGATGCACGCCGTTCGCGCCGTTGACGAAAGCGAGGCTGTGATGGCGCGCGTTGACGTGCAGGAAATAGGCGGGAAAGGGTTTGTTGTAGAAATCGCTTACCCCGAAGCCGAGCACGTCGCGATAGAAGGCGGCCATGCCGGCGGGATCGGTCGTCGTCATCACGACATGGCCAAGACCAAGGGCGCCGGTCCGGAAGCCCGATTGCGCGCGCCCCGGCGCGAAAGCCAGATCCGCCAGACGCGCGCCGTAGCCGATCTCCAGCCGGTTGCCCAGCGGATCCTTCAATACGATCATATCGGCGACGTCGCGCCTTGCGGCGAGGGCGCGATCGCCGCGTGCGACCGCGATGCCCGACGCTTCGGCGCGCGCGGCCAAGGCGTCGAGCGATGCGGCGTCGGCGACCTCCCAGCCGTAGACGGAGATTCCGTCGCCGCCGTCCGCTTCGACGAACAGGCGTTGGCGGCGCTCGTCCGCGCGGAACGACAACACGCCCCCGGCGCGGTCGCCGGCCTGTAGGCCGACCATACGCGTTCCGTAATCGGCCCAGTCGTCGAGGTTCTTCGCGCGAAGACCGAGATAGGAAAGTGCCGTAACGCGCATATGTGGTTCCCCCCGCTCAGGCCGTTCGCGCGGCGCGCGGTTGCGCCGCTTCGATCGCTTCGAAATGGTGGCAGGCGACTTGATGGCCGTCGCCCGCCAAGCGCAGCCCCGGGCGTTCGGCGGCGCATCGCGCATCGGCGAACCGGCACCGCGTGCGGAAATGGCAGCCGCTCGGCGGATTATGCGGATCGGGTAATTCGCCGCTGCCCAGGCGCTGGCTGCCGAAAGGTTCGCGCATCGACGCGACCGTCACGAGGCGTCGCGTATAGGGATGCAAAGGACGGCCGAGCACGGAATCGGCGGAGCCGATTTCGACCATGCGGCCGAAATACATGACGCCGACGGATGTGCTGATGTGATTCACGATCGCCAGATCGTGACCGATGAACAGATAGGTGAGGCCGAGCCGCGCCTGCATCTCGACCAGAAGATTGAGGATCTGCGCGCGGATCGACACGTCGAGCGCCGAAACGGGCTCGTCCAGCACCAGCAGGCGCGGATTGACCGAAATGGCGCGTGCGATGGCGACGCGTTGGCGCTGCCCGCCGCTGAATTGGTGCGGGTAACGCGCGCCCGCTTCGCGGGCGAGGCCGACGGATTCGAGCAGACGCGGCACGGCGGCATCGATCGCGGCTTGCGTCTCGCCTTGGGCGCGCATCGGCTCGCCCACGATGTCGCGCACGCGCAAGCGCGGGCTCAGCGCGCCGTAGGGGTCCTGCAAGACCGCTTGAACCATGCGGCGATTGGCGGCGCGTTCGCGCGCATCGTGCGCCGCGATATCGCGGCCGGCGATTTCGATGGTGCCGCCGCTGGGCTTCTCCAGCTTCAACATCATATTGGCGACGGTCGTCTTGCCGCTCCCGGATTCCCCGACCAGCCCGAATGTCGTGCCGGCGGGAATATCGAACGATACGTCGTCGACGGCGACGACCGGCCGCGTGGCGCCGAACAAGCCGAGGCCGCGCGCCTGGAACTGTTTGGTCAGGCCGCGCACGCGCACGAGCGGCATGGCGATTGTCGTCTCGCCGCTCATGGCCGTGGCACCAGATCCCAGCAAAACGCGCGGTGGTCGCCGGCGATCCGCGTTTCGCGCGGGATCTCGGTCCGGCAACGCGCCTGGACGCGGGCGCAGCGCGGCGCGAAGGCGCAGTTCTCGCCGGCGTCGGCGAGGCTCGGCACCTGTCCCGGAATCGTACGCAAGGCGCCGCGCTTGCCATCGATGCGTGGAATCGATTCCAGAAGCGCTCGCGTATAGGGATGTCGCGGCGATTCGAAGATGGTTTCGACCGGCCCTTCTTCGACGATGCGCCCCAGATACATGATGACGATCCGGTCGCAGAGGCGGCGGATGACGCCCAGATCGTGCGTGACGACCACGATCGCCGTGCCGTGGCGGTCGCGGATCTCGTTGAACAGGACCAGGATCTCCTCTTGGATCGTCGCGTCGAGCGCGGTCGTGGGCTCGTCGGCCAGCAGCAGTTTCGGCGCGGCGGCGCTCGCCATACCGATCAGCACGCGCTGGCGCATGCCGCCGCTGAGCTCGTGCGGGTATTGATGGACGCGCCGTTCGGGGGCCGTCAGGTGAACAGCACGCAGAACATCGACCACGCGCCGGCCGCGCTCCGCCGCCGATACGCCCGCACGGGTGGTCAGCACCTCGCCGAGCTGATCGCCGATCGTGAACAGCGGATCGAGCGAGGTCATCGGATTTTGCAGAATCATCGAGATTTCGCGGCCGCGCAGGCGGCGCAGCTCGGCCGCACCCATCGCGTTCAACGAGCGACCGGCGAACACGATGTCGCCCGCGACCCGCGCTTCGTCGGGCAAGGCGCGGATCATCGCCGAGCACAGCGTGCTTTTCCCGCTGCCTGACTCACCGGCGATCCCGATGATCTCGCCGGGGCGGATGGCGAGGTCGACATGCGCCACCGCCGGCAGCGGCCGTTCCGGCGTGCCGTAGGAAACGCAAAGGTCGCGCAGTTCGAGAAGATCGCTCGTCGTCATAATTGTCCGCGCGGATCGAGACGGCGCTTGGCCCAACGGCCCAGCGTGTTGAAGGCGAGAACCGTCACCACGATGGCGAGACCGGGCAGGGTCGTGAGCCACCAGGCGAAGCCTAGGAAAGTGCGGCCGTCGGCGAGCATCAAACCCCACGAGACGTCGGGCGGCTGGATGCCGACACCCAGGAACGACAGCGACGATTCGAGGATGATCGCGCGGCCGACATCGAGGATCGCGAGTACGGCGACGGAATTGAGCGCGTTGGGCAGTACGTGGCGCAACATGATGATCGGCGGCGACACGCCCGCGATGCGCGCCAGGGTGACGTAGTCGCTTTGCTTGATGCCGATCACTTCGCTGCGCACCAGCCGGGCGTAGCGTGGCCAGTTGGTGATGATGATGACCAGGACGATATTCGCGAAGCCCGAACCCAGTGCGGCCACGACGGCCAGCGCCATCAGCACGAAAGGCACGGCCAGGAAGGCGTCGACCAAACGCATCGCGATCGATTCGACGATCCCGCCGACGTAGCCCGCGATCAGCCCGACCATGACGCCGATCGCGCCGCCGATCAGCGTCGCGGCGGCGGCGGTGAATAGGGACACGCGCGCGCCCGCGATCAAGCGGCTCAGCGTGTCGCGCCCCAATTGATCGGTGCCGAACAGATGGCCGAGACTGCCGCCATTCTGCCACGCGGGCGGCAAAAGACTGTCGGCCAGCGACACGGCATCCTTCGCGTAGGGCGCGAAATATTCGCCGACCGTCGCGGCGGCAATCATGAACGCGCAAATCGCGAGGGCGATCGGCGGAACGCCGCCCGCGCGCCGGGCTTTGGCCGTCCAGCCGAAGAATCCGGTCGGGGTACTCGCGCTCATTTGCGCAGCCTCGGATCGAGGATGAGATAGACGAGATCGACGAGCAGATTGATCATCATGAACAGGAATGCGGTCAGGACGACGATGGCCTGCACGACCGGATAGTCGCGATTCAGAATCGCTTCGACCACGCGCTGGCCGATACCGGGCCACGCGAAAATGCGTTCGGTGACGATGGCGCCGCTCAAGATCAGCCCGAACTGCAGGCCCAAATAGGTGACGATCGGCAGCGACGCGTTGCGCAAAGCGTGTTTGAGCACGATACGCGGTGCCGAAAGCCCCAACACGCGCTCCATGCGGATGAAGTCGCTTTTCAAAGCTTCCTCCACGTTCGCCAGCGTCAATCCGGCGATCGCCGCACCGGTCGGGATCGACAAGGTCAGGGCCGGCAGCACGTAATGCCGCGGCGCGCCGTAGCCCGAGGTCGGCAGCAAGCCGAATTCCAGCGCCAGCAGCGACACCAGCATCAGCCCGACCCAGAAGGCGGGCATCGCTTGGCCGAGACTCGCCAACCCGTTGACGAACTCCTTCACCGTTTCGTTTCGGCTGGCGGCCGCCGCGAGGCCCAGCGGCAAGCCGACGGCGATCGACAGCGCCATCGCGACGGCGGTGAGTTTGAGCGTCGGCCCCACCGCTTGCAGCGCGATATCGATGGCGGGCTCCTTGAAACGGAAGGATTCGCCGAACTGACCGTTCGCGACATCGGCGATGAAGATCGCGTATTGCTCGAAAACGCTGCGGTCGAGCGCATAGTACTCGCGGAAAGCCTGACGCATCTCCTCGGTCGCTTCGGGCGCGAGCAGCAGCGGGGTCGGGTCGCCGGTCAGCCGTGCCAGACAAAAGACGATCATGGTGACGAGCAGCAGCGTCACCAGCGTCTCCCCCAATCGTCGAACAACGAAATAAAGCATTTCGGACTTTCCGATTCTCCGCTGTCAGCCCGGAGCCGCTTCGCGCGCGCGCGCGGACATGTACCGGCGCGTGACGTCGAAGGCGTGTTGCGCCCAGACTTCCGGGACGACGGGAGCGTCCTGCGGGGGCATGAGTTCGACGCTGAGCGGCAACCCGGCGGGCAAGGCGTCGAGTATCGCGGCGAGCGGCAGATTGCCTTCGCCCGGTAAAGCGCGCGTACCGGGTCCCATTTCCGCGCGGCCGATCTTCGCGGGATCGGCTTCGCCCGGCGCCACGATTCCGTCGGTCCATTGGGCGTAAGGCAGAAGCTTGCGATCGACCTTGGCGAGGGCGGCGGGAGTCCCGCCTGAGCGGGTCAAATGCAACGGATCGATACAGATGATCGCGTTGGATCGGCCGCTTTCCTCGATCAGCCGCAACGCCAGTTCCAGAGTCGACAGGGTGCGCGCGGGCATGAATTCCAGCGCCGCAACCATGCCATTGTCGGCCGCGCGATCGCAGAACGCCATGAAATTGCGCCGCATGCGCGTCCAGTCGGGATCGTTGCCTTGGACGATCGCATAACGCGCACCGAACGTGGCGCCGACCGCCAAGGCTTTGCCCATATCGGCGAGGTCAGTCGTGGGCAGCATGTAGAAGCTGAGAAGATCGAGCACGCGCATCTTCGAACGCGCCAGGATCGCCTTCATCGCGTCGATCAGCGCGTCGTCGTCGACGACCGGGAAATAGGGCAGATTTGGCGAGCGATAGAGGCGCAAGCCGACGCCGTCATAGCCCGCCTTTTCGGCCGCCATCAGGAACTCCAGCGGCGGCGTGTGCATCAATGTCGTGGGCGCGAGATAGAGCTCGTTCATTCGCGCGCCTTCGCCGCGTAGTAGCCGGACAGGAAGCCGCGCACATTTGCGACGGTCACGCGCGCCCAATCGCCTGGCGCGTAGACGCGATCGGTCTGGTTCGGCAATTCAATGCTGAGCGGAATGCCGGCGGGCAGCGCATCGAGAATCTCCGTCATCGGAATGACACCTTCGCCGATCAAGCGGCGCTGATTCGGCCCCATGTGGCCCAGCAAGGCGGGGTCCGGCTCGCCGGGCCCGAGCAGTCCGTCGGAGACCTGCGCGTAAGGCAGAAGTTTGGGATCGATGGCGCGCAGATCGTCCGGCTTTTCGCCCGCGCGGATGAAGTTCAACGGATCGACGCAGACCGCGACATTGTCGCGTCCCGATTGCCGGGCCAGCTGAACGCTCTGCTTGATGCTCGCCAAAGGCCGGTGGACGGCCGGTTCTAGCGTGGCGACCAAACGATAGCGCGCGGCGAGGTCGCAGAACTTCGCGAAATTATCGACCAAGCGCGGCCAATTGGCGTCGGCGCCCATCGTCAAAACGTGACTCGCGCCCAGTTCGGCGCCAAGCGCCAAATAGGGTTCGAAATCCTCGACCTTCGTGTCGGGCTGCAGATAGCAGCTCAGCATGTCGACGACTTGCAGACCCGATCCGGCAAGACGGCGCTTCATCTCCGCGATCAGCGGCGCATCGCCGAGGACGGGATGGAACGGAAGGCCGGGCGATTTGACCAGCCGCAAACCCACGGCGTCGTAGCCGCCCGCGATCGCGGCATCGATATAGTCGAGCGGCTTGGTATCGGGCAGGGTCGTCGGCGCCAGGGCTATCTTGTTCATTGCGGTCATGCGGTGCACCTGTCCAGCGCGTCCAATTCGTCCTGCGTCAGCTTGATGCGCGCGGCGGCGACGTTCGCCGCGACTTGCTCGACCTTGCTCGCACCCGCGATGACGCAGGCGACGACGGGCCGCGACAGCAGCCAACCGATCGCCAATTCCAGCAAGCGCCGTCCACTTTGATGCGCGAGCGCGCGCAACGCTTCGATGCGGAATTCGCTGGCGGGGCGCATGAACTTGAACTTCATGCGCAGCGTTTGCGCGACGGCAAGACGCGTATCGGGCGGCGGCGGCATGCCGGCATCGAAGCGACCAGTCAACAAACCGCCGGCGAGCGGCATATAGGGCAGCAAGCCCATATCGGCCGCGCGGATCGCGGGGATCAGATCGGCTTCGGCATCGCGCGCCAGAAGCGAATACTCGTCCTGGCAGGCGACGAAGCCGGGCAGATCCGCCGTGCGCGCGGCACCGGCCGCTTCGGCGATTTGCGCCGCGGGCAGATTGGAGCATCCCGCGAAACGTATCTTGCCTTGGCGGGTGAGATCGTCGAGCGCGCGCAAAGTCTCGTCGAGCGGCACGTCGGGATCGGGATGGTGGAGCTGATAGAGATCGATCCAGTCGGTGTTGAGACGTTTGAGACTCGCCTCGACCGCCGCCATCACGTAGGCGCGCGAAGCGCCTTTCAGCTTTCCCGCATCGTCCATCTGCGAGCCGAACTTGGTCGCCAGGACGACATGTTTGCGCCTTGCGCCCAACGCGGTGCCGAGCACCTGTTCGGCCCGGCGCGCGCCGTAATTGTCGGCAACGTCGAACAAAGTGACGCCCAAATCGACGGCACCATGGACCAGCCGTTCGGCGTCGGCGCCGTCGACCCGGGTGCCGAAATTGCTGCAACCCAGGCCGACCGCCGATACCGAAGGTCCGCGACGCCCGATCGGGCGCATCGCGGAGCCGTCAGCCATTCTCGATGTCGCGCAAGATCGTGAACGGATAATAGGGCGGCACCGAGAAACGCACCGACTTTTTGGTCGCGTAGAGCGTGTCGTTCGACCAAAGCGGCAGCACGAAGGCTTCGTCGTGCTGGCGGCGCAGAATCGAATTCATGAAGTCGTCGCGCGCCTTCATGTCGGTGAAACCGTCGATCTTGGCCAGCATCGCGTCGTTTTCGTCGTCCTTGACCCATGACGGAATGGCGCCGCCCTTCGTGTTCACCTGCAGCTTGTAGGCGACGTCGCGCGACGGATCGGGCGAGGTGGCGAAGATCATGCCGACATTGGGATCCTTGGGATGGCGCGCGTTGAGGATCGCGTTCCACGCGCCGAATTCCAGGATCTGCAGATCGACCTGCACGCCGATGCGCTTGAGATATTCGGCGATCGCTTCGCAAGTCTCCTTGCTCGCGGCCACGCGGCCGGGGGCTTGTCCGACGAAGCGGAACGGTTTGCTGAAATCGAACTTCGCTTCCTCCAACAATTTCCGCGCGCGCGCGGGATCGTATTTGTAGGAAGTCACGCCGGCCATCGAGCAGGCGGGCTGCGCGTCGGTGCACCACAATTCCTGGCCGCCGGCATAGCCCATCATGATCGATTTCAGCATCGCTTCCTTGTCGATGGCATGGCTGATCGCCTGCCGAACGAGGCGCTTGGACGCTTCCGGGTGGTTGTAGTTGAACTTGATCACGACGTTGAGGAAGGCCGGTACGCGCGCGACGTTGATCGGCCCGTTGCCCATACGCGCGGCGATGACCGGCGAGACGGGCGTGGCGACGTCGGCCTCGCCGGCCATGACTTGGGCGAGGCGGCCTTGTTCCTCGGGCACGACGCGCACCACGATTTCCTGCGATTTGGGTTTGCGGCCCCAGTAATCGGCGAAAGCGCGGATGCGGAAGAACTCGCCCGGCTTGCGTTCGACGAACTGGAAGGGGCCGGTGCCGACCGGGTTGCGCGCGAAGGCCTCGTCGCCGACGGATTCGATGTACTTCTTCGGCTTCACGTGCCAGTAGAGGCCGAGCTTTTGCAGCGTCTGGGAATCGACGCGCTTCAGCTTCACGACGAAGCTGCGTTGGTCGATCGGTTCGATGCCGTCGAGATTTTCGCCCAGCAGCATCGCGCGTTGCGCGCGCGTCGCCGGATCCAGCGTGCGCTTCAGGCTGAAGACGATATCGTCGGTCGTAACCGGGTCGCCGTTATGGAATTTGACGCCCGCGCGCAGCGTAAAGCGATAAGACAGGCCGTCCGCGCTCGGCTCGATCTTTTCGGCCAAACCCGGCTCCAGATCGCCCTTGTCGCCGGGAACCAGCAGGCCTTCGAACATGTTGCCGTAGGCCCAGTAGTCGTTCCAGCTCGCGTACTTGTCGGGGTCCATCGACACGATATCGGTGCCGATCGCGACCACCAGCGGTTTGCCGTCGGCGGCGTTGGCGTGGCGCAAATCCCAAAAATTCGGCGTCGCCGCGAGGATCGGGGCTGCACCGGCGGCCTGCAGAAGGCGGCGGCGCGAAACGACGTTTTGAACGATCTTGGGCATCGGGTCCCTCCCATGTCGGGGCGATCGAGGGCAAAAATCGCCGTCGCCGCGCCCGTTTTTGCGGTTTTCCCGTTTCGGGTAGCGGAATTACATCATCCGATCCCACCGGAGTCAACAAAATGATCGATTATTTTGTTTAAAACATAAAATGCTCGATTATTTTGATGCTGTCCGGCACGGCCCTGTACTAATGTATAGAAGGCGGAGAAGAGGCCTTTGATGCGCAACGAACCTCAAACGAACGGGCCGAGCGCCGATCCGGAAGCCCGCGAAACGATGGCGTCGGTGATCGCCGACCGGTTGCGGCGTGAGATCATCGCCTGCGCCTTCGCGCCCGAAGAGCGGTTGCGCGTGCGCCAATTGGCGGAGCGTTTCGGCGTGGCGCTGAGCCCGGTGCGCGAGGCGCTGAACCGTCTGTCGAGCGAAGGTCTGGTGCGGCAAAGCGATCTGCGCGGCTTCTCGGTGATGCCGGTCAGCGAACAGGATCTGGACGAGTTGTCGCGCACGCGCTGCTGGCTGAACGAGCGCGCGCTGCGCGAGTCGATCGCGCATGGCGACGCCGCGTGGGAGGAAGGCGTGTTGATCGCCTATCACCGTTTGTCGCGCATCGATCGCGGCCCGTCGGAGCAAATCAACGAGCCGTGGGAAGCCGCGCATCGGGCCTTCCATCGCAGCCTGATCGAAGCGTGCGGATCGCGCTGGATGATCGCGTTCTGCGAACAGCTCTTCGATCAGGCCGATCGCTATCGCCGGATCGGGCGTGGCGCGCGCGACGCGCAGGAGCGCGTCCATCCCGACGAACACCGCGCGATCATGGAAGCGGCGGTGGCGCGCGACGCCGAACGTGCGGTGCGCTTGGGCAACGAGCACATCATGCGCACGACCGAATTGTGCCGCAGCGAATTGCCGCGGCTGGTGCCCGTCCGGCGCCGCCGCGCGGCGGGCTAGTCGCGAAGTGACGGTGCCGGCCGTTGGATTTTTTCCGCCGCACCCGAAATCTCCCTTGGGGTTCAATCGGGATATGAGGTCCCGAGACGCCAAACTTTGGGAAAATTAACGTCATTTGACGGTTCTTCGTCAGCGGAACTGGCGTCGAGACGCTATTGAGAAGCTGAGGGAGTGAGACTCCCGCAGACCGATAACGTGCCTAGTCGCTCGTGCCTTGCGAATATGAGAGTGGTGTCCGGCTATTTATCGCCAGCTATAGAGAATCAGATGGTTTTGTTTTCCACAAAAAGCCTCAAAATGCATCGATATTATGGAAAATATAATTGATATAAAAAGATTTTTCACGGTCTGGGGGACTGGGGGTCGTGGGTTCGAATCCCGCCGCTCCGACCATTACTCGAGAGAGACGAAGAAGCCCGCCCTGGGAAACCAGCGGCGGGCTTCGGCGTTTGAAGGGCTTGTATCGTGCCTTGAAGAGACGCAGAGCGCTTTAGTTCCGTTCTTGCGGCACTGCCGCTGCGGCCTTGTCGAGGGTCGCGTCGATGCCGCTGTCGTAAAGCGAAACGAGCCATCGTTGCGTCGCCGCGTTCAAGGCGGCATTGCGCCCAAGATCGCCGAACAGCGGCTCGATCGAAAGCAGCGGTCGCGGATCGGCGCCGCCCTCGATTGCTTTTTTGCGCAGCAGGGCAGCATGGGGATGCGTGACGGTCAGTGGGTTTCCGCGTCCGTCGATGCCGCGCACGCGGCGTAGCCATGCCGCAAGCGCCAGCGACAGGAAGGTGATGTCGCCGCCGGACCGCAAGCGGTCGCGGATCGGGTCGAGCAAATAGTTGATCGGCGCGTCGGTGTTGACGCGTTGAACCGTGTCGCGGATCGCGGGATTGGCGAAACGCGCGATCAGCCGCGCCTTATATGTGCCGAGGTCGACGCCCGGAACCGCCGGCAAAGTTGGGCCGGTCTCGTGGTCCATGAGGGCGGTCATCACGGCGCGGATGCGTGGATCGGCGAGCGATTCGTCGATCGTGATATAGCCCGCGAGCTGACCGAGCCCGGAGACTGCCAGATGACTGGCGTTCAGCAGGCGCAGTTTCATGAACTCGTAGGGTGTGACATCGACAACGAACTGCGCGCCAACATCATCCCAAGCGGGCCGACCTTGCGGGAAGCGATCCTCGATCACCCACTGACTGAAATTCTCGGATACGACGGGCCAACGATCGGCGATGCCGTGGCGTGCGGCCAGCGCGTCGATATCCGCTTGCGACGTGACGGGCGTGATCCGATCGACCATCGTCGACGGGAAGGCGACTTCGCGCTCGATCCAGGCGGCGAGCGCATTGTCCCGCAACGCCGCCAAGGCGAGGACGGCCGCGCGTAGGACTTCGCCGTTATGCTGGATATTGTCGCAGCTCAACAGCGTTGGCGGCGCCATACCGGTGATTTTGCGCCGGCGGAGCATTTCGACGATCGCGCCGATGGCGCTGCGCGGCGTCTCGGGCGCTTCGAGATCGGCGCGGATCAGCGGATGTCCGGGATCGAGACGCTTGGTCGCGGCGTTCAGGCAATAGCCATGCTCTGTGATCGTCAGACTGACGATACGGATCGCCGGATCGTCGAGCCGCGCCAGAAGCGGCCCACTCATTTCCGTCGCATCGATGAGGCCTGCGAGCGCGGCGATGATGCGCACGTGTTCGTCGCTGCCTTCGCGCTCGATCAGCGTATAGAGATTGTCCTGCGGTACCAGGCTGTCGCGCATGCGTCGATCGCCCGGCATCAGCAGGCAGCCGAGGATCCCCCAGTCGAGCGCCGCCGGGTCGCGTTCCATCAACTCGTGCGTGTAGCGCGCCATATGCGCGCGATGAAATCCGCCGAGCCCGAAATGCGCGATGCCGGCCACGACGCTGGCGGGCGCGAAGCGCGGGATTTCGATGGCGGCGCCGAGCGATGCCAGGGTGCCGCGATTCAGCGCGATCGGTTTCATGGTGTGAACGCCCTAAGTTCCGCCGATCTTGGCGGATCGGCGCCGAGACGCGAGCAGGTTATCGCGGATGCGGCTACGGCGAAGGCCAAAGCGTCGAACAAAAGTGCATCGTCGAGTGTCGCGACCGCGCGGCGCGACATCGCATCGAAGCGATCCAGACATGCGATCAACGCGGCGTGGAAACTATCGCCGGCGCCGACAGTATCGACCAGTTCGACGTTGCGCCCGTCGACGATCATCGGGTCCCGGCCCGGGCGCCAAGCGACCGCACCCTTGGGGCCGTGGGTGACGACGCATAGAGTGACGCCGGCCGCGAACCAAGCGGCCGTAAGATCTCGATGCGCGATGCCTGGGAAGGCGCAGTCGAGATCCTCGTCGCTGGCCTTGACGATTCCCGCACATGGCACGAACGCCGCAAATTGACGCCGCCATCGGTCGATATCGCGCGTTACCGTCTGCCGCAGATTGGGATCGATCGAGATCAAGCGCTGGCCCACCTCGCGCTGCGCGAGGGCAAGATGTGCTGCGGCGACGGGCTCGACCGCTAGGGTATAGGAGCCCATGACGATGGCGCGAGTATCGTTGTGCAGTGTGGCGGGAAGATCGGCGATCCCGACGCTACGATCGGCTTTTCCTTCGCCGTGAAATGCGTAGGCGGGGCGGCCCGCCGCATCCGTGCCGACGACGCTGATCGTGGTCAGGCGATCGGTGGCGACGGCGTGACGTATGTCGACCTCCTCGGCAAGAAGCCGCGCGCGGATCGCCGCGCCGAATGAATCGGAAGACAGACCGCCAAAGAACGACGTCGGCACGTCGAGCCGCGCAAGGCCGATCGCGACGTTGAAGGGCGAGCCGCCGAGTACCGGCTTTGCGCGCATTTCGCCTTCCGCGACATCGACGAACAGATCGACGATTGCTTCGCCGCAGACGAGGACGCTCATCCTTTGACCGCACCCGCCGTCAAGCCGGCGACCAGGAAACGCTGCAAGGCCAAGACCACGATCAGGATGGGCACGAGCTGGACGGTCGCGGCGGCGAACAAGATGCCGTAATTGGTGCCGGTGACCGAGTCCATCAGCTCGCTGAGAATGAGCGGGGTCGTCTTCGCGTTCTGGATCGTGAAGATGAACGCATAGACATATTCGTTCCAGGCGAAGACGAACACGAACACCGCGCAGGCGACCATCCCTTGCTTGGCAAGCGGTGCCACGACATAGCGCAAAATCTGACCTTCGCTGGCGCCGTCGACCGTGGCGGACTCGTCCAGTTCCTTGGGAATTTGATCGATGAATTCCTTCATGATCAGCACGTTCAGCGGGACCCAAAATGTCGCGTAGAGCAGGATCAGGATCAAATGGCTGTCGGCGAGGCCGAGCTGATTGACCCAAGGGAATAGCGGGATCGTGATGACGAGGGGCGGTAGCAAGCGAACCGCGACGAGATAAAACGCCGACGCCGACAGGGCCGTGGAACGAAAGCGCGAATAGACATAACCCGCGCATGCGGCCGCAAAGACCGACAGCAAGGTCGCAAGAACCGCGATGAACAAGCTGTTGGCGACGAAGCCGAAGAAATCGGGGTACTTGCTCAGCAGATCGGCATAGTTGCGCAAAGTCGGCGTGAAGAACGCGCTGGGCGGGAAGGCGAAGATGTCGCGCTGGAACTTGAAGGAATTCAGCACGACATAGGCGACCGGAAAGATCGACCAAACGACGATTAGGCAAATCAGGATCGCCTTGCCGCCGATTTTGAGGAACTTAGTCATTGGCGAACGAAGCCCGGTACATGGTCCGCAGATAGAACGACGCCAGCACCAGCGAGGCGATGACCATCAGCCAGCCGGTCGCCGCGGCGGCGCCGAAATCCGAAAATCGGAATCCGACGCGATAGAGGTAGGTGCCCAGCACTTCGGTCATCCGGACGGGACCACCTGCGGTCACGAGCCACACTTCGCTGAACATGCGGAAGGCAAAGACGTAGCGGAATAGGATCGCCAGCACCGCCGCCGGCATGATCAAGGGCAGGGTGACCTTCCAGAACGATTGCAAGGCGGTGGCGCCATCGATGCGCGCGGCTTCGTAAAGCTCGCGCGGCACCGAAATCACCGCCGCGTAGAGGATGACGAAGGTGAACGGTAGATGGTGCCAGATGCTGATCGCGCAGATTAGCATCAAGGCGTCGGATACGTTGCGCGACCAGTTGAAACTGCCGCCGAAGGCGCGAAAGACGTTGGCGAGCAGGCCGATATTGGGATCGGCCAGGAAGCGCCAAGACAGCACGCCAACGACCTCGCTGATGCCGTAGGGCACGAGGATCACGGCGAAAAGGATCATCCGCCACCGGCCAAGGCTTGCGACCAGCAAGGCCATACCGAGTGCTAGGACGAGTTCGACATAGACGACGATATTGACGATCAGAAACGTGTTCTTGGTCGCCGTCCAAAAATGGCGATCCGTCAGGACGTTCTCGTAATTCGCGAAGCCGACGAATTGGGGATCGAGGCCGTAATTGGAGGTCGTGAAGCTGAGCCACAGGACGTAGACCGCCGGGCTAGCGAGCATCAGCGTCGTCAGCGATTGCGCGGGAGTCAGCAGCAGAAAATGGAAGAAGGATAAGCGGCGCATGGCTCTGCCGATCGGTCGCGTCGTTCGACGCCGGGAAGGAGAGGGCCCGGCGGTGTTTCGCCGGACCCCGGTAGATTACTGCTTTTTGGGCAGCAACGGTTCGATACGGCGCTGAATATTGGCCGCCGCCTTTTCCGCCGTCTGCTGGCCGAGCAGGAACGAGTCGGCCTCTTCGCTCAAAATCGCTTGGGCGCGCGTGGTCTCGTCGAATCCCGGCAGCGCGAGGCTCGCCGACGCGACCGAGCGGGCCTGCTCGGCGGCGGAGGGAAGAACCGCTTGCACGCGCGGGTCCTGATAGGCCGCGGGCCGCGTGGCGCCGTTGCCGTTGAGGGTTTCGCGGATCGTCGCTTCGGGCGCCGAGAGCGTGCGGATGAGGTCCCACGCGCGGTCCTTCTGCTTCGAGTTCTTCGGGATCACGAGATACCAGACCTCGGTCTGGGTACGCAGAACGCCGTTCGCGCCCATCGGCACCGACGTCACCTTGAAGGAGCCCGGATAGCGCGACAGCTTCGCGTCGTTCAGCCCGATTTCGCGGTTGAAGGGGCTCAAGCTCATCACCGCGCGGCCGTTCTGCATGTCGGAGATCAGCGAGTCCAGCGGCGTGCTGAGGTAATTGTCGATCAGACCGCCGTTATCGTAGAGGTCCTTGAGCGTCTTCAGCGCCGTGATGAATTCGGGCGTGTTGGCGTTGAGCTTGTAGTCGAGATCGAGCAATTGTTTGCCGCTCGCCAGCATCAAGCTCAGCAGGAATTCCGGGGAATCGCCGACCTGCGACAAGCCATAGACCTTCTGGCCGTTCTTGTCGGTGCGATGAAGCTTCTTCGCCATATCGACGAGTTCGGCATAGGTCTTTGGCGGACCGTTGAAGCCCGCTTCTTTGAGCAGCGTCTCGTTGTAGACCAGCGCCGTCGTGCTGTGGCGGAAGGGAATGCCGTAGAGCTTGCCGTTATAGGTCATGCCTTCCAGCATACCCTTGCTCAGCCCGGCGAAGTCCTGGATCGGCTTGGCGGCTTGGAAGGCGTCGAGCGGCTCAAGCTGCTCGAAGACCTTGGGCGAAGCGTAGCGGTTGAGGAAGAAGGCCGCGTCGATATTGCCCGATGGCAGCGTCATTTCGCGGCGGATGCGATCATGCAGCGGCGTCACGTCGGCCGTGATCCAGTTGATGGTGCCGTTGGCGGCCTGCCATTCGGCGGTGATGTCGCCGCCGGTCGTGCCGGGCGTGGCGCCGGTCGATACGATCTGATGGACCCTGTGCCCCAGCACGTTGATCGGCGTGTTCTGTGCGATGCCGGGCGCCGAGACGGCGATTACGGCTGCGGCCGTGACGGCAGCGATGACGAATTTCATTCCTCTTCCTCCCTTGGATTTTGCCTTTGGTGATCGGTTCGTGTCCGGGCCTACAGTCGAACCGGTTCGCGTCCCGCCGGATAGACATTGAACAATATCGCTAATGTATTTCTGCATGACCTGTTTTGGGCGTCAACATGCATTTATTTATTTATTGATTTTATTTACTTTATTGAAATTATTTTACCGTTGTTAGGCTGATAGCGGATGCAAAATAAGCCGATTTATAGATAACGATAATGTATCGTCGGAATGCGGTTGCGCGTTGTGTTGGTCGGGCGTGTGGCCGCCGTTAGATTCGGAATTGCGCTACCAGTCGAGGAGTCGGGAAGATGACGAATGCAGCGACCGGCCGTCGGCCGACCACACTTCAGGATGTCGCTGACGTCGTCGGGCTTACGCCGAACACCGTCTCGCGCGCGCTCAACGATCGGCCGGGCGTCAATCCGGCGACGCGGGCGTTGATCAAGGCCGAAGCGGAGCGGCTCGGCTACGTCCCCAATGTCCATGCGCGCTCGCTCGTGCTTGGCTCGCGCAAGACGATCGGTGTCATCGTCTCGAACATCTCGAATCCGTTTTTCTCCGATCTCATCAGCGAGGTCGAGCTGCGTGCGCGCGAGGCGGGTTACACGGTCGCGCTGCTCTTGTCCTACGAATCCGCGGAACGGGAGCGCGAGGCGATCGATCGCGCACTCCAAGCCGGGTTGGACGGATTGATCGCCGCCCCTGTGCAGGAACGTTCGAACGCCTGGGCGCCGGTCATCAAGGCGGGCATCCCGCTGGTGCTGGTAAGCCGCGAGTTGCCGGAACTGGGCGTCGATTTCTATTCGACCGACAACGAAGCGGGTATTCGTCTGACGACCGACGCCGTCTTGTCGCTGGGTGCCAAGGATGTCGTCCTGATCGACGAGGACATGCCGTTCTCCACCATTCGGCTGCGCTTGGATGGGTTCCGGAAGTCCCTCGAGCGCCATGGCCTGCCATTCGATCCAAGGCAGAATTTGGCGCTCGTGCCGCCGCCGCGATCGTTTCGCGTTTCCCAATCGTGGCACGCGGACGACGCCTATCGCGTGGCGAGCGATTTCCTCGATCGCGGCCGCCGGCCCGACGCGTTCGTCGTCGGCGACGATTATTACGCGCTCGGCCTTTATCGCGCGCTGCGCGATCGCGGCATTCGCGTGCCCGACGACGTGCTGGTGATGGGGTGGGGCAATCACCCGTTCACGCGCTTCATGGAGCCGCCGCTTTCCACGTTGCTGCTTCCGTTCCAGGAAGTCGCGAGCCGCGCGACGCGCCGGCTGCTCGACCGAATCCAAGGGCTGGCCGAGGGCCCGGTCGTCACCGAGCGTATCGTTCCCGAACTCGTCATCCGCGCATCGACGACGCGTTGATCGCTGGCGTGCTGCTCCTTCGCTGAAAGTAATGAAAGATCATTATCGTTATTTTTAATGTCTTGTGCTCGAGCTGTGATCATGTGGGCAAATTTTGAATATAATCCAATAAAATCAGCAAAATATAAACGTAATTGACGCCTCATGTTGTGACATGACACGATACATTATCGTTATTGTAATGAGGCCGTGAAAAGCATGACTTCTGAATATTCGGCGACAATCCGAGAGCCTGCCAAGTATTTGCGCGTGGCCGGCTATTACGACGTCGTTGTTTGCGGCGGCGGCCCCGCTGGCCTCATCGCGGCCGTCGCGGCGGCGCGCAACGGCGCCAAGACATTGTTGATCGAGCGCTACGGATTCGTCGGCGGCATGTCGACGAGCGCTTTGGTCACGCCGATCAGCGAATTCCGCCATTTCGGCAAACAGCATATCGGCGGAATTCCATTCGAACTGCTGAAGAAGGCGGCCGATCTCGACGGCGCCAACGTGGCGTTGGAAAGCGGCAACTTCCCGGTGAACGACGAGATCCTCAAACTCGCCGCGCAGCGCCTGCTGCTCGAAAGCGGCGTGACGCTGCTCTATCACTCCTGGTTCTCGGATTGCGTGATGGCGGATGGCCGCGTCACGCATGTCGTCGTGCAAAACAAATCCGGCCGCGTGGCCTATGCCGCGCGCGTATTCGTCGACTGCACCGGCGACGCCGATCTCGTGCGCGCGGCCGGCTTCCCGACCGTGAAGGGCGATGTGCTGCAGCCGGCGACGTTGTGGTTCCAACTCGGCGGTGTGGATACCGACGCACTCGACTATTTGTTCCGCGACGCGGTCGACGGAATGCTTCCCGTTTCGGCGATCATCCGCAACCGGCTGCTCGAGCTCAACGCGCGCAAAGAAATCCCGATCTTCGGCGGCCCTTGGATCAACAAGTTCTTCCGCAACGGCATGGTGAGCATCAACTTGCTCCGCGAGGCTACGGACGCCAGCGATCCGGAATGGTTCACGCGGACCGAATGCAGTCTGCGCGAAAACCTCCATCTGATGATCGACGTATTGCGCCGTGAATTTCCGGAATTCCGGAATTGCTGGCTGGCGAAATCGGGAATTCAGACCGGCGTGCGGGAGTCCTATCACATCGTCGGTCTCTACCAGCTTCAGAAGGACGACATTCTCGTCCCCAAGGCGTTCCCTGACACGATCGCGAAGGGGGCCCATGTTATCGACATCCATTCCAGCAGCAGCAACGAACAAGATGGTCTCGTCGTGCCGCGTCAGGAATACAACGTGCCGCTCCGCTGCTTGGTGCCGCAAGGCAGCATCAATCTCGTGACGGCGGGCCGCTGCCTCAGCGCCGACGGGCCCGGCTTTGGTTCGGTCCGCGTGATGGCGACCTGCATGGCGATGGGACAGGGCGCGGGAACGGCGGCGGCGCTCGCGGTCAGTCACGGCTACAGCATGTCGGCGATGAACTTCCAGCATCTGCGCGACACGCTGATCGCGCAAGGCGCCGTCGTCGATTTCGACAACGTCGTCAATCCGCAAGCGCCGATCGAGATTGTCGACTATCCGGCGGTCGGGAAAGCGCAGGCGGCCGCATTGGAAACCACGTAACGGGCCGAGGCGCCCCGACTTGTTTCGCGTGGTCCAGATTTCCGATACCCATATCGGGCGCGACCGTGCGCGTTTCGCACGTAATTGGGCGTCGTTGCGCGAGTGGATCGATGCGCAACAGCCGGATGCGGTTCATCATTGTGGCGACCTCACGTTGGACGGTGCGGACAATGAGGCCGATTTCGAGCTTTGCGCGCAGCTTGCCGGTACGTTGACGGCGCCGTTTCGGGCCGTTCCCGGCAATCACGATATCGGCATGCCGTGCAACGCTCGACAGATCGTCGACGATGTGCGGCTCGCGCGTTGGCGCCGTTATCTCGGCGCCGATCGATGGTTTCTCGACGCCGAGGACTGGCGTCTGATGGGCTTGAATACGATGCTTCTGGGCAGCGGTCGGGCCGAGGAAGAAGATCAGTATTCCTGGCTCGAAGCACGCATGGCGGAGGCGGGGCCGCGCAGGATCGCCTGGTTCTGCCACCAGCCGCTTTTCATCCATGGCTTCGACGATGGCGACAACGGCTATTGGTCGGTGGTCCCGGAACCCCGTTCCCGCCTTGAGGCTTTGTCGAAGCGCTTCGATATCGGCTTGGTTTGTAGCGGGCATTTGCATCGTGAACGCCATGCGACGATCGGCGACACGCAATATGTTTGGTGCCCGTCGACGTCGTTCACGGTCGGGGACGCGCAGTCGCATTTACCGGGGACGGCGGTTCTCGGCGCCGCCATCCTCGAATTCGATGGGCGCGCATTGCGGGTCCAGCAGGTCCGGCTGCCGAAGTTGCCGCATGTCTGGATCGAAGACGTGGCGGCCGAAATCTATCCGCGCTGATCAGATGCCATCCGAAAGGATTTGATCGGCGATCTTCTCGCCGATCATAATCGTCGACACGTTCGTGTTGGCGCGCGGCACGGTCGGCATGATGGAGGCGTCGGCGACGCGCAAGTTCGCGATTCCGCGCACGCGGCCGGCGGGATCGACGACCGCCAGGCGGTCGTCGGCGGCACCCATGCGGCACGTACCGCAGGCGTGCCAGTTGCCGAGCACCGTTCGCGCGATCCAATCGTCGAGCATCGCGTCGTCCGTCGCCATCGCGTGGATGTCGTCGCCTTGCGGAAACGCGAGGCGCATGAGCGAACGGCGCGCGATCGCGCTGGCGTCGAGCGCGCCGGCGCCAAGCGTCAGGATCGCGTCGCCGATCGGTCCGGCGGATCGCAATGTGCGCAGGAAATCGGTATAGGCGCCGGCGAAGACCTGATGGCTGACGCGCCGGACGTGATCGCTCGTCAGCATCCGGTGGACGAAGCGCACGCCGTCGCGCATACGCTGCCGATCGCGCCCGTCGCCGAGCAGATTGAACGCGACGAACGGTTCGTCTTGCGCATCGGCGCTGCGCAGTTTCACGTAGCCTCGCGAGAAGGCCTTGTCGGGCCCGACGCGTACGACCGCGAACTGATCGCCGATGGCGCTGGGATCGAAGCGGTTCGCAACCGAGAGCTTCATGTCTTGTGCCGGGCAGTCGGCAAGATGCGAACTGAAGCGCGCATAGATCAAAAACGGATTTCGATGCCGCGGATTCATCCGGCCTTCGGGCTTCAAGTGAATGCCGATCCCGACAAGCGGATGATCCTGCAGATTGCCGCCGACACCCGGCAGATCGGCCACGGGCGCGATGCCAAGCGCTTTGAGTTCCTCGGCCGAGCCAACGCCGGAGCGCAGCAGCAGGGCGGGGGAATGGATGGCGCCGGCGGAAACGATGATCTCCCGCGCTTCGATCCGGCGCGGCGCGCCAGCGATTTGCGCGTGAACGGCGACGGCGCGGTGCCCGTCGAATTCGATGCGTGCCACGGCCGCATCGGCGACGACGGTCAAATTGGGCCGCAAGCGCGCGGCGTTGTCGAGATACGCGACCGCCGTCGTCACGCGCCGCCCATAGATGTTGTTGCGCGGGAACGGAAAGCAACCGTCGCCGGGCTCCGCATTGGCGTCGTCGTGATAGGCGACGCCGGCATCGGCTAGCGCGTCGCGGAATGCCAAGGCGAAGCCGCCCCAATCCTTTGGAAAGGTTCTGCGGATCGGAAACGGCCCTTCGCTGCCATGCAGCGGGCCGGTGAAATCCATGTCGCGTTCGAGCTTGCGGAAATAGGGAAGGCATTCGCGCCAGTTCCAACCATCGGCCCCCATCTGCGCCCATTCGTCGTAATCCGCAGGAATGCCACGCAACGCGATCTGACCGTTGACGCTCGATCCGCCGCCCATGACGCGCGCTTGCTCGTAACGCATCGGCTGCATCTCGGCGGCGATCTCGGCCATGGAGCGATTGCCGATCGGGCCTCGGAATACGGTGAGATCGGTCCAATACCGGCTCGGATCGAAGTAATCGGGGAGGTACTGCGCGCTGGAGATTGTTTCCGGCACCGATTCGGGCGGCGTATCGGGGCCGGCCTCGAGCAGGCAGACGCGATATCGCCCGTTTGCGGAAAGTCGATTGGCGACGACGCATCCGGCCGATCCGCCGCCAACGACCAGAAAATCGTATCGATCAGAGTTGTTCACCGGCCTATCCCGCTAACGCATTGATTTTCCGTCGAACGATTTATATCTCCAAATAAAAAATTACAACGTTGACATTTTGTGCGGGCGCGATAATTTAAGCCTCGGTTCCAAGCCATCGCGGAGCGCGCGCATGACGAACACGCTGGACGATCTTCCGCCGGACGATGCGGCGCTTTCCGGCCGATTGGCGAGCGCCGTCTACGAGCAGATCGAGCGTCTGATCCGCCGCGGCGAGTTTCCCAAAGACGTGAAGCTGCCGCCAGAATCGGAACTCGCGCGCCGCTTCGGCGTTTCGCGGCCCGTGGTGCGCGAAGCGTTGGCGCGTTTGCGCGACGAAGGAATTATCCGCTCGCAGAAGGGGGCGGGGTCCTTTGTCATCCGGGGCATGACGCCGAGCGCCACGGCGCTGCCCACGATCCGCACCGTCGCGGATCTGCTGCGCTATTACGAATATCGCATCGATGTGGAGGCGGCGACCGCGGGTTTGGCGGCGGAGCGACGTGGCGCGGACGACGTGGCGGAGATGGCGAAGGTTCTGGCGGGCGCGGAGGAGATGCTCCGCCAAGGCCAGTATCTGCTGCTGTCGGACGCGAACTTCGCGTTCCATCGCTCTGTCGCGCAGCTGACGCGCAATCCGTTCTATGTCCGCACGCTGGAGATCATGCCGAATTTCATCGGCCGGAATCCCTTCGATCTCGTGACGTCGGACCGGAGCAATAACGAAGCCCATCTTTGGCGTATCCATCGCGAGCATGTCGCGATCTTCACCGCGATCGAGGCGGGTGATCCCGCGCGCGCGCGGGTCGAAATGCAGCGGCACATTCTTGCCGCGCGCGACGAGGTTCTAAATCGTCAGGCGCTCATGCAGAAGCTGCAGATCGATCTGCCGAAGATGTGACGGCGCCGGCCACGTCGGGCCGATCGACGAAAACAAAACGCAAAAACGGGAGGATAGAATGCTGACGAGGCGTAACGCTCTTATCGGGGCGGCGGGGGCTGCGAGCATCGCAAGTTTTCGCGTCAAAGCGACGGAAAAAATCTCGATCGTATCGCACGCCGTCCATCGAAACGCTGCGACGACCGGGCTTGGCGGCGACGTGACCGCGCCGTGGTGCGCCGCGAACAACGCGACGCTGGAATGGCTGACATTCGGCGTCGAAGCGACCAACGAACGCGCGTTGCGCGAGGCGAGTCTCGGCGAGAGCAGCATCAGCCTTGCCTTCGTGCTCAACGGTCTCATCTCGCCGCAATCCGCGCGGTTGTTCGAGGATCTGGGCGAATGGCAGGCGCGTGATCCGATCGCCGCATTCGACGAGATTCCCAAAGCGTTGCTCGCGACCCATCTCTATGACGGCGTGTTGCGCGCAATGCCGTTCCGGCACGCGACGCACGGGCTGCATTACAACGCCGATATCTTCGCCGAACGCGGAATTGCCGGGCCGCCCAAGACGATAGAGGAAGCGATCTCGAGCGCCGAAAAGCTGAGCTTCGAGCGCGGCGATGGCACGCGGGTCAACGGCCTTGCCCTCATCATGGAGGATATCGGCTGTCTGATGGATTGGATTCGCGGCTTCGGCGGTGACTTCATCACCGCGGACATGAAGGTCGTGATCGACCAGCCCGCCGCGGTGCGCGCCGTGACGTTGCTGCGCGATTTCATGCGCAAGAACGTGCTGCCGCGCAACACGATGAACTTCAAGAACGAGGACGTTATCAGCGCCATGCAGCAGGGGCGAGCCGCGATGACGAACGGGCCGTTCGGGCGTTTTCAGACCTTCAACGATCCGAAGGCGAGTAAGTATCCGGGCCGTATTCTGCCCGTATCATTGCCGAAGGGCTTCGACGGCAATCCGATGCCGGCGAAAACGTCGATGTGGGCGATGGCGATCCCGCGCAACGCCAAGAACAAGGCGCTCGCCTGGAGCTTGCTCAAGCATCTCAGCGCGCCGGAAAGCACGATCCTCGCGACGTTGAACGGCAACGGTCCGGTCCGGCCGTCGGCCTATGACGACGCGCGCGTACAGAAGCTGCTGCCCTACGCGTCGGCCGAACGCGAAGCGCTGGCGTCGGCACGCTTGATCACGCCGAGCTTCCCCAACGCGCAACGCGCGATGGACGCGTTGATGGAGGAAGTCGGCCTTGCTCTGCTCGGCCGCAAGGAGCCTCAAGCGGCATTGACCGACACGAAGAACCGCGTCGTTCCGCTGCTGGCGGGATGACGCGTAAAGCGGCGGGCGCCGTGTGCGTCCGCCGCCTTTTCGCCTTAAGTGAGGTTCGTCAATTTCGCGGCGATGCTCGCGAAACAGGCGGCGGTCAACGCCTCGAATCCTTCAATCGATGCGCCGCCGATATGGGGCGTGGCCAGTACGCCCGGTTGATGGGCGATCGCCGCTTCGGGTAGCGGTTCCACCGTGAAGTTGTCGAAACTCGCAGCCGCAAGACGACCGTCGCGTACCGCGTCGCGCGCGGCACGCTCATCCACCACATCCGCGCGCGCGATCGACACGAGGACGGCGCCGCGTTTCATGCGGGCGATCTGTGCCGCATCGACGGCACCGCGCGTCCTGGCATTGGACGGGAGCGACACGCAAACGATATCCGCGCTTGCCATGACATCGTCGATCGACAGAGGGCCGCGTATCGCGTCGGAAACGCCGTCGGGTCTGCGCAGATCGTGGAAGGTGACTCGGACGTCGAACGGGGCCAGCAAGTTCGTGAGGTCGCGGCCGATTGCACCGAACCCGAGCAGCCCGATGGTCTTGCCCGTCAATCGGCGATGCGGCAATCCCGGACGCGCCGTCAACCAGGTGCCGCGTGACCAGGCGACGGCGATATCCGGCAGATGGCGCAGCGCCGAAAGTATGGCAAGTAAAAGGAATTCGGAGACGCTACGCGTATTGGCGCCGGGCAACTCCGCGGTCGCGACGCCGCGCCGCTCGACGGCGACAACATCGATATTGTCGCGCCCCGTTCCCCAACGTTGGATCAGGCGCAGGCGAGGGGCCGCGTCGAGCAGCGCCTCGGGCACCGGCTGCGTGCCGACGACGAGTGCTTCGAGCGCGCCAAGACGTTCGGGCGTCTTAAAATCCGGATCCAAGAATTCGATTTCGAGATCGGACGGGCAGGCGGCGGCAATATGCCGCCGCCCTTCCGCCGGCAGATCGAGGGCGAACCCGATCCTGTGCTTCACGCGTGAAGGCTCCAGCGCGCGCGTCAGATCTTCGCGCCTTGCGCGGTCAACGCGGCTTGCAGATCGCCGATCGGCACTTTGCGCGCCTGAATCTTGCGGTCCGCAGCAATCGCGGCGGCGACGCCCGCCGCTTGCCCGGTGACGATGCACCCGGCCTGCTGGCGCACGGAGCCGCACGCCACGCGATCAGCGGAGACACAACGGCCGGCGACAAGGAGCCCGTCGACCGATTCCGGCACCAAGATGCGGTAGGGGATTTGGTAGAGACGCCCGCCCCGGATCGCCGACATGCGGGTCGTGTTGCTGCCGTCGATGCTATGTACGTCGACGGTGGCGCCGCAATAGCCGATGCTATCGGCGAAGCTGCGCGCGTCCAGCACGTCCTCGCCCGTTAGCATGTATTCGCCGACGATGCGCCGCGTTTCGCGCACGCCGACATTATCGGCGATCTGCAGCACGAAGGAGTTTTCGTAGCCGGGCACGTATTTCTTGTAGAACTCACCGATCTTCAGCGTGAAGTCGCGCATCGATCCGATCGCTTCGCTCAGCGTTTTGTTGTCGGTCGCGTCAACCTTGTAGGCCATGTCGACGTTATGCATGGTCGTGTCGCTGACGACTCGGCCATTGCGGAAGATCGGGCGCAGGATATTGTTATGCGCACGGGGATTGAGCGTGGTTGATCCGAAGGCGGTCGGATAGTCGCCCGCCTGCGCCGCGGCTTCGCGCAAGCGCGGAAAGCCCGGAATCGTCAGCGGTTTGCCTTCGGCGAACAGCATTTTCAGTTTGCGCATATAGCCTTCGGAGAATTCCTCTCGGCCGCTGCAGGCGTAGTCGACGGTTTTGGCAAGGTCCACGCCGCCCATCAGGAAGTAGAGCGTGATCGGCTGCACGTAGGTCGGGTCGCCGTTCTCGCCTTGCTCGTAGCGTGCACCCGCCAGCCAAGCGACATGACCGTCGCCGGTCGCGTCGATGACGACGTCGGCCGCGATCTCGTTGCCGTAATTCGCCTTGATGCCGGTCACGCGATTGCCGTCGCGCATGATGGCCGTCACCTTTGTGTGGTACTCGATCGACACGCCCGCCTCGCGGCACATCTTGTCGATGACGACCTTCATGATCTCCGGGTCGAACGCGACGCGGATCGTGGCTTTACCTTTTTCGCCATAGGCGCCGCCGGCGGCGACGAGACGATCAATCATCTCCTGCGCGATGCCTTGCACGACCTGATCGCCGGAGTAGGAAGTCTCCATCTCGACCAGGGTCTCCTGATCGCGCCAGGGCTGATGGCGCAGCGAAACGATCCCGGGAACGAGTCCGCCCGTCATGGTGCCACCCAGATAGCTCGATTGTTCGAGCAAGGTCGCATGCGCACCCGCGCGTGCGGCCGCGATCGCGGCGGCAAATCCGCTGGTTCCCCCGCCGACCACCACAACTTCAGACATCGTCTCGATCTCCCATGAAAGCAAATGGCCGGTCGAATGCCGGCCGCATGAACTTACAAGGCTATAATTCAAAATTACAACGTTGACAACATAGATTCGAAGATTTACACAAGCGCATCTGCCGCGCACGCAGAGGGGAGCGACGTGAGACGAACAAATCAAAGATGCCGTTTTCCGCCAAGCGTGTCGTTTCAATGATCGCCGCGACGGATCGAAAGGCGAGTTATCGCTCGGATAATCGGCACGGCGCCTATGTGCTGTTGCTGTTGCCCGCCGTGCTGCTGTTGCTCGGCTTTCTTGCCGTGCCGGCAGTCTATATTTTTTGGCTGAGTTTCCAGAAATCGACCTTCGGCGTCGATCCGGAATTCGTGGGCTTGGCGAATTATTGGGGACTGATCGCGGATCGCGCGTTCTGGCGCGCGTCGTGGAACACGATCGTCGTCGTTAATGCCATCGTCTATGCCGAGCTTGCGCTGGGGCTGGGCGTCGCTGTGCTCGTGCGCGGTATCCGCAGCGGACGCAAGATCGTGATCGCCGCGATCCTGTTGCCTTACATCATCACCGAGAGCAGCGGGATCGTGATGTGGCGATTCATGATGGAGCCGGAGTTCGGCTTGCTCACACGGCTTATCGATCGCTCCGGATTGCCGCCGCTGCCCTGGGATTTCGAGCCGTGGGCCGCGCTCACATTGTCGGGCACCATTGCGATCTGGCACCACATGCCGTTCACGTTTCTGATTCTCTATGCGGCGCTGCTGGCTGTGCCGAAAGATACGCTGGAGGCCGCGTCGATCGACGGTGCCGGGCGCTGGCAGAGCTTCTGGCGCGTCGAGGTGCCGATCATCATGCCGGCGATCCTCGTCGCAATCCTGTTTCGGTACATATTCGCCATCCGCTTGTTCGGCGAGGTTTGGCTGCTGACGCGCGGCGGTCCGGCGCGATTGACCGAAGTGCTCGCGATCTATCTGTATCGCGAGACGTTCCAGTATCGGAATTTCGGCTCCGCATCGGCCGCCGGCGTATGCATGTTGCTGTTGTCGCTGGCGGTCGCCACCCCCTATCTGATCCGCATGGCGCGCGAGGTGCGGCGCGATGCATAAGCACAGTTGTATTTCGGCGTTGGCGCGTTTTGTGGCGCTGGTTGCCGTGCTCGCATGGAGCGTCGGGCCAATCGCCGTCGTGGCGCTGTCGTCGTTCAAGGAACCGAAGGATATCTTCGAGATTCCCTTCCGGCTGTTCTTCGTACCGACCTTCGACAATTACCGGATGCTCGCTCGATTCAATCCGGAGTTCTTCACCGGATTGGTGAACAGCCTTATCGTCACTGTGTTCGCCGTGCTGGCGACGTTGCTCGCATCGTTTGGCGCGGGCTACGTTTTCGCGCGGGCGAAGGCGGCGGGCTACAAAGCCTCGGCTTTATTCATGATTGTCGTGCGCATGCTGCCGCCGATCGTCGTCACCGTGCCGCTTTTCCCGGTCTTCAACCGTCTAGCGCTCAACGATACGCATCTGGTTCTGGTGCTTCTCTACGCGGCGTTTTATGTCAGCCTCGGTGCCTGGATGATGCGCTCGTTCGTCGCGCAGATCCCCATCGAGCTCGAGGAGGCGGCGGCGATCGACGGCGCAACATTGTGGCAGACGCTGCGCATCGTGATCCTGCCGCTGTGCGCCCAAGGCCTGGTGGCGCTGACGCTTTTCGTCGTCGTCTTCGCGTGGAACGAATATGTCTTCGCGATGATCTTCACGACGACAGAGGCACGCACGGCACCGGTTGTGATCGGTGAGATGCTGAGCACAGCCGAAGGTGTCAAGTGGGGCGCCGTCTTCGCGGCGGCGACGATCCAGCTGGTGCCCGTCGTCGTCGTCGTCCTGGCACTTCAGCGCTTCCTGATCGCCGGCCTTACTGCCGGGAGCGTCAAAAGCTGAAAGTATCGACCAGTCCAAAAACTGATCCGCTACTTGCGGAGTATTCCAAAATGTCGGCATGCGATACTCGACGTTTACTATGTCGCTATTTTCCACAAAAGGCCTCAAAATGCCCCGACAATTCGGAAATTAATATTGAAATAACTAAGTTTTATACGGTCTGGGGGACTGGGGGTCGTGGGTTCGAATCCCGCCGCTCCGACCATCACACGAGAGACGAAGAAGCCCGCCCTGGGAAACCAGCGGCGGGCTTCGGCGTTGTGCTCGTCACGGACCTAGCATAATGACGCACGATAGCTAACCTAGCCTACGCGACGAAGACGAGTATTGTTGGACGCGACGCGTTTCTCGATGATTCTGAATGTAGACACATTCGAATCAGCAGGATGGCATCAGGCGGCCTTGCACGCGCGCGCGACCTGTTCGTGCGTGGCGAACCAGCAGCCGCCTTTCGCCTTCATATGGGCGATCAGTTCCTCAAGGATGAAGATCCGCGACCGGTAGCCGATCACATGCGGATGCATGGTCAGCAGGAACAATCCGCCTTCTTCCCAGGCGCGGTCGAATTCGCGCCGGAAAATATCGAGCACGGCGGGCGGCGGCGTATAGGGCCGCAAGGCCGCGAAACGGTTCATATTGAAATAAGGCGCATCGTCGCGGATCCATTCGACCGGCAGCTCGACGATGCCGGTCGGATCGCCATCTTCGATCAACTCGTAGGGATCGTCGTCGGCCATCAGCGAGGAATCGTAGAGCAAGCCCATCTCGCGCTGGATTTTCAGCGTCGCGGGCGAAAAATCCCAAGACGGCGTGCGCATGCCGACGGCGCGCTTGCCGAGCAGCTTTTCCAGCGTATCGGCCGACCGCAAATGCAGATCGCGTTCGACCGCTTCGGGCAGGTTGGAATTGAGCTCGTGAATCCAGCCATGCAGACCGATCTCGTGGCCTTCGCCGATCACGCGCTGCTGTTCCTCGGGATGCAGCAGGGCGGCGACGGCGGGCACGAAGAAGGTCGCGGGCACGCTCGACTTCGCGAGTGTCGCAAGAATACGGGGCACGCCTTGGCGCACGCCGTATTCGCCCCACGACATGCGCCCGATCGACACGCCGCCGTCGCGCAGCTCGTTCGTTTCGTGGTCGCTATCGAAGGAGAGTGCGACGGCGCAGCGCGCCCCGCCGGGCCAAGTCTTGGGCATCAGGCGGCGTCCGGCGCGGACTTTCGCCACGCGCTTGCGCCATTCGGCTTCTTCCCATTGCCACGGTTCGGTCATGACGGAACTTCCTTCAGCGGGTGATGGCAGGCGACGCCGCCCTCCAAGACGGGCGCGATGCTGCGGCATGTCGCGTCCGCATAAGGGCAGCGCGCATGGAAATGGCAGCCCGGCGGCGGATCCATGGGCGAGGGCAATTCGCCCCGGATCGGCTTGAACCCGGCGGCGTCTTCGCCATCGAGCCGTAAGGCCGGCGCGCTGTCGAGCAGCGCGCGCGTATAGGGATGGCGCGGCGCGGCGAAAATCTCGCGCGAACTTCCGATTTCGACGATGCGGCCCAAATACATGATCGCGACGCGATCGCTGACATGCCGGACCAGCGACAGATCGTGGCTGATGAAGATCATCGTCAGCCCCAATTCGCGGCGCAATTTCAGGAACAGATTGACGATCTGCGCTTGGATCGACACGTCGAGCGAGGCGACGGGTTCGTCGCAGATGATCGCGTCGGGGCGCATCGCCAATGCCCGCGCGATCGCGATGCGCTGGCGTTGCCCGCCGGAGAATTGGTGCGGATAGCGCTGGGCCGCCGATGGATCGAGCCCGACCATCGCAAGCCAGCGCGCCACGTCGGCCGCCGCCTCGCTTTGCTTGATCAGGCCGTTGGCGACCGGTCCTTCGGCGATGATGTCGCCGATGCGCATGCGCGGGTCGAGCGAAGCGAAGGGGTCCTGGAACACCATCTGCACGCGCGTGGTGGTCTTCACGGGGCGCGCGCCGCCGCTCATCGCGGGGACGCCGTCGATCAATGCCGCTCCTTCGCTGGGCGGCAGAATACCCGCGATCATCCGGCCGAGCGTGGATTTGCCGCAGCCGGATTCGCCGACGAGGCCCAGCACTTCGCCTTTGGCGACCGACAGCGAAATGCCGTCGACCGCATGCACCGCGCGATCGTCGCCACCGGCCCCGACCAGACGCGCGATCCGCTCGCCCAAGCTTGGCGCTTCGCGGAAGCGTTTGGCGACGGCGCGGGTTTCGATCAGCGCGTTCATGCCGGCACCGCGACCAACGGATGATGGCAGCGCCAGCCGCGTTCGCCGTCGCGCTGCGTGGGCGGCGCGACCGTGCAAGCCGAATCGGCATACGCGCAGCGCGGGGCGAAGGCGCAGCCCGGCGGCAGATTGGCGAGCGAAGGCATGCTGCCCGGAATCTGGCGCAGTTCTTGGCCGGGGGCGGCCATCGACGGCAGAGAGTCGAGCAGCCCGCGCGTATAGGGATGGCGGGGGACCCGCAGGATCGCGCCGATCGGGCCGTCTTCGACGATGCGCCCCGCATACATCACGATCAAACGGCTGGCGAGGACGGATACGGTCGCAAGATCGTGGCTAATCCAGATCAGCGCCGTGCCGAAATCGCGCGCCAGATCGCGCATCTCCGCCAGGATCTGCGCTTGGATCGACACGTCGAGCGCCGTCGTCGGCTCATCGCACACGATCAGCGACGGGCGATTGAGCAATGCGATCGCGATCGCCACGCGCTGGCGCATGCCGCCCGAAAGCTGATGCGGAAAGGCGTCGAGCCGCTTCGCGGGCTCGGGAATGCCGACGCGCGCCAACAAATCGCGCGCGCGCGCGTCGGCCGCGGCGCGGCTCACGCTTTCATGCGCGGCCAAGGCCATACGCATCTGCTCGCCGATCGACAGAACGGGATTGAGCGCGGTCGACGGATCCTGGAACACCATGGCGATGCGCTTGCCGCGCAGCTTGCGCAACTCGCTTTGCGGCAAGCCGACGAGCTCGCGCCCTTCGAGCTTGATCGAGCCCGCGACGATGCGCCCGGGCGCATCGATCAGGCCGAGGATCGAGAATCCCGTGATCGTCTTGCCGGAGCCGGACTCGCCGACCAAGCCGACGATCTCGCCCGCATGGACGTCGAACGACACGCCGTCCACGGCCTTGACGGCGCCGGTGGCGGCCGCGAAATGCGTCGCGAGATCGCGGATTTCCAGCAACGCGCTCATCGCCGCAGCCTCGGGTTCAACTGGTCGCGCACTTGATCCCCGACCAGATTGATCGCGACGATCAACACGATCAGCGCGACGCCGGGGTAGATCGAGATCCAATAGCGGCCCGAGAGCAGCACTTGGAAGCCGTTGGCGATCAGCATGCCCAGCGACGGCTCCGTCACCGGCAGGCCAAGGCCGAGGAAGGAGAGCGTGGCTTCCAGCGCGATCGAGTTCGCGACCTGCACCGTCGCGACGACGATCAGCGGCGGCAGGCAGTTGGGCAGGATGTGGCGGAACACGACGCGTGCCGACGACAATGGTGTGGACAATGCTGCAGCCACGTAATCCTTGGCGCGCTCGGCCGTTGCCGCGCCATGCGCCGTGCGCGCGAAATACGCGTATTGCGCGGTGACGAGGGCCGCGATCAATTGCCATTGGCCTTGACCCAGCAGCGCCACGAGAACGAGGGCCAGCAGGATCGCCGGGAAGGAAAGCTGCAGATCGACGATCCGCATGATCAGGATTTCGATCTTGCCGCCCATGAAGGCGGCGAGGGCGCCCAGCGTCGCGCCCAACACGAAGGCGACGGCCCCCGCGGCGAGCCCGACCTTGAGCGAGACGCGCAACCCGTAAAGGATCGCGGAGAGCAGGTCGCGCCCTTGCGCGTCGGTGCCCAGCCAATGGGTGAAGCCCTTCGACCCGACATAGCCGGGCGGCCGACGCGCATCCATCAACACGAGATTGGCGAGGTCGTACGGGTTTTGCGGCGCATAGAGCGGGGCGAACACGGCAAGCAGCACGATCGCGGCGACGACGGCGAGGGCCGCGACCGCGATGCGGTTGGCGCGAAACTCCGCCCAAAAGCGGGCGATGGGCGATGTTTCGCTCATCGTTTCGCCCCCATGCGCAAACGCGGATCGAGCGCCGCGTAGGCGATATCGACCAGGAAATTGATCATGATGAACAGGAACGCGACCAGCATCAGATAGGCCACCATTACCGGTCGGTCGAGCAACGAAATGCTGTCGATGATGAGCTTGCCCACGCCCGGCCAGGAAAAGATCGTCTCCGTCACCACGGCGAAGGCGAGGGTGGAGCCGAACTCGAGCCCGAACACGGTAACGATCGGGATCGCGATCAAGCGCAGCACATGGCGGCGCAGAATCGTCAATTCGCTTTCGCCCGCCGCGCGCGCGAAGCGTACGACATCGCCCAAAATCGCTTCGCGCGTGCCCGCGCGCGCCAGGCGCACCATCATCGCGAACTTGAACAGCGATAGGTTCAGCGCCGGCAGCAGCAAATGCGTCAAGCCCTCGCGCGTCAGAAAGCTCCATTCGACGCCGAACAGCATCGCCGTGGCGCCGCGCCCGCCCGCCGGCAGCCAGCCGAGTTGGACGGCGAACGCGAAGATGAGAACGAGACCGATCCAGAAGGTCGGTACCGAAAAGCCGAGGACCGACACGGTCATCACGATCCGCGCGAAGGCGGAATCGGGCTTGTAGCCGGCATACATGCCGAGCGGCACGCCCAACAGCGTGGCGCCTATCACGGCGGCGAGGGTGAGTTCGAGCGTCGCCGGCAGTCGCGAGAAGATCAGCTCCAGCACCGGCATGTTGAAGATGAACGAGCGGCCGAAATCGCCGCTGAGCAGACGCAGCAGGAAATCGCGATATTGAACCCACAGCGGCTGATCGAGGCCGTAGGCGCGGATCGCCGCTTCGCGGATTTGCTGCGTCGCGTCCGGCGAAATGATGACGTCGATCGGATTGCCGATGCCGTAAACGCCGACGAAGACCAGCGCGGAGATGACGAGCATCACCGCGACGGCTTGCAGAAAGCGTTGGATGACGAAACCGAGCATTTCCGTCTTTCGCGCCGTCCCTCAACCCCAGCCGCCGAGAATGGCTTCGCGCGTTTCGTCCACGCCCGTTTCCCAAAGGGCGAGCATGTCCGTGTCCTCGCGCTGATAATAGCCGCCGAAATTGCCGTCGCCGAGCAGGCGCTTCTTCTCGCCCGGATCGAATTGGGGCAGGCGGGCGAGATCGACCATCGGCTTTTGCGTCGAGGGCATCGCGACATTGCCGATGCGCGTCCAGGGGAAGTTCTCCATCCAGGATGCGTGCGAGGCGACGGGATCGATCGCTTTTACCTTCGCCCAAGTTTTCGGCGCGTTCCACCAATTATGCCACTTAACTTGGCAGCCGCGATGGCGGTCGAGCCACTCCAGGACCGCGCCCTTGGCGGGGTCGTTGCCGCCATGCCCGTTGACGATCACGATGCGCTTGAAGCCGGCGCGCGCGATCCCTTCCAGTACGTCCTGGACCAGGGCGATCAGCGTCGTCAGGCGCAGCGTGACCGTGCCGGGATAATCGACGAAATTCGGGGTCAATCCGTAGCTTAGCACCGGGTAGACCGGCGTGCCGACGGGGGCGGCCGCCTCGATCGCCATGCGCTCGGCCAGGATCGCGTCCACGCCCAGGCTCAAATAAGCGTGCTGTTCGATCGACCCGATCGGCAGCACGGCGCGATCGTCGGCCTTCGCCCGCGCTTCGAGCTGCATCCAGTTCATGTCGACGACGCGCATTTTCTAAACGCTCCCCAAAAGAAAAATTGGTTCCGGCTGGAACCAGTATCTTGACGGCGCCTGTTGCGGTGCGTCAAGCTAAGTTCGTTCCTGAGCGAGGTTCCATGACCGCGAAGCCGGCGCGAACGGCGAAAAACAAGGGGACGGGGAAGGCGAAGCAGGCGTCGGGACTTCATCCGATGCTCGCCGCGAAGCTGTGGGAAAATCCCTGCTGGCTGTCCTTCCGCGTCAATTTCGTCGCCCATCATTTCAACCAGCCGGTCTACGACTGGGTCGAGGCGGTGCATGGGCTGACCGCGCCCGAACATGTGGTGCTGTACGCGCTGGCACTGAAGGACGGTATCACCGCCGACGATATCGTCGCATCGACGGCGCGGCCCAAGAACACGTTGAGCCGGGGCGTGGCCGGGCTGATGCAACGCAAGATGATCACGCGCCGCGCCGATCCCAAGGATCGCCGGCGTTTGATCCTGACGCTGACGCCGCGCGGCCGGCAGATGGCGGAGATCACCATTCCGGCCCTCGTCGCCCACGAAGCGGCGATGGCGTCGTCGTTGAGTCCGGCCGAACGCCGCACGCTCAAGAAGCTGCTCGACAAGGTCATCCTCAATCAAAGCAACTGGCCCACGATCATCGCATGAAACCCCATCGCCTTAAAAAGGAGTCCACCATGTCCAACCTTGCCAAATGGGCCCGTCTCGCGGCCCTGGGTATGGCGCTCGCCGCGGGCAACGCGGCGGCGCAGACGCTCACCATCGGTGTTCGCGGCGGTCCGGATTCGATCGATCCGCATTTCACCGCGACCGGCTCGCACGCCGAAGCGCTGAAGCACGTGTTTGACACGCTGACCTGGTCGGGCAGCGGGCTGGAGGTGCAGCCGCGCCTCGCCGAAAGCTGGCGCGTGGTCGATCCGACGACGTGGGAATTCAAGCTGCGTCGCGGCGTCAAATTCCACGACGGTTCGGATTTCACGGCCGAGGACGTGAAGTTCTCGATCGAACGCATCCCGGTCGTCGCGGGCCCGAACCCGACGACGATCTATGTGCGCCGCGTGAAGGAAGTGAAGATCGTCGATCCGCATACGGTGCATATCATCACCGACGGCCCGGCGCCGATCCTGCCCAACGACTTCATCCGCCTGTTCATCGTGTCGCATCGCGCGGCGGCGGGCCTGACGAAGGAAACGGCGAACGAAGCGTTCAACACCGGCAAGGCCGCGATCGGCACGGGCCCCTATAAATACGTGTCGTGGAGCCCGCGCGGCGATCTGGTGCTCGACCGCAACGACGCTTACTGGGGCCCGAAGGAGCCCTGGGCGCGCCATGTCCGCCGCGAGATCCCGAACGATGCCGCGCGCGTGGCGCAGCTTCGCGCGGGCCAGCTCGACCTGATCACGCGCGTTCCGGCGACCGATCTCGCGACGTTGCGCCGCGACACGCGGCTCGAAGTGACGACGGTCGACACGGTCTACGTGTTCAACGCCGAACTCGACATGCGCGAGACGCCGCCCGCCGGGCAGCTTTCCGCCAAGGACGGTTCGCCGCTGCCCGCCAACCCGCTGCGCGACTTGCGCGTGCGCCAAGCGATCGATTTGGCGATCGACCGCAAGGCGCTGGCCGAGATCGCGATGGAAGGGCTTGGCAAGCCGGTCAACCAGCTGGTGACGCCGTCGATCTTCGGCTTCAACACCACGCTGCCCGAGCGCGTCTACGATCCGGCCGCGGCACGCCGCCTGCTGGCCGAAGCGGGATTCCCGAACGGGTTCCGCATGCGCTTCGCGTTCACGAACGACCGCCTGCCGGGCGACAGCGCCGTCGGCACGTCGATCGCGCAGATGCTCGCAGCCGTGGGCATCGACGCGACCGCCGCCGCCACGCCGGCCGCTGCGTTCTTCCCGGCGCGCACGCGCGGCGAATTCTCGGCCTCGATGTCGGGCTGGGGCACGCTGACGGGCGAGGCGCATTACACGCTGTCGTCGCTGATCCATTCGAACGACGCGTCGGTGCGCATGGGGGCCTTCAACGTGCTCGGTTACAAGAACCCGCGCGCCGACAAGCTGCTGCAGGACGCGGCGGTGGAACTGGATGAAGCGAAGCGCCGCGCGCAACTCGCCGAAGTCAACGCGATCGTGTTGGAGGATCGTCAGCGTCTGCCGATCGTCGCGGTCGGTTCGGCCTGGGCGATGCAGAAGGCCAAGGTGAAGATCGCCCCGCGCGTAGACGAAGACACGCTGGCGATGGACATCAAGCCCGCTAACTAAGCCACTACGACCGGGCCCGTTTCGCATTTGTTGGGCGGGACGGGCCCGGCTTTTATTGTATGGAGTGAAACGGTATGGCCGGTCCGATCGGCATTTGCATCCATGGCGGCTGCGGCACGCTGGATAAGTCGCTGCTGACGCCGGCCGAATGGGCCGAAACGCGCGCGCACCTGGCCGCGTCGGTGCGCGCCGCCTGGGCCGTGTTGTCGAAAGGCGGGAAGGCGCTCGACGCGGTCGAGGCGGCCGTCGTGGTGATGGAGGACAGTCCCCATTTCAACGCCGGGCATGGCGCCGCGTTGACGGCGGATTCGACGCACGAGCTCGACGCGTCGATCATGGATGGCGCCACGAAGGGCGCGGGGGCGGTTTGCACCGTCAAACGCATCCGCAATCCGATCAAGGCCGCGCGCGCGGTGATGGAGCGCAGCGACTGCGTTCTTATCGCGGGCGATGCCGCCGACGAATTCGCCAAGCGTCAAGGTTTGGCGATCGTCGAGAATTCCTATTTCACGACCCAGCGCCGCTTGGACGCGCTCGCCTCGCTCAAACGCCGCGCGGCGTCGGGCACGCTGAAGGCGGCCAGCGAAGCCGAGCGTCACGGCACGGTGGGGGCTGTAGCGCTGGATCGCGCAGGCAATCTCGCCGCCGCGACCTCGACCGGCGGCTTCAACAACAAGCCGGTCGGCCGCGTCGGCGATACCCCCATCGTCGGGGCGGGCACTTATGCGCGCAACGGTGTGGTCGCCGTCTCGGGCACGGGGCAGGGCGAGTTCTTCATCCGCAACGCGGCGGCCTACGACATCGCCGCACGTATGGATTACGGCAAGCATGCGTTCAAAGAATCCGTCGACGCATTGGTGTTCGACGTGCTGAAAAGTCACGGCATCGGGGCGGGCTTCGCGGCCATCGACGCGAAGGGCCATGTTTACGCGCCCTACAACACGCTGGGTATGGCGCGCGGCTGGATCGCGGATGACGGCCGCTTGGTTGTCGCCACGCACGCCGAAGAATTCGCGGAGACGGCATGAAAAGCGATCCGATCCTGATTTGGGGGGCGGGCGCCATCGGCAGCACGCTCGGCGCCTATTGGAAGCGCGCGGGGCACGACGTGCTGCTCGTCGATATCGAAAAGGCGCATGTCGAAACCTGCCGCACGCGCGGGCTTCATATCTTCGGGCCGATCGAGGATTTCACGATCGTCGTGCCCGCCGCCACGCCCGACGAATTGAAGGGCACTTATTCGCGCATCGTGCTGGCGGTGAAGGCGCAAGCGACCGAGGCGGCGCTCGACAAGCTGCTGCCGCATCTCGCGGCGGACGGCTACATCCTGTCGGCGCAAAACGGCCTCAACGAAATCGCCATCGCCAAGCGCGCGGGCGCATCGCGCACGATGGGTTGCTTCGTCAATTTCGGCGCCGATTGGCATGGGCCGGGCGAAATCCTGTTCGGTAACCGGGCGGCCGTCGTGGTCGGCGAAATCGACGGCAAGAACGCCCCGCGCACGCAAGCGATGTTCGAATTGCTGAAAGGCTTCGAGCCCGACGCCGTGCTGACCGACAATATTTGGGGCTATCTGTGGGGCAAGCTCGCCTACGGCGCCATGTTGTTCGCGACGGCGCTGACCATGGACAGCATGACCGCGAATTTCGAAGATCCGCGTCGCACGCCGGTCTTCGTCGCATTGGGGCGTGAAGTCATGGCCGCCGCTCGCGCGCGCAAGATCGCGCCCGTCGGGTTCAACGGCTTCGATCCCGCCGATTTCATGCCGGAAGCGGCCCTTGATCGCGCTCAAGCGACGATCGCGCGATTGGCCGAGCATAATCGCTACACGGCCAAGACTCACTCGGGCATCTATCGCGATCTGGCGGTGCGCAAACGCAAGACCGAGATCGATCCGCAGATCGGCATCATCGTCGAATTGGCGCGCGAGGTGGGCGTGGATACCCCCGTCCTCGCCAAGCTGGTCGAGCTGATCCACGCGATCGAGGACGGCAAGAAGCCGATGGCTTACGAAACCTTCGCGGAGTTGCTCGCCCTATGCTGATCCGGTTCGACGGCAAGACCGCCTTGGTGACGGGGGCGGCGCAGGGGATTGGCCGTGCCATCGCCGAAACGCTGCACGCGGCGGGGGCCAAGCTCCATCTTGCCGATATCGCCGCGATCGATTGGGCCGATCCGGTTGCCTATACGGCGCATCGCGCCGATCTCGGCGGCCGGGCGGCCTGCCACGATCTCGTCGCCAAGATCGGTCAGGTCGATATTCTGGTCGGGGCCGCCGGCGGCGTGCGCGGCCAGGTCGGCGGGCCGATCGATAAGGTCGACGAGGCCGGCTGGCGTGCGATCTTCGAAGCGAATGTCGATGCGCAGTTTTGGCTCGCGCAGGCCGCATCCGTACCGATGCGCGCGAAGGGTTGGGGGCGGATCGTTACGATCTCCTCCGGCGCGGGCTTGCGCCCGAGCCTAACCGGTATCCAAGCCTATACGGCGGCCAAGCACGCGCTGGTTGGCCTAACCAAACAATTGAGCCAAGACCTTGGGCCGTTCGGCATCACGGCCAACTCCGTGGCGCCGGGCTTCGTGCGCTCGAACCCGGCGACCGAGCGGCAATGGGAAGCCTATGGCGCCGAAGGCCAGGCGCGGCTGGTGCAAAGCATCCATACGCGTCGCCTGGGCGTCGCGCAGGATATCGCGAACGCCGTGACGTTCCTGGCGAGCGAACAGGCCGCGTGGGTTACCGGTCAGATTTTGTCGGTCGACGGCGGCCGATCCTGATCGTACCGTATACGCGCGCTTAATTGACACTCGGTTTACGCGTCGAGAATTCGGTCGTCGCCCAGCCGCTGAAAAAGAGGCGATCTCATTTTCTACAAAAGGCCCTAAAACGCCTCGCAATTGTGGAAAGCGATTTTGAAATAATTGGATTTTACACGGTCTGGGGGACTGGGCTCGCGGCGATGCCGCACGGGATTCGAATCCCGCCGCTCCGACTAAAAAATGAAGCCTATTAAAGCTACGACTTATCGAGTTTCGTCTTTCAAGGCCTTGTTCTCATTTTTTCTACAAAACGACTCAAAGCGTCCAGATTGTGCTGATGACGGGCATGCCTAAGCCAATGATGAAACGAAATTGGCAAAACGAGTAGCTACGGAGCTCCGTTGCCCGCGTTTCCCTTGATGCGGTACGCGTAGTTCTTATCAAGCCGTTCCATCACGTATTCGCCGAAGTGGACGGCGGACCAACGTGGGGCCGTGTCAGCGTTGAGGCCCGGCATGCGTTCGACGACGCTGTCCATCGACGGATCATAGAAATACGGCAGCGAGTACCGATCTTTTCCCGAAAGATTGCGCACGCGGTGCGGCGTCGAGCGCAGGATGCCGTCGGTCCAGCGCATCAGGATATCGGCGACGTTGACGACGAACGTGCCGGGAATGGGCGGTGCCGGAATCCAAGCGCCGTCGTTGCCGCGCACTTCCAGACCGCCGGTCGAGTCCTGCGCGAGAAACGTCAGAAACCCGTAATCGGTGTGCGGCGCCGAGCCGAACTGCGCGTCGTCGTCGGGCGGCTGCGGCGGGTAATGCAGCAGCCGCAGCCAAGTCGTCGGCTTGTGGAAATGGGGTGCGAACCAATCCTCCGGCTGATCGAAGGCGAGCGCGATGGCGCCGGTGAAACGGCGTGCTAAGGCTTCAAGCGCCGCCATATAGGCGAGCATCTCGCCGCGGAACTCGGGCAGCTCGGGCGGCCATTGATTGGGCCCCTGCAAGGGCTTGCCCGCCAGCACGTCGGGATCGTCCGGCGCGAGTTCGTGGAGCAGCATCAGCGACTCGCTGAGATTGGGCCGCGTGACCTTGGCGACAGATGAGGTGACGATCGTCGACGTCGCCATGCCCATATAGCCGCGATGCGCCGCGTTGATCTTCAGCGCCATCTTCGATTCGAGCGGCAGCGCGTGGAATCGCCGGCTGGCCGCGAAGGCGCCGTCGATCATCGCCTGCGGCACGCCGTGGCCGGCGATGTAGAGAAATCCGAGATCCTCGTAGATCCGACGAATTTCCTTGCCGGTGCGGCGGCGGACTTCGACGTCCGGCGACGCGAGACCCGAGACGTCGACGACGGGGACGGAGGCGGCTGCGGTCGTCATCGCGCGTCCCCGCTCAGCGTGCGAACAGCGGCGCTGCGCGGTCCCAGACCGATTGGGCGACCGCGCGCGCTTCGCCGATCAGCTTGCGTTCGTCGATATCCTTCATTTGGCCGTCGGCGACGACGTGCTTGCCGTTCACATAGACCTCGCGCACGTCGGTCGAGTTGCCGTTGAATACGAGATTGGCCGCAAGATCCTCGTCGCGGAAGGGATGGAACCAGGCCGCGCGCATGTCGATCGCGATGATATCGGCCTTCTTGCCGGCTTCCAGCGAGCCGATCTCGTCCGCCATGCCCAGCGCCTGGGCGCCGCCGATCGTGGCCATACGCAGCACGTCCTTGCCCGAACGGATGCCGACATTGTTGCTGAGGATGCGCGGGATCAGCGCCGCAAAGCGCATCACCTTCCACATGTCGTTGGACAGCCAATCGGAACCCAGGGCGACCGATACGCCCGCCTTGTAGATTTTCTCCATCGGCGGGTAGTAGCCGCGCTTGGCGACCAGATAAGCGGTGTGCGCCATATGCATGCCGGTTTCGCGCATCACTTCGATCTCGCTGTCGTCGACGAATGCGCAATGCGCGCCGACATAGCCGGGCCCGAGCAGGCCCAGATCGTTGAGGAAGTGGATCGTGCGCTTGCCGTAATTGTGGAGCATGAACTCCGCTTCGCCGGGGATCGAGGCGGTATGCGCGTGCAAGCCGACGCCGTATTTGTCGCCAAGTTCCTTCAGCTCCACCAGCAGTTTGGGCGTGCAGCGATCGGGGCCGTCCGGCGCCACGCGGCAGGTGATGCGCCCGTCGGCCTTGCCGTGCCAGTTCTCAATGAGATCGATCGCCTCCTCGATCCCTTCGTCGGCCATGCGCCGGTTCCAGTTGCGCTCCATATTGCCGAAGCCGGCTTCGGAGGAATCCATCTCCCGGATCTCGGCCGCGACCACGCCGCGAATGCCGGCGTCGCGGATCACCTTCGCGGATTCCGGCTGGTGCCACCAGCATTCGTTGATCGTCGTGGTGCCCGTGCGCAGCATCTCGACCGCGTGCAGCAGGCCGGGAAGATAGACGTCCTCTTGGCGCACGTAGTGCTCGTGCAGCGGTAACGCCACTTTGAAGGCGCCGCCATAGCCGGACACGTCTTCCGTCATCGCCTTGGTGATCGCGCCCGCGACATGGGTATGCGTGTTGACGAGGCCCGGCATCACCGCATAGCCGGTCAGGTCGCGCACGGTTGTGGCCGTCTCCTTGTGCCGGGCGAGATCCTTGGCCTTGCCGACCGCGACGATCTTGTCGTTCTCGAAAACGATCGCGCCATCGGCGATCGCGAATTCGTCGCCCGCCATCGGCAGGATCCAATCGGCGGAAATATAGGTCTTGGTCATCTCTCGGGGCTCCTCGTGCGGACGCTTTTGTTATTCGCGGAACCGGTCGTCGGACACGGCCCAGGGGAAGAAGGCGCGTTCGATCGCGACCACGGCCTGGAACAGCGCGATGCCGATGATCGCCAGGATCACGATCGCGCCGAAGGCGAGCGGCGTCTTGAAAAAGGCGGTGGAGGATTGGATCAGATAGCCGAGCCCTTTTTCGGATGCGACGAACTCCCCGACCACCGCGCCGACCACGGCGAGCGTGATCGCGACCTTCAGGCCGCTGAAGATGAACGGTACGGCGTAGGGCAGGCGCACGCGCCACAGCTCGCGCGCGCGCGACGCGCGGCAGGCGCGGCACAGTTCCACGTATTCGCTGGGCACCGCCAGCAACCCGGCCGCGATGGAAATCACCAGCGGAAAGAAGCAGACGAGGAACGTGATCGCGATACGCGGCAATTCGTTCGCCCCCAAGGCGACGACCAGCACGGGCGCCAGCGCCACTTTGGGGATCGAATGGACGATCACCAGCAGCGGATAGACCGCCGACGCGATCGCGGGCGAGGCGGTCACGAGTACCGCCAAGGGCAAGCTGATGACCGCCGCCAAAACGAAGCCATAAAGAATGGTCTCGAGCGTCGCGAGCGTGTGCGCGGCGACCGAGGCTTTCAGCGCCCAGGTCTGCGACCAGATTTCCAGCGGCGCCGGCAACAGATAGTCGGGAATGCGGAAAGCACGAACGGCGACTTCCCACAGCACGAATAACCCCACGACCGCCAGCCATGGTGTGGCCGCGCGCAACGCGCGCTTGGCCGCCGTGGGGCCCGGCGGCAATTCGGGTTCGCCACGATCGTCGTCAGGGCGCATCGGCGGCCACTTTGCGGTTCGCGTAGATCAGTTCGCGCACGGCATGGGAGACGCGCTGAAATTCTGGATCGCCTTGCTGGTCGAAGCTGCGCGGGCGGGGCACGTTCACGTCGATCACCCGGTCGATCCGGCCCGGCCGGGCGGACATCACCACCACCTGGTCGGCGAGCAGCACCGCTTCGCTGATCGAATGGGTGACGAAGACGATCGTCTTGCGCCGCTCCGTCCAGATGCGCAGCAATTCGAGCGACATTTCCTCGCGCGTCAGCGCGTCAAGCGCGCCGAACGGCTCGTCCATCAGCAGGATCGGCGGATCGTGGATCAACGCCCGGCAGATCGCGGCGCGCTGCTGCATGCCGCCGGACAATTCGCCGGGCAGTTTATGCTCGAAACCGGCGAGGCCGGCCATGTCGAGGAGCTCCATCGCGCGGTCGCGCGGGCCTTCGGTCGGGCGCCCCATCAGCTTCAAGGGCATCAGCACGTTGTCGAGAACGCTGGCCCAAGGCAGAAGCGTGGGTTTCTGGAACACGAAACCCACTTCTTCGCGCGGGCCGTCCACGCGCCGGCCGGACACCGCGATCGTTCCACGCGTGCACGGGATCAAACCGGCGATCAGCCGCAGCAACGTGGACTTGCCGCAGCCCGACGGTCCGACGATGCAGACGAAACTGTTCGCCTCGACGCGCAGCGAAACGTCGCGCAACGCGACGACGCCGGCGCCGTCGCGGGCGCGGAAGACCTGGTCGACCCGGTCGATTTCGATCAAGCGCGCCCGCCTATCGCGTCAGGAGCCGGACGCGGGGGCCAGGCCCGTCGCCACGAAACTACCCGGGTCGATATTCGCGTCGAGTTGCTGCGTGCGTGCGACCAGATCATAGGTCAGCCGCAGGCGTTCGGCCGAAAACTGGCCCAGGCGATCGCGCGTCGTGACGTCGTTGAACACGAAGGTGAGGCCCGTGCGCAGCGACCCCAGCGCGTCGTCGACGTCGATTTGGGGATGGTGCTTGTTGTGGATAACCGCGGCGGCTTGCTGGTTGTCGCGCGCCCAGACGAACGACTTTTGCAGCGCGGCGAGGAAGCGCTTGATGAGATCGGGGTTGCGCTCGATCATCGTATCCGACGCGATGATGGTGGACGCATAAGCATCCAGCCCGAAATTGGCGTAGGGAATAGCCTCGATCTCGCGATTGAAGCGCTGCGCCTGCTTGTTCTGGAAATACTGGTGCGTCTGGAAGAACGGTGCGGCGTCGAGCTGACCGTTGATCAGCATGGCGCCCATGGCGCCCGGATCGGTCGTCACCCAATTGATCTTGTTGGGGTCGAAATTATTCGCGGCGGCGAGCAGCGGCAGATAGATCTGATGGCTGTTGCCGGGCGTCGTGCCCACGCGTTTGCCTTCCAGACCCTTGAAATTGGTGATCCCCGATCCCTTGACGACGAACAAGGAATGCGGCGGCTTGGTGTAGACCGGCATTACGGCCTTCACGCGGCTGTCCGCGCTGCGCTGACGCGCGGTCATCACGGTCGCAATGTCGGCGACGCCGAACTCGGCCGTGCCGGCAGCCACGCGACGGATCGTGTCGCCGGAACCCTGGCCGCGATTGATCGTCACTTCCAGGCGCTGCTCGCGGAAAAAGCCGTTGTCGATCGCGTTGTAATAGATCGCGTATTCGCCCGTCGGGATCCAATCCAACTGGAGCGTGACGCGATCCTGGGCCTGCACGGGCGCGGCGAGCGCCGCGGCCGTCAGGAATACGGCGGCGCCGAAGCTGCGGCGGCCGAACGGCACGGTCGGGAACATGCGCGGGGACTCCTTTTGTATGACGGCCCCGTTGCGGCAAGCGGGGCGGGGGCGATCGAGCGACGCCAGCCGCGAGCGATATCGACCAGCAGGACGATGCAAGAAACATGACACAGGAATCGCGACGGTCAACTATCAAAGTCACTGTCATTGAATGACAGTCGTCGTCTTCAGGCGCGTTTGCGCATGGCCTCGGCATGGCGCCGCAACGTCGCGAGAAGTTCCTTACGCGCGCTCGAAGCGAAATGCGGCGTCAGACCGGCGATCGCGAGCGCGCCGCGCAGCTTGCCCTTCCGATCGAGTACGGGCACCGCGAGGCCCGCGACGCCCAGGACCACGTCGTCGACGGCATGCGCGTAACCTTGGCGCCGGATCGCGACGAGTTCGCGGCGCAATCGCGCGGGCGATTTCTCGCTGCGCGGCGTCAATCCGATCATCGGGCCGGCCAGCACGCGATCGATCTCGCTCTGCGATTGATGCGCCAGCAGCGTGCGCGGTGCCGCACCGCAGTTCAGCGGCATGCGCCCGCCGAGCGTCCACCAGCGTAGCAATACGATCGCGGCGCCTTCGGCGCGCGCAAAGCACAAGGCTTCGCCGTCGCGATAGACGCCGAAGAACGATGTGGCGCCGGTTTCCCGCGCGACGGCATCGACGGCCGCTTGCGCTTGGGCGCGCAGGTCATCGTATTCGACGACGCCACCCGCAAGCTCGAGCAGACCCAGATCGAGGCGATAGAGTTTCGTATGCGGATCGCGCGCGATCATGCCTTCGGCGGCGAGCGCTGCGAGCATGCGCCGCGTTGTGCCGAGATCGAGATGCGCACGTTCGGCGATCTCGGTGAGGCTGAGTTGGGGCGTACGCGGACCAAGGGCCCGGAGGATCGCGAGGATTCGGCTGACGGCGCGCATCGGTCGAGTATAGCGGTGTTGTCGTGACCGACAACCGAGGCGCCGACTTTATGATTTCGATCGTATCCGGAGCTACAGGAGCGACCTGTCAAGAAGGCCACGGCCGTCGTAGGGCTCGCGGACTTCAGAAAGTTTGATCAGCACCTTTACGGGCCTAAATCCGGAGGACTGAGCGTCCTTCGAAGTGAATTTTCGGTCAAAGCGCTAGCAGTACTGCCCTCGCCGAAGAACACGCTTTAACTTTTGGGACTAGCACCAGCGACCCGCTGTCTCTCAATCAGTGAGTCGTCGCCAAGGCAAGGGCAATCGATCCGTAAGCGTGAGACTCCGATGGACGGATAGCGTTCTTGTTAGTTTGTGCTTTGCGCATACAAGACAAACGCCTGAATGCCAATTGCCGACGAAAGTGAAATGGACGTTCCCATTTTTCTCAAGAAGGCTCAAAACGCCCTGATAATGTGGAAAACAACATTGATATAGAATGTTTTTATGCGGTCTGGGGGCGTGGGTTCGAATCCCGCCGCTCCGACCGCTATTCGAGAGAGACGAAGAAGCCCGCCCTGGGAAACCAGCGGCAGGCTTCGACGTTTTGGATCGCAAATCCGCGCGGCGAAACCGGCTTTCGCTGAAACGATGCCCGTTCAGCCGAGAGATTCAAGTACGCGTCGTGCCGCGATGCGTTGATCGCTGCTTGCACCTTCGGTGAACCGCGCGTCGATCGGCGCGAGAAGGGCGCGCGCGTCGTCGCGCCGATTTTGGCGCCGCCATAAATCCGCAAGCGACGTCGCGGCGCGCAGCTCCCAGCACGGCGCGCGCATTTCGCGTGCGCATCGTAGCGCCGTTTGATATGCCTTCTCCGCGAGAGCGACCGACGTTTCGCCGGGCGCAAGCAGTAATGTCTCTCCGCGCATGCGATGCAGCTCGGGCACGGCCAGGCCCTCGCCGGTCCGCGCGCAACGTTCGAGCGCCGCGTCGAGAATGCTCAAAGCCTCCATCGGCCTGCCGCTTTGGCCGAGGCCCAAGGCCTGCGCGAGGACCATATCGGTTTCGAAGAGCACGAAATTGGCCCGCCGTAACCGTTGGAGCGCGGATTCCAGCAGGGTCAACCCCGGCACGACACGGCCGCGCCGAATCATCGACTCGCCGGCGAACCAGTCGGCGTACGTGTTCCAAACGTCGAGCGAATGCGTTCGCGTCACCCGTTTCAACTTGTCGATATACTGCTCGACGCGTTCGAAATCGCCGTTCAACAGGGCGATAGCGCAAGCCGCGTCCGCCAAAATATACGCCAAGGTAAGGTCATGACGGGCTTCGGCGATCTGGGCGATGTTCGCCTCGACTTCGCGCATCGCCTGATCGACATGGCCTTGCATCCAAAGCACGCGCGCGAATGTGATGCGTGCGGCGGCGCGCTGATCGTATTGGTAGCGCACGGTGTGGGAACGATTCACCGGCGCGACGTAATGCGCCAGCATGCGCGAAATATTGGCGTGGGCCGTGTCGATTTGCCCCAGAAACAACTGCGCCCGCGCGCGCATTCGATCGGCGATGCCGATCTCGGCGGCATCGCCGTGTCGGGTCGCAAGCGCGCCGAATCGCTCGGCGAATTCGAGCGCCGCACGCGGTTCGCCGGCGTTCGCACGATCGGCCCATAGCGCCAACAACGCCCGGGCTTGATAATCCGTGTCGCCGAGCCGCTCCGCGAGGTCCAATGTCCGGCGCCAAGCGAGCGCGCCGGAGGGCTGACCGGCGATCGCGCGCATTTGCGGCCAGCCGAGGGCGCCAAATAGCTTCATCCGTCGACGTTCGTCGGCGCCCGGATGCGCGTCGAGATGGGTCAACGCGCGTTGGACGCGCGCGTGGCATTCGTCCAGTTGCACCTGCGCGAACCAGAATGGGATCGCCGCCACGGTGATGGCGACGCCCAATCCGGCGTCGCCTTCCGGCGAGAACGCCCAGTCGAGGGCCGCGCGAAGATTGTCGACATGTCCGGCATAGGCCGCGAGCCAATCGGGCGTTGGCATCGTCTCCCATTCCGATTCTGCGCGTTCGAAGACGGCTCGATATTGCTCGGCATGGCGCCGGCGCAATTCGCCCGCTTCGCCGGACTCGATCAATTTCTCCTGCGCGTAGACCCGCGTGGTTTCGAGCAGCCTGTAGCGCGCTTCTGTCTCTCCCAACTCCACCGAAAGCAGGGATTTCGCGACGAGATCCGCCAAGGCGTCGCTCAAAGCGCCTTCGCCGCCGGGGTGCCGCAGCACGGCGCAGGCGACGGGCACGGTAAACGCGCCGTTGAACACCGCCAGCCGGCGCAGCAAGTTTCGCGCGGAATCGCCGAGTATGCGGAAGCTCCAATCGAGCGTGGCGCGCAAGGTTTGGTGTCGCGGCAAGGCAGTTCGCCGGCCGCGCGCGAGGACGCGAAAGCAATCGTCGAGCGACGCCGCCAAGCGATTGATCCCGATCGTGTCGAGCTGTCCGGCGGCGAGCTCGATCGCCAGTGCGATTCCGTCGAGACGCCGGCAGATTTCCGCGACCGAAGGCGCGTCGCCATCCTCCAGCGAATAGCCGCCGAGACAGGCCGACGCGCGCTCGACGAATAGTTCGACGGACGCGTAGGCCATGGCGTCTTGCGCGCGCACGACGTCCGGTGGCGGCACGTCGAGTGGGCGCAATCGACGCACCCATTCGCCCGACGCGCGCAGCGGTTCGCGGCTCGTCGCCAAAATGACGAGCGATGGCACGCGCGCGAGCAACACTTCGGCGAGCCGCGCCGCGCCGTCGATGACATGTTCGCAGTTGTCGAGAACGAGAATCATATCGCGGCCGCGCAGACGCGCGACGAGATTCTCGGCGAGATTCTCCACACGGTCGGTGAGACCTAGCAAAGTCGCCAGCGCGCCGGGCACGGCGGCGGAGTCCGCGACGGCGGAGAGATCGACGAAGACGACGCCATCGGGCCGCGCGGCGCGTTCGGCCACCGCGACCGCAACCGTCGTCTTGCCGATGCCGCCGGGGCCGACGATCGTAATCAGGCGCTGGCGCGCCAGTTGGCCGCCGATCGCCGCGACGACGTCCTCCCGCCCGAAAACACGCGCGATCGGGACCGGCAGATTGCCGGCGACCGGCGCCGGCTCGGCGACCGTCGCCGTCCCGCCATCGTCGATCTGCGCGACGAAGCAATAGCCGCGACCGGGCACGTTGGCGATAAAACGGCTGCTGGCCTGATCGTCGCCAAGCGCCTTGCGCAATGCGCCGACATGCACGCGAAGATTGCCCTCGTCGACATGCAATCCCGGCCACGTCCGCGCGATCAGTTCGTCTTTCGCGACGACTTCGCCAGGCCGGGTAACCAGGGCGACCAGAAGGTCGAGCGCACGGCTTCCAAGCCTTACCGGGCGGCCGTCGCGCAACAGCAGGCGCCGCTCCGGCAAGAGCTGAAAATCTCCGAACGACAAGCTTTGCGACAACGTCCGTCCCCACGCAGACCGATAACCCAGGGTGCGGGCCGCAGATTAACAAGTTTAGGTAATGTTCCGGAGAGTTTTCGACACGCTACGCCGATTTACACCCCTTAACGAGCGTTCGGCGCGGTCCGCGCGCATTCTTTCCTCCGACGAAACCACATTTCCGGAGGACCAAAAAATGGGCAATCGCAGCGCGGATTTCATCGAACAGCCTCAGGTTTCGTCCGATGGCGCCGTCTCTCGTCGCGACGTTCTCGCGGGGGGTGTCGCCCTCTCGGCCCTCGGTCTTTCGGTCGCCCTGACCCCCATCTTGCCGGCCTCGGCCGGTGCAGCCACGCAAGGAGAGCAGATCATGAGCACCGTCACCGTCGCCGAAGGCGTCGAGATTTTCTACAAGGATTGGGGTCCGCGCGACGCCCAAGCCATCGTGTTCCATCACGGCTGGCCGCTGTCGGCCGACGATTGGGACAACCAGATGATGTACTTCCTGGGGCAAGGGTTCCGGGTGATCGCGCATGATCGCCGCGGCCATGGCCGGTCGACCCAGACCTGGACGGGCAACGAGATGGAAACCTACGCCGCCGATGTCGCGGCGATGACCGATAAGCTGGATCTGCGCGGTGCCATTCACGTCGGCCATTCGACCGGCGGCGGCGAAGTCGTGCGCTACGTCGCCCGCGCCAAACCCGGCCGCGTGTCAAAGGCGGTCATCATCGGCGCCGTGCCGCCGGTGATGGTCAAGTCGGCCAAGCTGCCGACCGGCATTCCGCTGGAGGTTTTCGACGGCTTCCGCGCCGCCTTGATCGCGAACCGCGCGCAGTTCTACTACGACGTGCCCGCCGGTCCGTTCTACGGCTACAACCGGCCCGGCGCCAAGATCTCGCAAGGCGTGATCGACAATTGGTGGCGGCAGGGAATGATGGGCGGCGCCAAGGCGCATTACGACTGCATCAAGGCCTTCTCGGAGACCGATTTCACGGAGGACCTGAAGGCGATCGACGTGCCGGTTCTGGTCATGCACGGCGACGACGACCAGATCGTGCCTTACCAGAACTCGGCGCCGCTGTCGGCCAAGCTGCTCAAGAAGGGCACGCTTAAGACCTACAAGGGCTTCGATCACGGGATGTGCGCGACGCATCCCGACGTGATCAACGCCGATCTGCTCGCGTTCTTCCGCGGCTGACGACGCAAGCGCCGGGTCCGGCAAGCGACCCGGCGCTTCTTTCTTCTCGCAATTTTCGAAAGACGGGAGTCCGCCATGAACGGATCAGACTTCGCGAAAGGAACCGCCGTCGTCACCGGCGCATCGTCCGGTATCGGCGCGATCTACGCCGATCGGCTGGCGCGTCGCGGCTACGATGTCGTGCTCGTCGCCCGCGACAAGGCGCGCCTCGAGGCGCTCGCCGAGCGATTGCAACGCGCACATGCCATCGCCGCGACGCCGTGGCGTGCGGACCTGGACGCGCCAGATGAAATCGACGCGCTCGCCGAAAGGCTACGCACCGATCGCGACATCGCAATGCTGGTGAATTGCGCCGGGCTCGGACCGTCCGGCAAAGTTCTCGACGTGGATCCTCGCGCGCTCGACCGTCTCGTCCGGCTCAACGTCGACGCCTTGCATACGCTGTCCGTCGTGGCCGCCGGATCCTTCGCGTCGCGTCGGCGCGGCGCCATCGTCAACATCGCGTCGGTCGTGGCGTTGATGCAGGAACGGTTCAACGCGAGCTATGTCGGCGCCAAGGCGTTCGTGCTCGGGTTTTCGCAAGCTCTGGCGGCCGAAGTCGAGCCGCAGGGCGTGCGTGTCCAAGCCGTTCTGCCGGGTTTCACCCGCACCGAGCTTTTCGGCCGTGCGGGCGTCGATATCGGCGTCATCCCGGTCTCGATGATGATGGACGCCGGCGAGATGGTCGACGCAGCACTCGCCGGGTTCGATCTCGGCGAGACGGTGACGATCCCGTCGCTCGACGCGCGCAATCTCTGGGACGAGCTCGAGCGCGCGCGTCAGGCTCTGACCCCGCATCTTTCCAAAGATCGCGCCGCCGCGCGCTACGGCGCGCATGCCCTCGAACGGGAGATCGCCCGATGAGAAAGCCGCCTTTGACCCACGCGGCCGGTGCGCCGGTCGCCGACAATCTGAATATCCGGACCTCGGGCAAGCGTGGCCCCGCCTTGCTCGAAGATGTCTGGCTGATCGAGAAGCTGGCGCATTTCGATCGCGAGGTCATTCCCGAAAGGCGGATGCATGCGAAGGGATCCGGCGCCTACGGAACGTTCACGGTAACGAACGACATCACGCGCTACACGCGCGCGAAAATTTTCGCGGCCGTGGGCAAGAAAACGCCGGTCTTCGTGCGCTTTTCCACCGTGGCGGGCGAGCGCGGGGCCGCCGACGCCGAGCGCGACATCCGCGGCTTCGCGGTGAAGTTCTATACCGAGGAAGGCAACTGGGACATCGTCGGCAACAACACGCCGGTGTTCTTCTTCCGCGATCCGCTGCGTTTCCCCGATCTGAACCACGCGGTTAAACGCGACCCGCGCACCGGAATGCGCAGCGCGCGCAATAACTGGGATTTCTGGACGCTGCTGCCCGAGGCGCTGCACCAAGTCACAATCGTTATGTCCGATCGCGGCATCCCGCGCAGCTATCGGCATATGCACGGCTTCGGCAGCCACACCTTCAGCATGGTGAACGAAGCCGGCGCTCGCGTCTGGGTCAAATTCCATTTCCGCAGCAAGCAAGGGATCGAGAATCTGACCGACGCCCAATCCGCCGCGGCGATCGGCAGCGACAGGGAGACGCATCAGCGCGATTTGTTCGAAAGCATCGAGGCGTGCGATTTTCCGCGCTGGACGCTGGCGATCCAGGTGATGAGCGAGGCCCAAGCGCGATCGCATCGTCACGATCCCTTCGATCTGACGAAGGTATGGCCGCACGCCGAGTTTCCGCTGATCGAAGTCGGCGAACTCGAGCTGAACCGGAATCCCGAGAACGTGTTCGCCGAGGTGGAACAGGCGGCTTTCTCGCCCGCGAATATCGTGCCGGGGATCGGTTTCTCGCCCGATCGGATGTTGCAAGCGCGGCTGTTTTCCTACGGCGACGCGCAGCGCTATCGCCTGGGGGTGAACTTCAACCAGATCCCGGTCAATGCGCCGAAATGCCCGTTCCATTCGTTCCATCGCGACGGGGCGATGCGCGTCGACGGCAATCTCGGCGCCACGACGCCGTATTTCCCGAACAGCAGCGACGAATGGTGCGACACGCCATCGGCCAAGGAACCCAAGCTCGCCCTCGACGGCTATGCCGATCATTACGATCATCGCGTCGCCGATGATCATTGGGAGCAGCCGGGAAATCTGTTCCGGTCGATGACGCCAACGCAGCGCCAGGCGCTTTTCGACAACACCGCGCGCTCGCTCGGCGGGGCAAGCAAGGATATCCAGCGCCGCCACATTGCGAACTGCACCGAGGCCGACCCCGAATACGGTGCAGGCGTCGCTAAGGCGTTGGGTATCGACGGATAACGCGACACCGCCGTTGTGTTGTGCCGTTTCGCGCCGAACACGCAATCAACTTCGTCAAACCCTCCTGAAAGAAAGGCATCACCATGTTGAAGAAGTTCCTCGTCCTCGCTGCCGCAGTCGCCGCGATCGCCATGCCCTTGAAAGCGGCGGACGCTCAAGGGCCCGCACGGCCGTCGCAATCCAGCGTTTTGCCGTCGGGCGGCGGTGCTGCATTGTTGGATCCGTCGGATGCCGTCTTCCTGCTGCTCGATCATCAGACGGGGCTGTTTCAAACCGTCAAGGACATCGGCATCGCCGAGTTGCGCGCGAACACGGCTTTGCTCGCCCGTATCGCGACATTGTTGAAGATCCCCGTCATCACGACGGCGTCGGAGCCCAATGGACCGAACGGTCCCTTGATGCCGGAGATTCATCAATTGGCGCCGCACGCCGTGTACGTCCCCCGAAAGGGCGAGGTCAACGCATGGGACAATGACGACTTCGTGAATGCCGTGCGCGCAACCGGCCGAAAGACGTTGATCATGGCCGGCGTTTGGACGAGCGTTTGCGTCATGTTCCCGGCGCTCGACGCGAAAGCGGCGGGCTTCAAAGTCTATACGGTGATGGACGCATCGGGCGATCCCAGCGAAATGGCATCGCGCATCACCCTCGCGCGGATCGCGCAAGCGGGCGTGATTCCGGTATCGGCGAACGCCGTCCTCTCGGAAATGCATCGCACCTGGAATCGTCCGGAAGCCGCCGAACTGGCGAAGCTTTACGGCTTGGCGGCGCCGAACTATGCCGCCGTCGCCGAAAGCTACGCCACCGCGCGCGAGGTCGAGAAGCGGTCGCGGTAGACCGACGTCTGTTGTGGCTTGCGGTGCTCCGCACTGAATTGACGCCGCTTGCCGCTACGGTCGCCGCCGATTGTCACAGGATGATCCACTATTCGGATCGACGACGTTCGGCGGCGATCCAATGCGAATAATCCAACAACGCATCACGCCTTTCGATATGGGCGAACTCATTTTCACAAAAGGCATACAAAATGCCTCGATCATTTGGAAACTAACATTGATATAGAATGATTTTATGCGGTCAGGGGGACTGGGTTCGCGGCGATGCCCCTCAGGATTCGAATCCCGCCGCGCCGACCATCACGATGAGAGACGAAGAAGCCCGCCCTGGGAGACCAGCGGCGGGCTTCGACGCTTTAGTAAGTCGCGCGGCCGCCCGATAGGTCGAACACGGCGCCGGTGGTGAAGCTGTTCTGCTTCGTGACGAGCCACACGATCATCTCGGCGGATTCGTCGATTTCCAGGAAGCGCCCGCGCGGGATCTTCGACAGCATGTAGTCGATATGCGTCTGCTGCATCTGGTCGAAAATGCGCGTACGCGCGGCGGCGGGCGTCACGCAGTTGACCGCGATATCCAGCCCGGCGAGTTCCTTGCCGAGCGACTTCGTCAGGCCGATCACGCCCGCTTTCGACGCCGAATAGGCCGAGGCGTTGGGATTGCCTTCCTTGCCCGCGATCGACGCGATATTGACGATGCGGCCGTATTTGCGCGCCTGCATGCCCGGCACGACCGCCTTGTTGACGTAGAACGTGCCGAGTAGATTGATCTGCACGATCTTGGCGAATTCCTCGACCGGATAATCGGCGACGGTGGCGTTCATGCCGGCGATGCCGGCCGAGTTGACGAGGATGTCAACGCCACCGAGCTGCTTCTCGGTCTCGGCAAGGGCCGCTTGGACCGAGCCCCAATCCGAAATATCGGCCTTCACCGCGATGGCACCGCCGCCGATCGCGGCGGCGTGTTCGCCGGCGAGCTTCGTATCGAGGTCCCACAGCGCGACTTTGGCGCCGTTCGCGGCGAGCAGCTTCGCCACGGCCCCGCCGATCCCCTGCGCGCCGCCCGTGACGATCGCAACCTTGCCGCCGACGTCATACTTGTTCATTCGTCATTTCCCCCGAATTTATAAGTTCAGCGCGCCTGAAGAAGGCGCTCCATTGCCGGTCCCAAAATGATGTCGATCGACGCGTCGAGCAGGCCGCAATGGCGGCGCACCATGTCGAGCGTCTGTTTGTAAGTCATGTGCCGGCGCGACACCGGCCAATCCGAGCCCCAGAGCAGGCGCCACGCGCCGAAATGCTCGTGCAGCACGCGCACGATGCCGGTGAGCCCTTGATAGGGATAATCCATATCGGGCGAAGCGACATTGCCGAAGCCCGAGATCTTGATATGTACGTTCGGGAACTGCGCCGTCGCGAGCACGAGTGCCATCGCGTTCTGCGTCGCCGCGCTGCGCGGCCCCAGATGGGCGAGGTGATGGCACAGAATATCGAGCTTCGGGAACGCTTCGGCCAACGCGGCGACGGCCGGCATTTGGGCGGGCATCACCGACAGGCTGGCGATTAGCTTGCGTGCCTGGGCTTCCGCGAAGAAACGCCGTCCCTCGGCCGAGGCGAGAAAAGTCCCGTCGTCGTCCTCGGCCGGATAATAGGTGAAGCCTTTCAGCGCGTGCTTCTCCGCCGCCGCCGCGAGGCGGTCGGCGGCGCCGGCGGTTCGATACTGCTTCGTCCAGCGGGAATCGATATCGAAGAACGGGACGAAGCGGCCGGGATGCGCGGACGCGACGCGCGCGACATAGCCGTTGGAATCCGGATTGTCGCCGATGGCCGCCGCGATCAGCACGGCTTTCGACACGCCGTTCTGATCCATCTCGAACAGCAATTGCTCGGCGCGCGCGCGGGTTTCGGAATCGGGCACCGGCGGTTGATAGGGCCAGCGTTCCCAAACATGGCAATGCGCGTCGACGATCATGCGCGCACCAGCGGCCGGATGCAGCGCACGAGGCGCCCGTCGTCGAGAGCCGCGAGCGGCGGCTCGGCCTTCGTGCATTCGGCCGTCGCATGCGGGCAACGCGGCGCGAAGGCGCAACCGGTCGCGGGAAAGCCCGTGCCCCGTTCTTCGGTATCGACGTCGTCGAGATTCCACGGCACGTCGGGATCGGGCGAGGGGATGGCGTCGATCAATGCGCGCGTATAGGGATGGCGCGGCGCACCGATCACGCTTTGCGTGTCGCCGCTTTCGACGATCGAACCCGCATAAAGCACGACGACCCGGTCGGCGACCTGATAGGCGGTCGTCAGATCGTGGGTGACGTAAACGAGGGAAATGCCGGCCTCATCCTTCAGCCGCAGTAACGTTTGCAGGATGGTCGAGCGCAACGAAGCGTCGACCATCGATACGGGCTCGTCCGCCAGAATGATATGCGGGTCGAGCAGCAAAGCGCGCGCGATCATGATGCGCTGACGCTGGCCGCCGGAAAGTTGATGCGGGTATTTTCCCAGCGTTTCGCCGGGGCGTAAGCCCACCGTTTCCAGCGCCTTCTCGATCTTCGCGCGCGCTTGGGCCGCGTCGCTCACGATGCCGAACACCGATAGCGGGGTGAACAGCGCGTGATCGATCTTGTAGAAGGGATTGAACGCTTCGAACGGATCCTGGAAAACGGCCTGGACTTCGCGCCGGAACGTTTTGCGCTGCTCGGCGTTCATATGCGCGACGTCGACGCCGCGATAGGAAACGCTGCCGGCGGTGGGCGAACGGAAGCCGAGCAGAAGATGCGTCAGCGTCGTCTTGCCGCTGCCGCTTTCGCCCACGACCGCGACGATGCCGGGCTTGTCGCCGCCGATGGCGAGCGACGCGTCCTTCAGCGCCGTTTTCGAATTGCGGCCGCCGAAGCCCGAATGGAACACGACGCTCGCGGCATTCGCTTCCAGGCGGCCGTCTTTACGCTGCGCGTTCATGCGGCCTCCGTGAAGTGGCAGGCGGCTTCGTGCGCGGCGCCGACTTCGCGCAAGGCGGGCGCTTCGATACGGCAGCGTTCTTGCGCCGCCGGGCAGCGCGTTTGGAACGGGCAGCCCGGCGGCCGGTCGGTCAAGGATGGCGGCACGCCGGGAATGCCCTGGAAAGCGCGCTTCTCGGTCAGCGACGGCAAGGCGCCGATCAGCATTTTCGTATAGGGATGTTTGGGGGCCGCGAAGACCGACCGGACCGGTCCGGTCTCGACCAAGCGACCCGCATACATCACGCCGATCCGATCGACGAAATGCGCCATCAGCGCCATATCGTGGCCGATCAGAATGATCGCCGCGCCGATTTCCTGCTGCACGCGGCCCAACGTCGCCAGAACCTGCTTCTGTACGACGACGTCGAGCGCGGAGGTCGGCTCGTCCGCCAGGATCACGGCGGGGGTCAGCGCGATCGCCAGCGCGATGCACACGCGCTGCTTCATCCCGCCCGACAATTCGTGGGGGAAGCGGTTGGCGACATGGGCCGGCAAGCCCACGCGCGCCAGCAGCTTGGCGATGCGCGCGGCGTCGGATTTCTGCGCGTGCGCCGCGAACAGATCGGCGAATTGCGCGCCGATGGTTAGCACGGGGTTGAGCGAGCTCATCGCCCCTTGCGGCACCAGCGACATGCGCGCGAAGCGCGTGCGGCGCAGCTCCTCGGTCGACAGCGCCAGTATGTCGCGTCCGTCGAGGCGCATGTGTTGCGCGGTGATCTCGCCCGGCGGGCGGATCATACGCATCAAGGCAAGCACGGTCGTCGATTTTCCCGAGCCGCTTTCGCCGACCAGACCGAAGCGTTCGCGCGGCATCAGATTGAAGCCGATGCTGTCCACCGCAAAGGCGGGGCCTTTGGGCGTGCGATAGCGGACCGAGAGATTCTCGATCTCGAGGATCGGCGCGCTCATAGCCCACCCAATCGCTTGTTGGCGACCCGGTCCATGCCGGCGGAGGTCAGCAGCAAGCCGACGAAGATCAACGCCAGCGCGAAGATCGGCGGGCCCCACCACCACCACATGCCGCGAATGATGGCGCCGTAGAACTGCGCCCAGAAGATCGTCATGCCGAGCGTGAGTTCGGTCTGGGGCCCGAGACCCAACGCTTCCAGCCCGATTGTCGCCAGCATCGCCTGGCCGACGGCGATCACGAAGCTCGCCGCGATATAGGGCAGAAGGTTGGGCAGAACTTCGATGAAGACGAGGCGCAAGCCGCCGAGCCCGCTGAGCCGCGCCACCTGCACATAGCCGCGTTCGCGTACCGACATCGTTTGCGCGCGGATCGCGCGTGCCGCCACCATCCACGACAGGCCTGCGACGATCACCGCCATCAGATCGACGGTCATCGAGCGCACATTGGCCGCGACGAGGACGAGGATCGCAACGCTGGGAATCGTCATCATCACGTCCGAAGCGGTGCGGATCGCCGCGTCGATCCAGCCGCCCATGAAGCCCGCGATCAGTCCCAGCGTCACGCCGACGGTGAGGCTGATGAGGCCGGCGACCAGACCGATCTTCAGCGTTTGCGGCGTGGCGAGCGCCATCACGGTGAAAACGTCGCGGCCTTGCGCGTCGGTGCCGAACCAATGCATCGCGGAAGGCGGGCGGCGCGGGGCGACCGCGCCGACTTGGGCGAGGGTTTGATCGACAAGCATCGGCATCAGCAACGCGGCCAGCGCCAGCAATCCCAGGATCGCGAGCCCGGCGGCGAGCGGCACGTTGCCGCGGAACAACTTGGCGAAGTCCGGCCCCATCGTCAGCTCCGCTTATTGGTGATCCGCGGATCGATCAGCGGATAGATAAGGTCGAGGATGAACATCGTCAGCGCGATCGACATCGACAGGATCAGCACGATCCCTTGGATCACGAAGAAATCTTTGCTCTGGATCGCCTGATAGAGCCGGTAGCCCATGCCCGGATAGGAGAAGATCACCTCGACCAGAATGGCGCCCGAGACGAGATGGCCGAGCGTGAGGGCGAGCTTGGTGAGTTGCGGCAGCAGCGCGTTGCGCACCGCGTACCAAAGGAAGATGCGCCGCTGGGAAAGACCCTTGGCTTCGGCGAGCATGATGTAATCCTCGCCCAGCACGGACACGATCATGCCGCGCATGCCGATCGCCCAGGCGCCGATCTGGGCGAGGATGATCGACAAGGCGGGCAATGTCGCGTGCCAAGCGATACCCAGGATCGTGGCGCCGTCGAAACCCGGCGTCATGTCGAACGGGAAACCGCCGCCGGCGGGGAAGATGCGATAGACGATCGCGCAGACGAACAACAGCACGACGCCGATCAAAAAGTACGGGATCGCCGACAGGACAAGGAACGGGGCGGCAAACCAGCCGATCCAACGCGGGGCGCGTGGCCAAGCGAGCATCCCGCCCATCAACGTGCCGACGGCGAAGCTGAGCAGCGTCGCCATGCCGAGCAAGCCCAGCGTCCAGGGCATCGCGGCGGCGATACTCTCGCCCACGCGCTCGGGATAGTTGGCCAGCGAGAAGCCCAAATCGAGGCGCAGTACCATGCCCCAATAGTCGAGGTATTGCCGCCACACCGGCTGATCCAGCCCGAACCGCGCGCGATAGCTTTCGACGATCGCCTTCACGTCGCCGATCGACCCGCTGGACGTCGAAATCAACTGGTTGAGCTGCTGCTCGACAGGATCGCCGGGGGTCAACCGGGGCAGGGCGAAATTGATCGACACCGCCAGCACGAAGACCAGCAGCGTGATCGAAAAACGCCGGATCACGTAGTCGAGATACATGAATCGAGCCTTGGCGGATGTTCGTCGGGGGTCAGACGCGCAGGCGGTCGAGCACGGCGTCGGTCAATTCCAGACCGAAACCGGGGGCGTCGTTGGGCACCAGCCAGCCGTTCTCGGGGACGCGCATGCCGGGGAACACGATCGTCTCGATCAGCGGAACGCCGGGGCCGCCGCCGACGAAATACTCGCCCCATTGGACGTTGGGCATCGCGAAGGAGAAATGCTGTCCGTAGGGCGTATTCATGCCCGCGTGCAGGATCACAGGAATGCCGGCGGCTTCGGCCAGATGCGCGATGCGCATGCAGCCGGTGAAGCCGCAAGCCCAAGCGATGTCGGGCTGGAAAATATCGGCGACACGTTTGGCGGCGGCGTAGGCGAAAGTCTGCGGCACGTACCAATGCTCGCCGGTCGCCAGCGTCTGCCAGGGCAGGCGCGCGCGCAACGCTTCATGGGACAGCAGATCTTCCGGCGTCAGGCAATCTTCGATCCATTTGAGGCCGTAGGGCCGCAGCCTTTCGGCCATGCGCACGCCGAATTCGACGTCGTAGGCCATCCAGCAATCGAGCATCAACTCGACGTCGCGGCCGATCTGCTCGCGCGTCTTGGCGACGAGGTCCTCGTTACGGTTGATCGCGTCCAGACCGTCGGCCACGCCATAAGGGCAGGCGAGTTTGGTCGCCTTGAATCCGAGTTCCATATGCCAATCGGTATCGTTACCGGTGGCGTAGCAGAATTGCCGCTCGCGCGCCGGACCGCCGGCGAGTTCGTAGACGGGCACGTCGAGGATCTTGCCTTTGAGATCCCACAAGGCGAGATCGACAGCGCTGATCGCATAGGAAGCGATACCGGCGGCGCTGTAGGGCGAGGCCGCGCGCATCATCATGTCCCACAGCCGGTCGATGGCGAAGGCGTTCTCGCCGATCAGCAGCGGGGCGAGGTGATCGTTGATGATATCGATGACCGGCTGACCGTAGCGCGACACGCCGAAGCCCCAGCTGCCGTCGGATGCGCGCACGATGCACGCGACGGACGGAAAATTCGGGCGCCACAGCGTGCGCATGCGCTTGAAGCGCGGATAGCGGGACATCGGCCCGGCGACTTCCTGGTCCTTGGTCCAGGGCGCGCGGCGCGCTTTGGTCGGCGTGCGGTTGAAGCTCTCCATATAGGTCGCGCCCACCATCTCGTTCTTGATGGTGAAGGCTTTAATTTCGACGATCGTCGGATGCTTGGGCATGGGGCTGACCGGGGAGAGCGGGAAAGGGAGAGGGAGGGAAGCGGGGATGCCGTCGCCGGCACCCCCGCTCCGTTACGCAACGCGCAGGGTCGTCAGCGCGTCGGGCGCAGGCGATGGATTACCAGCGCGAAGCCTTCCCATGGCGGGAATGGCGCCACGTACGGCTCCTTCGCGTTGGGCCAGCCGGTCCAGTAGGTGTAGTTGAACGCCAGCGTATGGAACTCCTCGGCCAGCGTGATTTCCGGAATGTCGCGCATATAGATCGCCGTCGCTTGGCGCACCAGCTCGACATAGGCCGGATCGTTGGACGACGGCTTCATCGCCTCCAGCTTGTCGATGATCGCGTCGTATTCCGGGTTCTCGTAGCGCGTGGGCGCGCGCTGATCGCGGACCTTCTCGCCCGGCTTGGCGGAATACTTCGTGTGGAAGTGTTCCAGCGTCTGCCAGGGATCGTAAAGGCTGCCGCAATGCGTGCCGTGCGACAGGTCGAAATTGCCGACCGTCGTGGCTTCCGACAAAGCGGTGCGCTGCTGGGCGTTGTTGACGACATCGAACCCGGCGTTGCGCAGCTGCTGGGTCAGCACCGGGCCTTGCGGATCGCCCTGCACGGTCGACAGCGCGATCTGCCAAGCCGAACCGTCGGGCTTGGCCCAGAAGCCGTTGGCGCCCTTCTTGTAGCCGCGCGAGGTCATCAGCTTGGCGACTTCGGCGAGATCGAGGCGATCGATGCGGTCGGCGTCGAGCATGTCCTTGAGCTTGGGCAAATAAGACGTGAGCCCCTGGAACGACGACATCGGCAGCGACGCGGGCAGGACCGAGCCTTCCAGCGCCAGATCGATCAACTGCTTGCGGTCGATCGAGAAGTTCAACGCGCGGCGGATCGCCACGTCGTTGAAAGGCGCCTTCTGCGTATTGATACGGATGGCGAAAGTGCAACCGTCCGCACCGCCCCAGATCGGCCCGTTCTCGTTCCAAGCGCGCAATCCGCGGTTCTGGTTGCGGATCGCCTCGAACGTGCCGGGTTGGATCGAACGGCCCATATCGACCTGACCGCTGGCATAAAGCTGCGGCATCGCCTGTTCGGTCGCGGGGATATAGATGACGCGCTGAACCTGCGGCATCTCCTTCGCCACGCCGCGCTGTACGGCCCACCAGCTGTCGCGGCGGTCGTAGAACAGGGAGTTCGCGTCGCTCTTCACCAGCTTGTAGGGCCCCGTGCCGACCGGCCAACCTTTGGGGAGGTCGAAATTGGCGAAGGTCTTCGGATCCTGGCCTTCCCAAATATGCTTGGGCACCACGACGAAGCGGCCGGCTTGGCCGGTGGCGAGATAATCCTGCGCCCAGCGCGGACCGGGCTTGTTAAGCTTCACGACGACCGTCAGCGGATCGGTGGCCGCCGCCGACGCGACCCATTCCTTGATCGCCGAGGATTGGACCAGATCGGGCGCCGACGCGATCAGCATGTTGAAGGTGAAGACGACGTCGTCGGCGGTGAACGGCTTCCCGTCGCTCCACGTGGCGCCTTCGCGCAGCTTAATCGTCACTTCGCGGTTGTCGGCACTTTGCGTCCAGCCGGTCGCGAGCCAGGGCACGATCTCGTTGGCGACGTGGTTGGTGTAGAACAGCTGTTCGTACACCGTGTAATGCAGGCTGTTGCGCTGATGCAGCAGCACGCCGGCATAGGGGTTGAAGTTCGTTGTCGCCGGAACCTGGTTGTAGAAATCCCAGCCTTGCGTGATGAGCGTGCGGTTGCGCGGTACGTCGGGCACGCTCTGCGCCGCGGCGGTTCCCGCCGCCAGCGCCAGAACGGCGGCGGCGGTCATCCGCCAGCGCGCGCGCGTCTTTCTTAGGTCGAGCATCGGTCTCCTCCCGGGAGAGCGGACCGGGCGTTATCACGGCACCATTGCCATGACCGCCGGCCGGTTATAGAATGGTTCATATCTGTGAACCATAGTTCAGAAAGAATATGGCAATGCCGCCCAAGGGTCAAGGTGCCGCCGCATCCGACAAGCCGGTCAAATCGGCCGATCGCGTTTTCGATTTGATCGAAGCGATCGGGGGCACGCGCGACGGAATGACATTTCCCGATCTGCAAACGGCGTTGGGCATTCCGAAAAGCAGTTTGTTCGCGTTGCTCGAATCGGCCGCGTCGCGCGGCTATCTCGAACTCGACGATGCCAGCCGGCGCTGGCGCCTGGGCATGCGGGTGTGGGAGGCGGGGCAGGCCTATGCGCGCCAGCACGAATTGCTGCGCCACGCCGAATCGGTGATGCGCGACGTGGTGGCGGGGATCAACGAAACGATCCAGCTCGCGCGTCTCGACGGCAACGAGAACGTCTATATCGCCAAGGTCGACAGCACGCATCCGTTGCGCCTGCAATCCGATGTCGGCGGGCGGCTCATGGCGCACGCGACCGGACTGGGCAAAACGCTGCTCGCCGAATTGCCGGACGCGGAGGTGAAAGCGTTGTTCGCCGAATCCGGTCTGCCGCGCATGACCGAAAATACGCTGACCAGTTTCAAGGCGCTGCTGGGCGAACTGGCCGCCACGCGCGCGCGCGGCTTCGGCATCGACAACGCGGAATATACGCATGGCGTGTTCTGCGTCGCCGGGCCCATTCGCACGGGTGCCGGGCCCGCGCAATTGGCGCTCAGTATTTCCGTGCCGACCTTGCGTGCTTCGGTCGATGGTTTGGCGGCGGCGTTGGCCGCACTCGCCAAAGCCTGCGTCGAGATCGGCACGCGGGCGGGCGGGCCGGCTCCCGATCCCAAGCTCGCGCGCTTGACGAATCCGGCGGCGGCGCGGGCGGCGATCGAAGATCTGCATCATTGCAAGCGCTACAAACTTCCCTTCGCGTTGGCCTGAGCCACCAGCCGGAATTGCCGCGACAAGGTTTCGCGATAGGGGAAGTCGCCTTCCATCTCCAGCACGTCGGCCATGTGGACGCGCCAGCGTGCCATCACCGCTTCGCCTTCGGGCGTGGGGCCTTGGCCGCGCTTGCGGATCTGATGCGCGAACAACAACCGCGTGGGCGCGTGCAACCAAATCTCGTAATGCAGAATGCCCGCCGCCAGCAGGGCGGTTTTCATTTCCGGCCAAAGCGCGTCGTGGCGGCGCAGATATTCGGCTTCCTTGCCTTCGCGTACGCGCAGGGCGAAGCCGAAGGTCTCGAGTTCCGAATCGTCGGCGGCGATCAGCGCGGTCATCGCGGCGCCTCCGCCCGGCCGATCGACTTGGGTTTGCCGCCATCGGCCGCCGAAGCGAGCAACGAAGCGATCACGCCGGTCGCCGTCGCGCCGGTTTCGCCGGGCGAACGGTTGAGCGACGCGTCGCCGCCCAAAGCCAGATCGACCAAAGCCTCGACGGGCCCGCGCCCGTGATAGATCCATTCGCCGTCGGCGATGGAAAGCTTGCGCACCGTGCCGTCGTCGCGGCGGATCTCGCACCAATCGCGATCGAACTCGGCGGTCAGCATGCCTTCGCGCCCCGCCAGGAAGATGCGCATCAAGCCGCGATTGCCTTGCGGCATCGCGGCGGCCCCCGACAGACTGCCGACCGCACCACCCTTGAACTTCACGCTGCCCGATACGGCGAGATCAACCACTTCGCGCCCGAAAGCGTGGGCGGAGACTTCTTCCGGCACCAAGCCGGTCAGCCACAGCAACAGCGGCACGGCGTGCGACATCTGCCCCCAGGCGAAGCCGCCGCCCTTGGCGGGGTCCTGCCAAGTCGCGCGCTCGGGCCGGAAGAAGGTCGTCTGCCAGCTGTTCAAACCGCGATCGCCGTGGAACACGTCGCGCGTCGCGGAGATGAAACTCACCATCGCGTGTTCGATCGGGCCGATCATGCCGTCGGCGATCATTTTGCGCAGCTCGGGCAGATGCGGCAGATATTGATAGCCGTTGACGATCAGCAGTTGCACGCCGCGTTTGCGCGCGCGATCGACCAGATCCCAGGCTTGCGCGGGATCGAGGGTCATCGGCTTTTCGCACAGCACATGCGCGCCGATCTCGATCGCCGCACTGGCGTGCTCGTAATGCAGATGATGCGGCGAGGAAACGACAACGATCTCCGGCGTGCGCGCCAGCACGTCGCGATAATCCTCCGATGCGAAGGCGAAGCCGAAATGATCGCGCACGCGCGCGAGTTCTTCGGCGCCCAGCCGCGATACGCCGTCAAGGATGACTTCCGGCCGCGCTTTGAGCGTGGGGATATGGTTCTGCGCCCCGTACCAGCCGGCGCCGATGACCGAGGCGCGGATTTTCTTCGTCGTCATGCGTGTTTCTTTCGTTTCAGGATTTCGCGATGCGCGGCGGCAGGAATTCCGGCGACTCCGCCGTTGAGAAGACGGGGATGAAATCGGGTTCCAGCGACCGCGCCACGAAGCTCGTGAGTTGCGATTCGAGATCCGCGCGAACCGCTGCGTGGGCGGGATCTGCGGCGAGGTTGCGCCGCTCGTGCGGATCGGCGCGCCAATCGGCGAGGAAGATATCCTTCTCGCCCGGCGGAACCGTGCCACCGTCGATGCGGATATTCATGTCGAGGCGCCAGCGATCGGTGCGGATGCAGCCGCGGCGCGGCCAGCCGGCACCGCTGCGCCATATACCTTTGTTCGACGCGGCCGAGGCGCGCGAGGTTTTCGCGCCGCTGCCGACACTCGCGAAAATCGCCTCGGGCGCGGGATCGCTGAACAAGGCGCGGCCGCGAAAGCCGTCGAACGGCGTTACGCCGGCGAGATGGCAGAGCGTGCGCGCGAGATCCATGCTCTGCGCAATGTCGTCGCGCACGGCCCCTTCGGGCACGTGGCCGGGCCACGATACGATCCGCGGTACACGTTGCGATTGGGGGGCGAAGACGATCTTGCTGAGCAAGCCGTTCTCGCCCAACGACGCGCCGTGATCGGCATCGAGCACGACGATCGTGTTCTCGCGCAACCCCATCATATCGAGCTTGGCGAGGACCATCCCGATCTGCACGTCGAGCCAGGCGACGAGCGCGTGGTAATCGGCCTGGGCGCGGCGCATTTGTTCGTGCGTCAGTTCGCGGCCGCCGACCATCGCGGCGAAAGCGTCGTCGAACGCGCTTTGATCGGCGCGCGGAATGTCATGGCCGGGATAATCCTCGGCGCGAAACATCTTGCGGAAGCGCGCGGGCGGCAGGACGGGCGTGTGCGGCTGCAGATATGAGACGCGCAGCAGGAATGGCTGATCGCCCGCCGCGTCGAGCCAGTCGATCGCGTTGATCGTCACGGCTTCGGGCGGGAAGAACGCGCGATCCGGGAACACGCCGCCGACGGGCGAGGGAATCCCTTGAGGGACAATCGGCGCGCGCCCGGCGGGATCGGTGTCGAGCCCGAAGCCGTGCATGCTCGCACCGTCGTGGTTTTCGGCCTGCCAGGGCTTGTAGTCCTTCGGCACATGGCTTTTGCCCAGCGTGGCCGTGCGCCAGCCATGGCGCGCGAAGAATTCGGGAAACGTGTCGAGCCGCACGGGGAGGGGGAAGGACGCCCAAGCGCCCTCGTTGCCGTGCACGCCGTTTTCCTGCGGCGGCGTGGCGGTCAGAATCGATGTGCGCGACGAAACGCAAACGGTCGAGTTGCAGAAATGATTTCGGAACAGCGTGCCCGCGGCGGCGAGGCGGTCGATATTCGGCGTATGCGTGGGGCCAAGTCCGCCGCCATAGCAGCCCAGCGCGTCGGCGCGCAGTTCGTCGGCGAAGATCCACAGAATATTGGGCCGATCGCCAAGGCGCCGCGCCATCGTTTCTCCCGCCATAGTTCGTATATATGAACCGAAGTTCGGATCGTGGCGAGGCGGCGATGTTCTGTCAAGATGCGGGCCGATCTTGACACGCGTCCGATCGCCACGCTACGGTTGCGGAACTGAAGTTCATATATATGAACCAAAAACGGTAGGCGCCGGATGCCGGCGCCGCCACGATCCGGGGGTAGCGCGCGATGACATCGATCCGCAGCATTGTTTCCGTTTTCGCCGTCGCGATGGCGCTTGCCGCGCCCGCGAATGCGCAGAATTTTCCGGCCAAGCCGATCCAGGTCGTCGTGCCGGCGGGGCCGGGCTCGGCGACCGATACGGTCGCGCGCTTGGTGCTGAAGAAGATCGAGGAGCAGGGCGCGTTCTCGCGGCCCTTCGTCGTCATCAACAATTCGGCCGGACCGGTCGCGGCGACGCGCGTCAAGGAAGCCGCCCCCGACGGACATGAGTTGCTCGTCTATCACCTGGGTCTGCCGGGCTTGAAGGCCGTCGGCCGTTTGCCGTTCGGCGTCGAGGCGTTCGAGGCACTGGGCCAGACCGGCAGCACGCGCTTCCTGGTCGTCGCGGCGACGGAAGGCCCCTACAAGGATCTGCGCTCGTTGATCGCGGCGGCGAAAGCCAAGCCCGGCGAGATCACCGAAGCCAATTCGATCGGCGGCGCGGTGCATATCGCGGCGCTGTCGCTCGCCAACGACGCCGGGTTCAAGGCGCGCGTGGTCAATGTCGGCGACGGTCCCAAGCGTCTCGCCTCCGTCCTCGGCGGTCATACGGGCTACACCTTCGTCAGCCCGCAGGAATATCTCGGCTTCCAGGGGACCGGCGTGAAGGCGATCGCCGTTGTTGGCGCCGATCGCAGCCGTCTGTGGCCCGACGTGCCGACGACCAAGGAACTCGGCCTCGCGACCGATATCTCGGTCGATACATGGTGGTTCGCGCCCAAGGGCACGCCCGCCGACATCGTCAAGCGCTTCTCCGACGCGATCGGCAAGGCGATGACCGACGACGCGCTGAAGGAAGCGCTCGCCAAGCAAGGCGTCGATGCCGTGCATCTCGATGCCGGTCGCGCCAAGGCGCGCGTCGAACAGATCGACCGGATCGTTCAGCCGCTCGGACCCGCTTTGGGCGGCTGACGCGGGAAGAATTCGATGCACGATGCGCGCAAGGCGCGCCACGCCGATCTCGCGTTCGCGGTGGTGACGATCGCCATCGGCGCGCTGTTCTTCGTCGAAGCGCGAAAACTGCCCGCGTCACGCTTCGATCCGTTGGGGGCGGGCTCGTTCCCGATGGCGATCGCGGGCTTGCTGGCGATCTTGGGCGTCGTGGCGCTGGTCATGACGCTCGTCGGCAAACGCATCGGGGCGGCGGAAACGTCGCTGATCGTCGGCGTCAATCAAGCCGATCAAACGGCACCGCCACGCCCGTGGTTGGCTGTGTTCAGCTTCCTTGCCGTGACGGCGTACACGGCGATGCTGCAAATCTGGCCCGGCAATTATATGTGGGCGACGGCGGCACTGCTGGCCGCGTTGGGCATCGCCATGTCGCCGCGCGATCCGCGTTCGGCCGGGATCGCTTTGGCGATCGCGATCGTCGGCGCGGCGTTCCTCGACTACGTCTTCGGCACCTTGTTGCGATTGCCCATGCCATGATCGACGCGTTTCTTCATCTGCTGCAACCCTCGCTGCTGTTGTTGATGTGCGGGGGCGTGTTCCTGGGCATCGTCATCGGCGTGCTGCCCGGCATCAATGCGGGCACGTTGCTGGTGCTGATCCTGCCCTTCACCTTCACGATGGCGAGCATCGATGCGGTGGTGCTACTGATCGCGGCTTTCGTCGGCGCGGTCAGCGGCGGGCTTATAACTGCGACGTTGATGCGCATTCCGGGTGAGCCCAATGCGATCATGACCACGATGGACGGGTTCCCGTTGGCGAAGGCCGGGCATCCGGGCCGCGCGCTGGGCTTGGGCAATGCCGCGTCGATCGTCGGCGGCGCCTTGTCGTGGGTGGCGCTGGTGATGTTGGCCCCGCCGCTGGCGCGCGTCGCGGTCGTATTCGGGCCGTGGGAATATTTCGCCATCGTCTGCCTGGCGCTGACTTTGATCGCGTCGCTGAGCCGCGGCTCGCTGATCAAGGGCATCATCTCGGCGCTGTTCGGCATGCTCGTCGCGATGCCGGGGCTCGATTCATCGTCGGGTGCCCAGCGTTTCACCTTCGGCTGGGTCGAGATGTCCTCCGGCTTCGAATTGCTGCCGGTGATCCTCGGCATTTTCGCGATCAGCCAATTACTGTCGGATACGGTCAATATCGACGAGCAGGCGGGTGAGCGCGTGCGCGCCAATATGCGCGGCATTCTTATTTCGACGCGCGACTACGTGCGCCACGGCTTCAACATGGTCCGTTCCTCGCTGATCGGCATCGCGATGGGCATTCTGCCCGGCGTGGGCGCCACGATTGCGTCGATCGTCGCCTATACGACCGCGCGCGCCGCGTCGAAGGAGCCCGAGAAGTTCGGCAAGGGCAGCGAAGAAGCGATCGTCGCCGCCGAAAGCGCCAACAACGCGACGACGGGCGGCACACTCATTCCGCTGCTGGCGCTAGGCATTCCCGGTGGGCTGGCGGATTCCGTGCTGCTCGGCGCGCTGATGGTGCACAATCTCGCGCCGGGACCGATGCTCTATACGCATAATCCGGAGATCGTGAACGCGATCGTCGGCGCGCATCTGCTCAGCCATGTTCTGATGTTCGCCTTCATGACCGGCGGCGTCATGCTTTTCGCCTGGCTGATGGTGCTGGAACGCGCCTGGATCTTCCCGATGGTATTCGCGATCTGCGTGCTCGGTGCGTTCACCGGCGGCTCGCGCGTCTTCGACGTTTGGGTGATGCTCGGCTTCGGCCTGATCGGCTACGCGATGGAGTATGCGCGCGTGCCCATCGCGCCCTTCGTGGTGGGCATGGTGCTCGCACCGCTGGCCGAAGAACAGCTGCGCACCGGCTTGATGGCGTCGGGCGGCACGTTCTGGGCGATCCTCGACCGGCCGATCGCGCTCGCCTTCGTCGCCATTGCGATCGCGATGCTGCTCTGGCCGTTGTTCCGGATGCGCGCGGCGCGGCCCTAAAATAGCCCGCTGCCACAAGTACCATTGCCGTGCGTAATGTCGAATTTCGGAAACCCGTGGCCGGAGGTTCCAGATTTCGCTACGCAGTGACCTTATTTTTTCTCAGGCCAATGACGGTACCCATCGTACCGGTCCCAAAATCAACGATGCCGTTGCGCTGAATATTTTCCACAAATGGCCTCAGAATGCTTCGTAAATGCGGAAACCAATATTGAAATAGCGGAATTCCACACGGTCTGAGGGGCTTGGCGCGACGCGATGCGTCACGGGATTTGAATCCCGCCGCTCCGATCAAGAAAGATGTCCGTCGCGTTTTTAACGCGGCGGGCTTCGGTGTATTGCGGTCGATGCGTATGAAGTCACGCGCGTGAGATGACACCCTCAGCACTCGATGAGAATTTTCGTCGTCGCGTCGCGATGCTCGAGCCAATAAGGAAACGCCTCAGCCGCGTTGTCGATCGAGAAACGTTTGGTGATAAGCTTGTCGGCCTTGGCGCCGAGTTTTTCGAGATAGGGGATCGTCGCGGCGAAATCCTCGGGTAGCGCGTTGCGCGAGCCGAGGATGTCGAGCTCCTTCAAATTGAACAGCTGCGTCTTGTAGGCGACCGGCTCCTTCGCATAGCCGACATAGACGACGCGCCCGCTGAAACAAACGAGGTCGATCGCCTGGGTGAACGTCTCCGGCGTGCCGACCGCTTCGATCACCAAGTCGGCCCCATGGCCGCCGGTCAGATCGGCGACGGCTTGCGTCACATCGGCGCTGGCGATGGCGTGCGCGGCGCCGAGGGCGTGGGCGGCCTCGGCTTTCTCCGCCGTCACGTCGACAGCGATGACTGTGGCGCCGCGTGCGGCCGCACCCGCGACGACGCCAAGCCCGATCATGCCGGTCCCCAGCACGACGACGATATCTTTCTCGGTCACGCGGCCGCGCCGTGCCGCATGAAAGCCGACCGAAAGAGGCTCGACGAGAGCGAGATGCGCCGCCGGGAGCGTGTCGTTCAGGATCAGCTTTGCGTGCGGAAGGACGATATAGTCGGCCAAGCCGCCTTCCTGTTGAACGCCGAGCGTGCGGTTGTCGCGGCACGCGTTAACGCGGCCCTGGCGGCACGAACTGCATTTGCCGCAGCTCGTATAGGGTACGACGATCGCGCGCTTGCCGCAGGTATAGGCGCTGGGCACGTTCGTACCGATGGCGGCGATCTCCCCGCCGATCTCATGGCCGGGAATACGCGGATAGCTCGCCAGCGGATTGAGGCCGCGATAATTGGCGAGGTCGCTGCCGCACAGGCCGACATGCCGGACCTTCAGCAGTACGTCGCCATCGCGCGGCTCGGGTCGGGGAATATCGACCAGGCACACCTGGTCCTTGGTTTCGATGCGGATGGCTTTCATGTCGTCCTCCCGAAAAATCGCAAAGCGTTGTCGGCGAACAAGGCAGGTTCTTCGAGACCCGTCGCGCGGGCGAAGGACCGCAAACGCACGAAGGCGGCCCCATAGGGATCGCCGTCCACGCCGGCGACCGGCCAATTCGATCCGGCGATCAGTCGCCTATTCCCAAAATGCCGCGCGACATGACCGACGATCTCGACCGCCACGTCGTCGGCGGGAGGTGCGGCACCGCCGTTGCGCAGATCGCCGAATTTGCAGATCGCGTCCGTGTCACGTGCGATCAGCGCGATCTTCTCGCGCCAGGCGTCGAAATCGGGCCCGCGTCTCGCCGGCGGATTGGCGGCGTGATCGATGATCGCAGCGAGATTCGGCCGCGCGGTCAGTACGCGGTGGACTGCGTCGAGATGCTGGGCCTCCACCAGGATCTCGGCGATCAATCCGGCATCGTTCAGTGCATCGAGCGCCTTCAGCACCGGCGGCGTTTCGATCCAGGCGGGATCGTCGAATACGACTAAGGGCAGGCGCAGACCCCTGAAGACTGGGCGTCGCCGCCATGCGGCCAAGCGCGTCGCGAAATCCGATGCGAACGGATCGAGGAAGCCGATCACCGCCAGGACCGTAATGGGGTTCGCATCCGCCAGCGCGAACAATGCCTCGGTCTCGTCGGGCGATTGCGCGGCGCTGACCAGCACGGCCTTATCGACGCCCGCCTGTGCGAAGCCGGCGGGCGGGAAGGGAAAGTCGGCGTTAAGGGCAGCGACGCGCGTGCGGATGCGCACGGGGAATCCGTCGCCGCGTCGCCAGCTATGGCAATGGGTATCGACGATCATCGACCCACGCCCGCATTTTCAAGATCGCGCCACACCCCCTCGGGCAAGCGCGTTTCGAGAAGATCGAGCGTTTCGTCGAGTTCGGCGGCCGTGCGCGCGCCGATCAACGTCATCGATACGCCCCCGTGACGCGCGGGGTAGTGGAACGCGGCGGCTTTCAGGCTGGTGCCGTGATCGGCGCAGATTTCGGCGAGTAGAGCAGTCCGCGCCAGCGTTTCGGGCGGCGGCGGCCCGTAATGGAACTTCGCATGGCCGCCGAGAATGCCGGAATTGAGCACGCCCGCCGCGATGATCGCGACGTTCATCGCACGGCAAGCGGGCAGCAACTCGAACGCGGCGCTCCAATCCAAAAGCGTCAAACGACCGGCGATCAGTACGGCGTCGAGGGGGATGCGCGCCAGCAGCGCCAAGGCGGTCTCCGCGCGATTGACGCCCACGCCGATGGCGCCGATGACGCCTTGATCCTTCAGGCGCTGCAAGGCGGGGAACGCTTGATCGACCGCCGCATCGAGATGCTTGTCCGGGTCATGCAGCAGGACGAGATCGATGCGCGTGCGGCCCAGGCGCTTCAAACTTGCGGCGACGCTGGCGTCGATCGCGCTTGTGCCGAAATCCTGTCGGCGCGCCTCGCCCGGCGCATTTGTGCCCCAGGGGGCGGTCAGCACGTAACCGGCTTTGGTCGAGAGGCGCACGGGTGATTCGCTCAGAGCACGGCCCAGCAGGTCTTCGGATCGGCCCGAACCATAGAGCGGGGACGTATCGAACCATTCGATACCGCGCGCGTGGGCGCGTTTCACCAAAGCCACGACCGCGTCGTCCGGCGTGTCGGGCCCGAGCGTGGCGGGTGCCGCCATCCCCAACCCCAAGCGCGGCAGCGCGAGCATCGATCAGCCTTTGAGCGCGCCGGCGGACAGGCCGTTGACGATCCAGCGCTGGAACAGCAGCGCCAACAGGAACGGCGGCAAGGCGGTGATGACGCCCGCGGTCATCACATAGTCGAACTGGATCGAGGCGGTATCGACGAAGCTCGCCGCCACGACCGGCAGCGTTTTGCTCGCGGCGGTTTTGGAGAACACGACTGCGAACAGGAATTCGCTCCACGACGCCATGAAGGCGAGGATGGCCGCACAAGTGCAGCCGGGGACCGCCAGTGGCAGCAGCACATGGCGCACGATCTGCCAGCGCGTGGCGCCGTCGATGAAGGCGGAATCCTCCAGCTCGGCCGGGATCGTCTTGAAATAGGCCTGGAGCAGCCACACGGTGAAGGGCAGCGTGAACACGCAATAGGCCATCACCAGCGCGAAGGGCGTGTCGATCAGTCCCAGATTGCGCATGATCAGGAACATCGGCACGACCAGCATGATCGGCGGCAACATGCGCGTGGCGAGATAGATGGTCAGCACCGGTAAAGCGCGGCGATAGGTGATGCGCGCGAAAGCGTAAGCCGCCGGAATGCCGACCAGTAGATTGATGATCGCCACGACGATGGCGACGATCAGGCTGTTTTTCAGCGCCGGAAAAATGTCGAACACGGCGGGCGCGCGGTTCCGGGCGAAGGCAAGGAATTCCGGATCGCCGATGCCCAGCACGGTTTGATAGTTCCGCAGCGTCGGCTCGCTGGGGAAGAAATGGGGCGGGATCGCCAGCATTTCCTTTTCCGTCATAAAGCTCGTCGCCGTCATCCAGTAGATCGGCGCGAAGATGAAGGTGAAGAAGGCGAGGGCGCTGAGCATCAAGAAGGCTTGGCGCAGCACGCGTTGGCGGGCGGTGATCATCGCGCCAACTCCCCGCGCTTCCACAACACGCGGATATAGACGATCGACAGCGCCAACGTCGTCAGCGCCAGGATATAGGCGTAGGCGCTGCCCCGTCCGAAATCGAGGAAGTTGAACGTGGTGACGTAGGTGAGCCAGGCGAGCACGGTCGTGCTTTTGCCGGGGCCGCCGCCGGTCAGGACGTAAATGATATCGAAGGTGCGCAAGGCCACCATCGTCTGCGTGATCAGCACCAGCAGCAGCGCGTGGCTCAGCCACGGAAAGGTGATGTGGCGGAAGCGTTGGAACACATTCGCCCCATCGATGCGCGCGGCTTCGTGAAGTTCCTCAGGGACCGTCTGGAGGGCCGCAAGCACGACGATGGCGACGAAAGGCACATGGTTCCACACCTGCGCCACGATCAGCACGGGCAGGGCGGTTGTGTAGTCGCTGAGCCAAGCATGCGGTGTGTCGAAAATCCCAAGCGACACCAGCACGCCGTTGGCAAGGCCATAACGGCCCTCCAGAATCCATTGCCAGATCAGGCCGTTGACGACCGGCGGAATGGCCCAGGGAATTAGCATCACGGCGCGCAGGATCGAACGGCCGGGGAATTTCTCGTTCAGCAGCAGGGCGAGCAGCGTGCCGAGCGTCAATGTCAGCGCGATGGAGCCGACGCTGAACAGCACGGTCACCTGCGCTGCGGTCCAGAACTGCTCGCTGCCCAGGATATTCGTGTAGTTGTCGAGACCGACGAATCGGAAACGGCCAGGCTGGCGCAGATTGTAGCTGTGCAAGGACAGATACAGCGAATAGACGATCGGATAGAGGACGAGGCCGAGCAGGATCAGCGCCGCCGGCGTGTTCATCAGGAAGAACAGAAACGGCTGTTCCTCGCGCGGGGCGCGCCAGTTGCGCTTGGGTTGCGGCGTCGCGGCGGCGGTCGCCATGATCGTCCTCAGCCGCGCAACGACAGATACATGATGACTTTGACCGATCCGTTGCGGACCGTGCCGCTCAAGCGCTGCCAGGGCCCGGGCAGATCGACGGCGATGCTCGCCATGCCCTTGCCCTTGATCGTGGCTTTGCGGCTTTCGTGATCGCACCAGGTCAGGCTTTCGGGCGAGACTTGCGCGCCGAATTCGATCTCGGCACCTGGCGTGGCGTCCAACACATGGACGAACCAGCGCGCGTCGCCGGCCCAGGCTGTTTCGTAGGGTTCGGTCGTGAACGCGCCGTCGAAAGTGGCGTTGCGTTCGATGACGGCGGTGAAGGCGCGGGGCAGCATGGATTTCACCAATCGACGGAGACGAGACAGGTGTTGAGGAACAGGAAATTGCGCACCGGGCGATGCGTGCGCACGTCGATGGAGAAGTTCAGCAACCGCTCCAAGCCCCAATAACCGTGCGGGAAGCGCGGTACGGGCACGTCGCGCAGATCCATGATCTTGTCGTTGACCTGAAGCTCGACGTTGCGCCCGGCTTCGGTGTCGAACTGGTAGCGCAGATAGTGCCAATTGATCTTCGTCGGCACCTCGTTGTAGCAGAGGTTATGTTCGCCGTTCGGCACCGGCGCCCAATCGTTCGGGTGCGCCACGTGATAGTCGCTGACCGCCGGGCTGCCCGAGACTTCCATCTTCGTCGTCGTCTGCACCGAGGTTTTGTAGAACCAGCGGCGCTGCAGATTGCCGTCCGCGTCAGCGTTCACATAGCGCAGGGCGCAGTGATAGCGCCGGCCGAATTCGCGGTCGCACACGTCGTTGCCGATGCAGAACTCGCCGAAATCCGAAACGCTCGGGTCGATATTGCCGTCGTGCTTGCCTTCGCGCGCCCCGATCCACGCCTCGGATTTGATCGTGAAATAGGTTTCGAGCTGGACGAGGCCCGGCTTCTGGAACGTCGCGCGCTTGATGGCGAGCGCCATATGGCCGGGCTTGGCGCGCGTGGCGAGTTTCAGCGCGTAATTGCCGCTGAGCGGGCCATGCGTGCCGATGTCGAAGAAGCTGCAGGTGGAGATCTGCGGCGGGCGCGTGTCGGACAGAACCGGGCGGACGGTGTCGAGATCGCCGTTATGGTTCCCGATCAACTCGCACCAGCCCTGCACGCCGTAGTCGAAATCGTCGTGGAACAGGATGCGCGGCAGCGGATTGAAGCGGCTCAGCTTGGGATCGGCCGCGCGGATACCTTCGCGCACCGCCGAAGCGAGATCGTTCGCCGTGTAGAGCCGCGTGTCGGCGCCCCGCGATTGCGGGGCGCCCATCGTACCGGTGTCGTTCATCGTGTCGTTTCCGTTCGTGTCAGGCTTTGCGCAGGCGGCGCGCTTCGTCGGCCGTGCGGCGGATCGCCGTGCGGACGTCTTGGCGTTTGGTCAGCACTTCCTGGATCTGCGTCATCCAGAAATCCTCCCATTCGGGGAACCACACCGCCTTGATGCCCTGCTTTTGCTTGGCGGTACTGGACAGTTTCAGGAACTCGTCCATGTCGCCGCCGGTCATCTTGCGCACGAGGTCCTGCACCGCCGGGTCTTGATAGAGCGCGGGGAAGGGGCTGCGGCCGCCTTCGGCAATCAGGCGTTCGCGCGGCAGCGAGAACACGCCCGACGCATCGGGGCCGGCGTAGAAGCGCAGCGCATCCCACGCGGCCGGTTTGTTCTTCGATGCGGCGGCGATGCCCACGCTATGCGCGTAGCTGACCGCGTTGCGGTTATTGGCGTCGAGCCCCGGGACCAGCGCCATGCGGATGCGGCCCGCGACCTTCGAATCCGGCCATACGTTGAATTCGGCCAGCGCGTATTGCGCCATGTAGCCGCATTTGACGATGCCGGTGCGAATGCCGGTGCGCGAAGCGCCCCAATCGCGTTGCAGATCCTCCGGGCCGACGATTTTCCAATCGTTGATCGCGGCGACGTACCATTCGAGGATCGCCTGCAACGGATGACCGGGCTTGTCGAACACGGGTTCGTTGTCGGGCGCGAACAGATCGCCGCCCGAAGCATAAAGCGTGGCCCACAGGCTCCAGAAATTTCCGGGCTGCTTCTTCATCGCAAGGCTGAGCGGGAAATCGTCGAGGCCGGCTTTCTTGATCGCCTCCATCTGGGTGCGCAACTCGTCCAGGCTGCGCGCGGGGCGCGCGAAGCCCGCCTTGTTCAGCGTTTCGACGTCGTAGGCGAAGCCGAAGGAGTCGCTGAGATAGGGCAACGCGTAGGTCTTGCCGTCCACGCCCTTGGTCGCTTCGACCGAGGCGGGCGTGGCCGCCTGCATGATCTGGGCGAGGCCCTGCATGCCGTCGAGCGGGGCGAGCCAGCCGCTATCCGACCACGCGGCGAGTTCGGTTTCCGGGATCTGGACGATATCGAGCGGCGTGCTGGCGATGAATTCGGCGACCATGCGATCGCGATAACGTGCGAAGGGCGCGCTGACCCATTCGACCGATGTGCCGGCCTTGCCGTCGAGATAGCGGTTGAGGCCGGGAATATCGGCGGCGGGATAACGCTCCCACGCGCGCAGTTGCAGCGTGGTGCCGCCGCCGCGCTTCAGGCTTTCGGGCGCGTTGCGATCTTGCGCGAAGGCGGGCAGGGATCCCGCCGCGAGCATCGCCGCACCGCCCAGGATGATCTGACGGCGCGAGGGACCGTTCGCCGCGATGCCCGTCGCGGCGTTTCCAAGAAACTTCGACATGGACGTTACTCCCGATTAAGTGCCGCCCGGTTTTCCGGCGGCGTTGTTGGATAGGTTGCGGCGGCGCGGCGTCACTTCCGCGTCGACGATTTGGGTCAGCGGCTTTTCGGCCTCGAACAATTCGGGGCGCGCGGCTTTCAACAATTCGACGCGCGGCAGGACCTTTGCGATGTGCTCGTGCATGCCGCCGCTGGCGGCGGCGACATCGCCGCGCACGATCGCGTCGGTGATCGCGGCATGTTCGGCGACGACCGTCTCGAAGCGATAATCGGGACCGAGATCGAGGTGGGCGCGGCGCATCCGGTCGAGATGGAATTTCGAATCCTGAACGACCTGCCACACGCTGGGCACGCCGGCATGGCGCAGGATGATTTGGTGGAAGCGGTTGTTCTCGTCCCAGAACCGGCCTTCGTCCCAATCCGCGAGGATGACGCGCTGGCGCGCGAGACTGTCTTCGAGCTCGTCCTGTGCCGCCTTGCCCGAGATACGCGCGGCTTCGGCGGCGGCGCAGGATTCCAGCGACGCGCGCACGAAATAGGCGGCGCGGAAGGTTTCGAAGTCGAGCGGCGCCACGATCGTGCCGCGCTGGGGCAGGACGAAGATCAGGCCTTCGCGCGCCAAACGCTGCAACGCTTCGCGGATCGGCGTGCGGCTGGTGCCCAGCTGTGCGGCGAGCGCGTTTTCGGAAAGAGCGGCGCCGGGCTCGAAACCCAGATCGAGGATCGCCTGACGAATCACCCGGTAGGCGGATTCGCCCGCCGGCAATGTCGTCGTGTCGCTGGCCAATCGCAGTTGCGCCATGTGGCGTTCGCCTCCCGAACGAGGCGAGTCATAGCTAAATGCGTACTTGTATGCAAGATGATTCGGGAAGATGAGGATATCCACCTAATCATATGAAAATACAAAGTTATTTTTAGACTTCATAAATCGCCGGGCGATTTTTCTGCAGGCGATGGCCTTTCCACGCGCAAAGAAAAGCCCGCCTCCGGAGAACCGAGCGGCGGGCTTCGGCGCTTTGGCCACGTGTTTAATCTCAACCAGCGGCGCGGTGTGTCGCTGTTTTGAAGGCTTCGGTCTGGGCCCGGATGGCGCGTTCGGTCGGCAGGCGTTCCATCGAACTCGCGCCATAGAAGCCGTGGCAGAGCTTGGCGCGCGACAACACGTATCGCGCATCGTCCGGCTCGGCGACCGGTCCGCCGTGGCACAACACGATCGTGTCCTTGCGCACGCGCATCGCGGCTTCCGCCCAGAGATCGAGTTCGCGCACGCAATCGTCGAGCGTTCGGGCGGTTTCGGCGCCGATGCTGCCGCCGGTCGTCAAGCCGAAATGGCAAACGATGATATCGGCACCCGCTTTGGCCATCGCCGCCGCGTCGTCCGCCGAAAACACATAGGGCGTCGTCAGCAGATCGAACTTATGGGCGCGCGCGATCATGTCGATCTCCAAGCCGAACCCCATGCCGGTTTCCTCGAGATTGGTGCGGAACGTCCCGTCGATCAGCCCGACGGTCGGAAAGTTCTGCACGCCCGAAAAGCCGATGCGCTTCAGTTCCGCGAGGAACACGTCCATATCGACGAAGGGATCGGTTCCGTTGACGCCGGCGAGAACCGGCGTATCGCGCACGACGGGAAGAACTTCGCGCGCCATGTCGACGACGATGTCGTTCGCGTTGCCATAGGCGAGCAAGCCCGCCAACGAGCCGCGCCCCGCCATGCGATAGCGGCCGGAATTGTAGATCACGATCAGGTCGATGCCGCCGGCCTCCTCGCATTTGGCGGAGAGACCCGTGCCGGCGCCGCCGCCGATGATGGGCTTGCCTTCGGCGATGCGGGTGCGCAGACGTTCGAGAATAACGCGGCGTTCGATACGGGGCATGGCGGTTTCCTGTTCGGTGTCGTTCAGCGTTTGGCGATGTCGCGATAATTCGTGACCAAGGCGGCCGCGAAGGCCGGGTCGTTGATGTGCAGCGGCAGCTTGACCAGTTTGCGATTGGGCGTTTGGACAAGCGTGGACTCGATCGCGGCGAACAGCGCTTCGTCGGCGGCGGGATCGTGGAAGGGTTGGCCGAGCGCGTCGATCATCGACACGCCGCCCAGCGGCAGCACGAAGCGGACCGGCCCGTCGCATTTGTTGAGGCGCGATGCGATCCAGGCGCCGATCTGCCGGTTCTCCTCCGGCGTCGTGCGCATCAGCGTGACGCTCGCGTTGTGGACGTGCAGCTTTCGATCCGCGAAGCGGACGGGCACCGTATCGCGCGCCCCCCAATTCACCATGTCGACCGCGCCGACCGATCCGACATAGGGCAAGCGCGTGCGCGCGACCGCGCCGAAGCGATCGGCGGTGCAGGGGAACACGCCGCCGAACAGGAAGTCGGGAACCTCGGTCGTCGTCGCGTCGATCAAGCCTTCGACCAGGCCGGAATCGGCGAGCTTTTCCATCGATTGGCCGCCGGTGCCCGTCGCGTGAAAGACGTAGCATTCGTAATCGCCGCCGATCAGCTTGCGGATCTCGGTCACGCACGGCGTCGTCACGCCGAACATCGTCATGCCGATGCCGGGTTTGGCGGCGCGCGCAAGCGGGCCCGCGAATTTGACCATGCCCGCGACGGCGCGCGCGGCGTTGGCGATGACGCGCTCGCTGATCGGGTTCAGCCCCGCGATATCGACCACCGAATACATCATCGCCATATCGGTGGGGCCGACATAGGGCGCCGTATTGCCTGAGGCGACGGTCGAGACCATCAGCTTCGGCACGCCGATCGGCAATTCGCGCATCGCGCCGGTCACCAAGGTCGTATTGCCGGTGCCGCCGAGGCCGAGGACGGCGCCGATGTCGTTCCGCGATTTCAGAAAGGCGGCGAGGGCCAAACCCATCGCGGCGACGGCGACCCCACGATCGTTCTTGCCCAAAACGGCGCCGGGACCGTCCGGGTGAAAGGCCGCGACTTGGGCGGCGGGGAAGTCCGCCGCCTTCGCTTCCGCTTTCGTGCCGACATCAACAAGTACGGCGGGAACGCCGGCCGCTTGGATGATGGATTTGGCGAAAACGAGCTCCTGTTCCTTCGTATCGCAGGTCCCGACGACATAAACCTTCATTGGGCGCCTCCCATTCGGTCTCTTTGGTTCAAAATATATTGCATACTCCTTTCAAATAGTATATTGCATATTTATACAGAGGGACGAGAGACCTTCTGACGGAGCCATTCGCCGATGAACGACGGACGCCATTTGACCCTGCGCGAGCGCACTTATGAGGAGATCGTCCGATTGATCATGTCGGGCGAACTCGAGCCGGGGGCCGCCCTCGACGAGAAGCTGCTGATCGCGCGTCTGGCGTCGAGCCGCACGCCGTTCCGCGAGGCGATCGGCGCGCTCGCCAAGGACGGTCTGATCGAGGTGCGGCCGTATCGCGGCTTCTTCGTCCGCCGCTTGACCTATGCCGAGGTCAAAGATCTTTACGATCTGCGCCAGGAGCTGGAGGGGTTCGCGGTGCGCTTGGCGGTGCCGCGCCTGACCGCCGGCGACATCGATTGGTTCGTCCGGGTTTTGGATCAAAGTGTGGCGGCAATGGCGGCGGGCGACATGGCCGCCTACGCGACGCACGATCGCGCGTTCCATGAACGCATCGCCGAATTGTCGGGCAATCACGCGCTCGTCGACTCGCTCGCGCGACTCAAACTGCAGATCCAGCTTTGCCGCGTGATCGCCAATCGCGACCCCGCCTTCGTCGAGCGCGCGGCGTGGGAACGCGACCAGATTCTCGCATCCTTCCGGGCGGGCGATGCCGCGCGCGCGGAAGCGCTGATGCGCGAGCATATCGCCGACGTCCGCGACGCCGTTCTGACGGCGCTCGCGGCCGCACCGGGCCCCGAGCCCGTCGGCGCCGAAACCTGATTACCGAACGAGGAGCTTTCGAATGTCCAATGCCGTCCGTCACACGAACCGCGTTTCGCGCGATCAGGCCGCCATCCATGACTGGGGATCGATCCAGTGGCTGGTCAATCGCGAAACATTTCCGACCACGGGAATCACGTTCGGTTATGTCGAGATCGAGCCGGGGCAGAAGAACCCCAAGCATCACCATCCGAACAGCGACGAAATTCTCTATCTGATCGAGGGCGAACTCGAGCACTCGATCGGCGCGGAGTCCGTCGTCCTCAAGCCGGGCGACGTCCTCCATATCTCCAGCAACGTGCCGCACGACGCCCGCAACACCGGCAAGGTCACGGCTCGCATGGTCGTGGGCTATCCGACCGGCGACCGGCGCATCGTGATGCACGAAGCGGGAGTCGACTGAACGGCCGCAGTCGATCGCCAAGCGACGAAACAAAAACCTGGGAGGGAACGATGTTCAAGACCGGCAAGGCGGTGCGACGCACCGCCGGATGGATCGCGGCTGCCTTGATGGCGGCCGGGATCGCGGGCGCGGCGCACGCGCAGACTTTGCGCATGTGGGGCCCCGAACAGCTCAACGATCCCGAGATCGCGAAGCTGTGGAACGAGATCAAGGCGGATTTCGAGAAGCGCAATCCGGGCGTGACGGTGCAATACATGCAACCGACCGGCACGATCACCAACGGCGCCGTGCAGGCCGCGATCCAGTCGGACGCCGGACCGGACGTGATCTTGACGAATTCCGGCATCGGCCGTGTGGGCGTGGTGGCCGAGGCGAAGCTCGTCGTGCCGTTGACCGCCTATTACGAACAGCGCGGCTGGAAATCGCGGCTCCACGGCTGGCTTTACGACGAGTTGAAGACCCATTTCGCGGGCGAGATCTACGAATTCCCCGACGGGCTCGACGTCATCGGGCTTTGGTATCACAAGGACGTGTTCGCCCAGCGCGGCTGGCAAGCGCCGAAGACCTACGCCGAATTGCTGGCGCTGTTCGACGAGGCGAAGAAGGCGGGGCTCCAACCGCTGGTCGTCGGCCCGCGCAACAACGCGAGCGGCGGCCATTTGTTCGGCAATCTGATGCAGGTGACCGCCGGGCAAAAGACGGTGGGCGAAGTTCTCGCCGGCCGCCGGCCCTGGACCGATCGGGCGATCGTAGGATCGGCGCAGCGTCTGATCGATCTCGTCGATCGCGGCGCGCTCGCCAAGGATATGGTGGCACTTGACCTGGACGGTGCCGCACGTCTGTTCTTCACGAAACGCGCGGCGTTCATGTTCGCCGGTCCCTGGTTCACCTCGAACGCGCGGCGGGCCGGCTACAATCTCGACAATGCCGGCTTCATGACGGTGCCGGTCGACGCGGGGCAGGGCGAGTCCCTCCCGACCGGCGGCGTGGGCTGGAGCTGGATGATCTCCGCCAACTCCAAGCAGAAGGATCTGGCGCTGCGCTGGCTCGACTATATCGTCTCGCAAGAGGTGATGGTGAAGCGCGCGTCGCATGCCAGCAACTGGATGGTCTTCCCGCAGGCGCTGCCGGGGCTGTCGCCCTCGACGCCGGTGCTGAAGACGATCTTCGACACGGCGAACAAGGGCGTGGGCTACAACCCCAGCGTCTATATTCCCGGCAACGTCGTGGAGGCGTATCTTCAGGCGATCACCGGGCTGGTCGGCGGCCAGGTCAACGCACGCGACGCGATGGCCGGCATCCAGGCCCAAGCCGAACGCGCGCCGCGCCGGTGAGCGCGTCGGCGGATATGACGGCGGGCGGCGTCCGTTTCGCGACGGACGCCGCCGGTCCGGCGGGGAGCGGAAACGGTAAACGGATGGTCCGTAAACGTCCTGCGCGCGACGGCGTCTTGGCGCCGTTTCTGTTCATCGGGCCGGCGCTGCTGATCTACGGCGCTTTCTCGCTTTATCCGACGATCGATACGTTGCGCCTTGCCTTGACCGACGCGAAGGGCCTCAACAGCGCCGCGAATTTCGTCGGGGTCGAGAACTTCGTTTCACTGGCTTCGGACGCGACCATTCTGCGCGTATTGCTCCAAACCGCGCAGTGGCTGGTTTTGCACGTGTTGCTGGCGGGCGGCGCCGGGCTGGCCTTGGCGGTCGCGATCGCGCGGTTGACGCGCACCCATGTTTTCTATCGGACCGCCTATTTCCTGCCGCATGTCGTGTCGCTGGCCGTGGTCGGCGTGATTTGGGCGAAGATCTACGACCCCTATTTCGGCCTTTTGAACGCGGCACTCGATGCGGTGGGGTTGGGCTGGTTCAAACTCGGCTGGCTGTCGGACCCCGCCTTGGTGATCTTCTCGGTCAATATCGCCAGCTCGTGGCAGGGCTTCGGCATATATATGCTGCTGTTCATCGCCGGGCTGCAGAACATCGATACGGCGCTCTACGAAGCGGCGGAGATCGACGGCGCCGGACCGTGGCAGAAATTCGTGCATGTCACGCTGCCGGGCTTGCGCGAAGTGATGACGTTCGTCGTGTCGCTCGCGCTCATCAACGGGCTCAAAGGTTTCGCGACGATCTGGGTCATGACCCAAGGCGGGCCGTTCTACCGCAGCGAAATACTCACGACCTACATCGTCAAACTCGCCTTCCAGTTCCAGGAGCACGGCCGCGCGGCGGCGTTGTGCGTCGTGCTCAGTCTGATCGCGATGAGCATCACCATCGCGTTCAATCGCTGGCGGGAGAAGCTGCGATGAAACGCCGCGAATGGCCCGTGGCGCTCGGCCTTGCCGTGCCTTTGTTGTTCGTGCTGGCGCCGTTCTTGTGGCTGGTGCTGTCCAGCTTCAAAAGCGAGATGGAGATCGCGATGTCCGGTCCCTTCGCGCTGCCGGACGCGCTGCTCTACCAGAACTACGCCGATGCGTGGAACATCGGCGGTTTCGGCAAGCTGGTGATCAACAGCGCCGCCAACGTCGTCATGGTCGTGCTGCTCACCCTATTGGTTTGCGCGCCGGCGGGCTACGCCTTCGCGAAGATGCGCGTGCCCGGCGGCGATTTCGTGTTCTACCTCATCCTGCTCGGTCTGACCGTGCCCGTGCAGGCGATCGTCGTGCCGCTTTACAAGGTTCTCGCCGGGCTTGGTCTGCTCAATACCTTGGCGGGCATCAGCCTCGCCCAGGTGGGCAACGGCATTCCGTTCGGCATTTTCCTGATGCGGAGTTTCTTCCGCGGGATCCCCAACGAGCTGATCGAGGCGGCGAAGATCGACGGCGCGACGCATTTCGCGATCCTGACGCGTATCCTTCTGCCCGTCGCACGGCCCGCGATCCTCGCTTTGGTCGTCATCAGCGCGTTGTCGACCTGGAACGATTTCTTTTTGCCGCTGGTCGTTCTGATTTCGCCCGAATCGCAGACGCTGCCGCTCGGCCTCGTGCGCTTCGCCAGTACGTACTCGACCGAGCATCGGCTCGTCTTCGCGGGCACGGTGATTTCCTTCCTGCCCGTCGTCCTTCTGTACATCCTCACCCAGCGGCGTTTCGCCGAAGGGCTTACCCAAGGCGCGCTCAAAGGCTGATCATGAACGACCGCACGCATCACATCCGTCAGATCAAGTACCAGTTCGAGTATGAGCGCCGCTTGAAGGCGTGCTTCGTCGGCGCCGGCGGTCATTCGTTCCGTAACGTCTATCCCGCCTTACGCTACGCGCCCGTCGATTTGGCGGCGGTGTCGGATATCGCGCTCGATCGCGCGCAAGCCTACGCCAAACTGTTCGGCGGCGAACGCGCCTATGCCGACCATCGCGAGATGTTCGCGCGCGAAAAGCCGGAGATCGTGTTCGTCGTCACCGCCTATCACAAGGATGGGCGCGTCCAGGCGACCGATATCGCCAAGGACGCGTTGGCGGCGGGCGCCCATGTGTGGATGGAGAAGCCGACGGCCGCGAGCCTCGACGAGGTGCGCGACCTTGCCGCGCGCGCGAAGGCCGCCGATCGGCAGGTGATGACGGGCATCAAGAAGGTCTTCTTTCCCGCGATCGAGAAATTGGGCGAGATCGTCGCGTCGCCGGCATTCGGCCGATTGTCGTCGCTCTATTTGCGCTATCCGCAGGCCTTGCCGCCGCCCGACAAGCGCGGCGATCTGGTCGCGATGCAAAGCTTCCTCGACCACATCTATCATCCCGCCGCGATCCTCAATTTCCTCGGCGGGAAGATCGCGCGCGCGAGCTACGAGTGGGAGCCGCATAACGGCGGCAGCGTTCTGACCTTCCGCTACGCCAGCGGTGCGGTCGGCACGGCGCATTTCGCGGCCGGATCTTCGGGGGCGAGTCCGTTCGAACGTGTCGAAGCGGTGGGCGAGGGCGCCAATGCCGTCGTCGACAACGGCACGAAGCTGACCTACTACCGGCGCGCGGCGCTGCCGACTTATGGCCGTGCGGCGAGCTTCATCCAGCCCGACGAATGCGCGCCGTTGCATTGGGAGCCGGAAAACTCGCTGGGCCAGCTCTACAACAACAACATGTTCTTCCTCGGCTATGTGCCCGAGATCTTGCATCTTTGCGATGCGGTTCTCGACGGCCGCAAGATCGCCAAAGGCTCGCTCGACGACGTCGCCGAGATCATGAAGCTGTTCGAATTCTTTCGCCGCACGCCGGCCGGGACTTGGGCTGACTTGTAGAAACGGCCGCTCAAGATCAGTCACTTGTTTTCCGCAAATCGCCTCGACATGGCGGAAGCCAACATCGAAAAGGGCGAATTCGATGCGTTCCGAGAGGCTGGGCGCGCGAGCTATGCTCGCGCGGGGGGTCGAATCCCGCCGCGCCGACCATCACGATGAGAGACGAAGAATCCCGCCCTGGGAAACCAGCTTTGACTTCGGCGTTTACAGATTTGCCGTACGACAACCCAGCTAACACTCAATCAGCTTGTCGTCGGTTTCAGCCTTGTGGCGCCCTCTATCCGGACCGTCCGGCCGTCTGTCGGGAATCATGGTCGACACCGATCGGTCCCGATCGGCGTCATCGATTTCCAGATTCGCCGCCGGTCATGTCGCCTTGGGTAACCGCACCGACACGAGCAAGCCGCCGGTCGCGGCGGCGTCGAGCCGGATATCGCCGCGATGCGCCAGGACGACGTCGCGCGCGATGGTCAAGCCGAGCCCGGTGCCGCCAGTCTCGCGGTTGCGCGACGTTTCGAGCCGGGTAAAGGGGCGAAACGCGGCTTCGCGCTTGTCGGCCGGAATGCCCGGCCCGTCGTCGGCGACTTCCACGACGATCGTATCGGCGTCGTCACGCAGCGAGACTTGAACCGTGTCCGCGAACTTGCAGCCGTTGTCGATCAGATTGGCGAAGGCCCGTCGGATCGCCACCGGCCGCCCGACGAGGCTTGCATGATCGGGCCCGTCATAGACGACACGGCATCCCGCATCCGCGGCGGTGTCGCACAGACTGATCAACATGGCGGCCAGATCGATGGCACCGCGCGCTTCGTCCTGCAACTCGTTGCCGGCGAAAGTCAGCGTCGCGCGCATCATCGCTTCCATATCGTCGATATCCGACAGGACCTGGCGGCGCTGTTCCTGGTCGCCGAGATATTCGGCGAAGAGCCGCAGTCGCGTGAGCGGCGTGCGCAGATCGTGGCTGATTGCCGCGATCATTTGCAGACGATCGTCGAGGAATTGCTTCAAGCGGAACTGCATCGCGTTGAAAGTCTCGCCGATCGCTTGCAGCTCGGGGGCGTTGAACTTGCCGACCAGGCTGAGTTCGCGGTCGCGGCCGAGCTTCTCGGCCGCCGCCGCGAGATCGTCGAGCGGGCGGGCGACGCCGCGCGCAATCCAGATCGACAGCAGGGCGATGATCAGCAGCACGAGCAGCGGCAGCGCAACGTTGCGCGCCATTCGCATGTCTTCGTTCCCGTCGCTTCGCGGCGTCACGAGAATCCATTGTGCGGCATCGATGCGCAAGGCGATCCGCAAATCGCTGCTGAGCGTATGGGTGCGGAACGCGCTTGGAACGTCGTGTATGACTGCCGGCAGCTCGGGGAGAACGACGGCGATCGGGTGGACGGATCGCGCGGGATTGAGGACCTTGTCCGCCGAAATCACGACATCGCCCGGCGCCAGGCCGAGTGCCGTTGCGATCTGCCGATGAAGCTGCGTGAGTTCGCCGCCCTCGCGCAGATCGGCCGATTCCGGCGCCGAATCATGGATCGTCGCGTCCAGCCATTTGGTCGATGGTAGATTCCGCAGGATCGCCGCGCGCGCGTCGTTCGGCGTCGCAACGATGTCGTCGCGGATGTCGCGCAGCGAATCGACCAGCCAATCCCGTTGGAAAAAGATCACCTCGGGCGGCGTGACGAAGAAATTCATCGCCTTGTCGGAAAACATGGCGACGATGAGGCTGCCGACGACCACCAGCGCGATCCGCAGCGCCAGACGCATTTTCGACCAGAGCGGGATTCTCATCGGGCGCTCACGCGGCATTCTCCTGACTCAGCGAAACCGGCGCCGTGAAGAAATACCCTTCGTTGCGGATCGTCTTGATGAAGACCGGATCCTGCGGGTCGACCTCGATCTTGCGCCGAAGGCGGCTGACCTGGACGTCGATGCTGCGGTCGTAGGATTGGTTGATGCGGCCGTGGGCGAGGTCCAGCAATTGATCGCGGTTCAGGGCGCGTTGCGGATGCTCGACGAAGGCCAGCAACAGATCGAACTCGCCGCTCGTGAGGTCGGTCAATTCCCCGGCCGGCGAGGTCAGCGTGCGCCGGCTGGCGTTGAGTTGCCAGCCTGCGAATTCGTAGACCGGGGCGACGGGACGTTGTGCGTCGATGCTGGCGGCGTTGAGCCGTCGCGTCACGGCGCGGATCCGCGCCAGCAACTCGCGCGGATTGAACGGCTTCACGACGTAGTCGTCGGCGCCGATCTCGAGTCCGATGATCCGGTCAGTATCGCCGCTCATCGCCGTCAGCAGTATAATCGGCACCGCGCTTCGCGCGCGCATGCGCCGGCACAATGATAGGCCGTCCTCGCCGGGCATCATGATGTCGAGCACGATCACGTCGATGCGCGACGACTCGCAAATTTCGAGCATCTGCTTTCCGTCGCCGGCCTGACTGACTTTGAGGCCGTGATCGGTCAAAAAGCGTGCGAGCATGGCGCGGATGCGCTGGTCGTCGTCGACGATCAGCACGTTGATGGTGGTGAACTTCGTCAAGTTTCGGGCCCTCGTAATTTCCCTTAACTATAACAGTCCTGGGCCGCCGCGAACCGGCGCTGCAAACTTCTGAAACATATCGAAATCGGGCCGACACAGCCCGCCGATGGCGGTCGGGTACGGTGCGTCGTATCGAGGTTTCCCGACAACCAGAATGCGAGCACCCCTCCGATGAAATCGATCGTTGCCTATCGTGCCCTGCTAACCGCTTTTCTCCTGACCGGCGCGCCCCTCGTCGTTTCTGCCCAGCAGCCGGCCGCGCCGCGCTCGGCGCCGCCGGTCGCCGCCGATTCCAGAAAGGACTGGGACATCCGTATCGGCGCCGGCGCGCTCTACCAGCCGGAATTCGAGGGCAGCAGCAAATACACGGTCACGCCGTTGCCGCTCTTGTCGGTCAATTACCGCGACCTGGTGTTTTTGCAGGGGCCGATGCTGGGGGTCAACGCCTTCACATGGCGCGATGCGACCGGCGGCTCCAAATTTCAAGTCGGTCCCTTGGTCCGCTATCAGCTCGGCCGTGACGAGGACGACAGCGACGATCTGCGCGGGATGGGCGATATCGACGGTAGCGTCGAGATCGGCGGCTTCATGAATTACGCGGTCGGCGCCTGGTCGGCGGGATTGAGCGTGTTCCGCGACGTCGGCGACAGCCATGACGGACTCACGGCCAAAGTTTCGGCGGGGCATCGTCTCGCATTGACCCCGCGGATCAGTCTGCGCAGCGAGATCTTCACGACTTGGGCGGACGACAACTACGTCCAGACGTTCTTCGGCGTGACCGGGGCGCAATCGGCGCGCAGCGGATTGCGCGAGTATCGCCCCGAAGGCGGCTTCAAGGACGCCGGCCTGACGCTCGATCTTGATTACAAGCTGACGGAGAATTGGAGCCTTGTCGGCCGCGCCGGCTACAAGCGCCTGCTGGGTGACGCGGCCGACAGTCCGCTGGTCAAGGATCGCGGCGACGCGAATCAATTCTCGACGGGGCTCATGATCGGCTACCGGTTTTGAACGCAACGGCGGCGCGGCCGGAAATTACCGGCCGCGCCGCCATCACCAGTCGCGCCAAGCGTCGCGTAACGCGCTGAAGGCAAGCTTCTTCGTCGCCTTATCTTCTGCGATCAGGCCTTTGCGGTTCCAGCCGCGCTGAAAGCGCGTCTGCCGCCGTTCGGAACGAAAATCGTAAAGCAGCCACGCGGCGAGGCCTTGGATGTAGTCGCAGCGGCGAAGCGTGGCGATCTGATCGGCGTAGAATCGGGCTTGCTTGCCCTCCGTGAACAAGCGGCCGTCATTGGCGCGCAAGCCCGCGACCGCATCGGCGCCCGTCTCGCTGACGATCACGGGTTTGCCGGGCGCGGAGTTCGCCAGAAGCCGCGCAAGATCGCGGATATCCGGCTCGTACCAGCCGAAATACTCGTTGAGGCCGATGACGTCGAGCGCATCCGCGAGGCGATCCTCGATGCGAAACTCCCGGCGATTGACGAGGCAGGCCGCGGAGACGAGGCGCGTAGGGTCTTCGCGCTTGGCCGTCGCCGCAAGCCGCGACATGAATGACAGCCGCGAATCGGTGTCGGCATTCTCGTTGCCCACGCCCCACAGGATCACGCTCGCGCGATTGAAGTCGCGGGCGATCAGCTCGCGCAGCTGGTTCTCGGCGTCGGCATAAGTCTCGGGGTTGGTGAAGTCGATCGCCCAATAGACCGGAATCTCGGCCCACAGCAGCACGCCGGCTTCGTCGGCCATGCGCGCCACGCGCGGATCGTGCGGGTAGTGCGACAAGCGCAGAAAATTGCCGCCGAGTTCCTTGATATGCGCGAGGCGCCGCGCGATATCCGCGTCGTCGCTGCATCGGCCCGAGACTATGTCGTCCTCATGGACGCAAGCGCCCTTCAGGCGGATCGGCGCGCCGTTCAGCAAGATACGCGTGCCATCGACGCGGATCTCGCGAAAGCCGACGCGCTCGCGGCAGGTATCGTCGCCCAGCGAAAGTTCGACATCGTAGAGCTTCGGCCGTTCGGGCGACCACAATTCGGGCGTCGCCGCGACTGCGCCGCGGCCGTCCTTGAGAATGGCGTCGATGCCGAGTTCGGGGATCCGCAGGCGCGGCGATTCGCCGCCGCAATCGGCCTCCACGCGGATCACGCCATCGCGCCAAGCGATCTGGAAGCGCCGGATATGCCGCTCGGGCAGATCGAACAGCGCCACGCCGCGATGCAGGCCGCCATAGTTGAACCAGTCGAAATGCGACATCGGCACGCGATCGTCGCGGCGGCGGTTCTCGACATGGACCATCACGCGGTTGGCGCCGGGGCGCAGCGCGTTGGTCGCATCGAGCGAGAAGGGCGTCGACCCGCCGCGATGCGCGCCGAGGAATTGTCCGTTCAGGAACACGCGCGCGGCATAGTTCGCCGCCCCGAAATGCAGAATGGACCGTCGTCCGGGGTTGGCGCCCGCATGATCGAAATCGCGCGCGTACCAGACCGCACCCTCGTAGTATTTCCACTCTGGCTTCAGCAGATTCCAGCAGGACGGGACGGGCAAGCGATCGCCACCGCCGATATCGTAATCGCGCGGGACGGTCCAGCGCTCGGGCGGCGTGTCGTCCAACGCGAACCAGCGCTGGCGCAAGCCTTCGTCGAACGGATCGAGCGTCATCGTCCACGTGCCGTCGAGCCTGGTTCCGCCACGGCCGGCGGGGTCGAACAGCGTGTCCGCCCCCGTCCAGTCGCGCGAAAACGCGTTCGCGTAATCCTCGTCGTGCAAATGGGCGAAAGGATCGTCGGCGGTCATGGCGGCGGTGCGCGATAACCGATCCCGATCGACCGGCGAAAACGCCAGCGTCGAAGATCGGGCAACAGAATCTCCGCCGCCATCGCGATCGCGATCCAGCGGAACCACGTCGCGAACGTGTTCGACAGGCCTTGCGGCTCGGCATAGCCGCGCACCCAGCCGTCCTGATGGCGCGTGCCGGTGCGGATATCGGCGAAGCCCCCATCGGGATTTTGGTCGTCGAGGATCGCCTCGACGATTTGAAGCAGCCATTCGCGGGTCCGCGCGGCCGGCGCCACGCCCGCGCGAAGCCCGTGGATCAGCACATCGACGATATCGACATCGATGCAAGCGCTATCGACGCGCGCCGGCAAACCCAGGCAATAGGCGACGGCCTTGTCGAAATACGGCAAGCTGCGGCCGCGCGCGTACCAAAGATGATAATTGTGCATCGAGCCCGCCATGGCGTGGAGCAGCCGCAGCGACGATTCGTGTTGTCCGATGCCCCAGAACCCGGTCGTCGGCTCCTGCAAGCGGTCGTGCCAGTCGAACAGAATATCGAGCGCCGCGGCGACCGAGGCGCGATCGGCCGCGTCGCCGTGACGCTCGATCGCGAGCAGGAACCCGGCGAGATTGACGATGTTGTTCCCTTCTTGCCAGGGATCGCGCAGATCGCGATCCGCGAGCCAGGCTTTCAGCCGCAGCGGATCGAGATAGGGGCGGACGAAATCGAGGACCGGTTTGCGGTTGGGATCGAGAACTTCGATCGCGCCTAGCGCGTAGTTGCTGACATGGAAGTCGATATAGCGCCATGTCTCGTCGCGATCGGGCTTTTTGAAAACGTCCGCATCGCGCATTTCGGGAATGCGGAACACGCCGTCCGGCCGGCGGAACGATTCGAGCCACGCGACGAGCGCCGTGCGCGCATCCGCGGTCCCGATTCCGATCGACGGCAACGCATCGATCAGATCGGCGCACATCACGCCGTTATAGGTGCCCGGCAACAGCACGCCCGGCCAAGCGCTTTCGTCGTGCGCGGCGGAGATGCGCAACACGCCCGCCGAATGGCCGGGCGCGCGCATCGCGGACAGCCACGCCATCGTCTTCGCGCGCGCGTCTTCGATCCGCGCGCGTAACGCCGTAAGACGCATATCGGTTCCGCTTTCGTCGTTCATCCCTTGACCGCCCCCGCCGCCATCCCCTCCATCACGCGCCGTTGCGCCAGCACGAATGCGATCGCCACGGGCAGCGTGGTCACGAAGGCCAGCGCCATGATCGCCCGGAAACTGGCGCCGAGCTCGCCGTTCATCGACAGCAATGCGACCGGCAGCGTGAACGTGTCGGGCGAGCGCGAAATCACCAAAATCGGAAACCATTGCGACCAGTTGATCAGGAAGGTGATCAACGCGACGGTCGCCAGAACGGGTTTGGCCATCGGCAGAATGATGCGGAACAGGATCTGCGCTTCCGATGCGCCGTCGCAAATGCCGGCCTCGATCACTTCGCGCGGCAGCGTGCGGAAGAAGCGGTCGAACAGGAAGAACTGGATCGGGCCCAGCGCCAGGAACAGCACGATACCGGCGTAGGAGCCGAGCAAGCCCAGTTTGAATACGACGATATAGACCGGGATCACCAGCAACATATAGGGATACATGATCGTCAGCATGAAGCCGAAGCGCAGCCAGCGAAAGCCCGGCAGATCGGGGCGCCGGCACAGCGCGTAGGCGCCCATCGCGGTCACGGCGACGCCCAGTATCGTCGACGCCATCGTGATCGCGAAGGAATTGAAAACATAGACCCACAGATCGACGCCGCCGATCCGCGCGATCTCGGCGAACACCGACATGTCGAATTGCTCGGGCCAGAGCCGCAACGGATCGCCCAGCACCTGCCGGGCGTTGCGGAACATGCCGAGACACATCCACCAATAGGGATAGAGGAACGCAAGGCTGACCGGAATCGCGATCGCGTAGAGGGCGGCGGTCGTGACGCCCGAGCGCAAATGATGGTTCATCGCGGCGCCTCCCGGTCGACGAGACGGAAGGCGCCCAGCGACAGGGCGATCACGCAGGCGAACAATATGCTCGCCATCGCCGTCGCCTCGCCGTAGCGCGCCTGGTCGAACAATTGATAGGCGTAGTAGCTGACGAAATTCGTCCGGTCGGCGGGGCCGCCTTTGGTCATCACCACGACGACGGTGAAGGTTTTCAGGAATTGGATCGTCGCGTAGACGAGATTGACGACGATCGCCGGGCGCAATTGCGGCAAAATCACATGCCGCCATGTTTGCCATGCGGAAGCGCCGTCGATCGCCGCGGCTTCCTCCAAGGCGCGGTCGCGCATGGCGAGATTGGCGAGGAAGATCGTCATGTAGAAACCGGCGTGATGCCAGAGTTCGGCGATCAGGATCGCGGTCGTGACGGTATCGACGCTCGCGATGCCGCCGAATTCGGGCAGGCCCAGTTCGCCGAGCGCCGCGTTGATCGCGCCGAAGCTGCGGTCGAACAGCCAGCGCCAAACGACATAGCCAGCGACATCGGGCGTCACGACGGGCAGGAACAGCGCCAAGCGGAAGAACATCGTGCCGGCTTTGAGGCGCGGGCTGTCGATCAGCATCGCCATCGCCAGGGCGAAGGCGAGATTGGCGACGACGGCAAGAGCGGTATAGAGAAGCGTGCGCGCCATCGACGCGAGGAAGAGCGGATCGGCCAGAACGGTCGCGTAGTTGGCGAATCCGACATAAGCCGGCGCAGCGCTTAGCGCCGTGCCCGATGCGGTGAACGAAACCTGGATCGACAGCGCGATCGGCCACAGGCCGAACACTGCCGTCAGCGCCGCGAAAGGGGCCGCGAACAGGTAGAAGACGCGGTTGCGCCAAGCGAGGTCGATGGTCGCGGCGAGGGCCATTTTTGAAACTTCGAATATCCGGCCGGCGGGGCGATCCCGCCGGCCGGTCCTCGACGATTGGATCAGTTTTTCAGCTTGGCGGCGAGCTCGCGCATCTCGCGTGCCGTTTCGGCGATGAAGGGCTTCCAATCGGCCGGCGGGTTGGCGATGCCGGCCAGCAGCTTGCGATGGAAGGCCGCTTCGAGTTCCGGATAGAAGGTGTGGACCGATTCCGGGAAATCATAGGCGGCGAGGCGGTGGTTGGCGCGGGCGAAGAATTGCTGGCGCGGCGACAACGCATCGACGTTCAGATCCTTACGCACCGCCGCGCCGACCAATTCGAGCGAGGCCTGCTGCGCTTCCTTGCCCAGCAGGAACTTCGCGAACTCCAGCGCGAGCGCCTTGTTGGGGGAATTGTCGGGCACTGCCACGCCGCGCATGCCGCCGATCACGACCGAGTTGGGTCGGCCGCCGAAAGCGGGCCAGGGGCCCGATACGAAATCGCCGTTCAGCGCGTTGGCGCCGTCCCAGCCGCGCACGTTCCAATCGCCGACGCGGAACATGCCGCCGCGTCCGCCGAGAATGACTTGATACATCTCATTGAACGAGTGGTTGATCGTGTCGGGCGCCACGAATTTGTACTGGGAGTAAGTCTTGAGGAACTCCTCCAGCACTTGGGCGTGTTCGGGGCGGTCGATCGTGATCTGGCCTTGCGGATCGATCAGCGTGTGACGCAAGCCCGAGCCGAACGTGAACAGATCCAGCATATGGACCAGGTCGCGCGGCTTGGCGGCCTGCAACGCGAGGCCGAACGTATCGGAGCGGCCGTTGCCGTCCGGATCGTTGTCGCGGAACTTCGCCGCGATGCGCTTCACGTCGTCCCAGGTTTGCGGGAACGTTTCGCCGGTCTTCGTCAGCCAGCTTTGGCGCATGCCGAAGGCCATCTGCACGCGCTGGATGGGCAGGATGATCATGGCGTTGTCGAAGGTCGCGACGCGCAGATCGTCTTCGCTCAAGAAGCCTTTGTCGGCGACTTGGTTCAACGTGGCGCGCAGATCCATGACCTTCTTGGTCTGGGTCTGGATGCGGATGACGCGCTCGTAATTGTTGAAGATCAGATCGGGCGCGGTATTGGTGTTGATCGCCGAGATCACCCGGCCGAACCATTGATCGGTCGGATAGGAGATCGAGCGGACGCTGACGCCGGGCTTGGTTTTGGCGAATTCGGCGCCCGCGCGCTCGAACCACGCCACGCCATTGTCGCCGAGATCGTGCCAGATGACGAGCTGCTGGGCCTTGACGGCGCCGGGCCCGGCCAGGGCGGCGGTGGCCGCGACGGCCGCGGCGCCCAGGAATTGCGCGAGACGCATGGGTTCCTCCCTTTTGTCCGTTTCCCGAAATTAGATCGGAATGGGAAAACGTTTACCCATGCAGTATACGTCCAGGCGCTCGGATTCTCAAGCGGGAGAAAAAATGACGCGTAACGTCTCCATCGGCGACGTCGCCAAGCGCGCGGGCGTGTCGATCGCGACGGTGTCGCGGATCGTCAACGGCATCGCGAAAAAGGCGTCGCCCGAGACGGTCGAACGCGTGCGCAAAGCCATCGCCGAGACCGGCTACCGGCCGACCGGTGCGGGCCAAGCGCTGCGTAAGGGGCATAGCCGGTTGGTCGCGGTATTCGCGGCCAATCTCGCCAACCCGACGATGGCGGCGATCGCCGCATCGATCGAGACGGCGCTGCGCGATGCCGGACTCGCGATGGTGCTGTGCGATACGCATGATCGCGCCGATCTGCAGGACGAATATCTGCTCGAGATGCGGGCCCAGGCCGTGCGTGCCTACGTGCTGCTCGCCGCCGTCGCGAGCGATGGTCTGCGCGCGGCGCTGACGGGGCCGATCCCCACGCTGTTCGTCAATCGCCGCTGTCCCATCCCGGGCAAAGCGGCTTTCGTGGGCATCGACAATCGCGCTGCGGGACGGGACGTGGCGCGGGCCTTGGCGCGGGCCGTGCCGAAGGGGAGGCTGACGCTCGTCCATGGTCCGCTATCGTCCTCGGCCACGGCCGACCGTGTCGCCGGCTTCAAGCGGGAACTCGCGAAGCTCGGCCGGGAACTTGCGCCGGGGGATTCCGCGACGGCCCCGGGCGTCGACCATCTCGAGATCGGCTATGAGGGCGCGGCGGCGCTATTGTCGGGACCGCCGCCGAAAGGAATCTTCTGCGCGTCCGACCTGATCGCCTACGGCGTGCAGCGCCGGTTGCGGGAAGCGAAACTTTCCGTGCCGCGCGACGTGCGGCTGATCGGCTTCGACGATAACCCGCTGAACGACTGGGTCGCGCCGTGGCTCGCCTCGGTGCGCGTGCCCTATCGCGGCTTTGGCGAGGCGATCGTCGGCGTTCTCGGCGAACTCTGGCGCGGCGATACGCCGCGCGCCGAACTTCTCGCTTATGAGTTCGTCGAGCGCGGCGCCGCTTAATGCGGGTAAAGCCAGCGTCTTGCGGCAAATAGCAGCGGTATCCGACATCGCGCTCGCGATTGCGGGGCGATGTCGCGGCTTGATTTCCCGCAGCGGCGATCCAGTTTCCGCTGTCCCGATATCGGATACGGAATTTGGAATGCCCGGCAAACTTCCTATCGGCGGCGGCGGCGTCGACGACGGGCGTGCGGCCCCGCGCGTGAAGGAGTAGGCGCATGGGATCATGCGTCCCGCGGCGCGTCGTTCTTCTCGGTGCGGCCGGAATGGCCCTAACGCCGCCGTCTTTCGCCGATGACGATCCGTGGTGCGCCCTTCGTGCGGGTGCGATCGTGCTGTTCCGCCATGCGAACGCGCCCGGCGTGGGCGATCCACCCGGCATGCGGATCGGCGATTGTACGACACAACGCAATCTCGACGCGGCCGGACGCGATCAGGCGCGCGCCATCGGGCGGGAATTCGCCGCGCGTGAAATCCAAGTCGGCCGCGTATTGACGTCGCGCTGGTGCCGCGCGGTCGATACGGCAGCGCTCGCCTTTCCGGGGCGTCCGGTCCAAGAACCGGCATTCGACTCTTTCTTCGATCGGCGCGAGGAACGTCTGCGCCAAACTGCCGCAGCCTTGCGCGTGTTGGAGGAATGGCGCGGTCCGGGGGCGCTCGTCGTCGTGACGCATCAAGTGAATATCGCCGCTTTGACGGGCGTTTCGCCGGCCTCGGCGGAAGGCGTGGTCGTGACGGTGAATACGGGCGGCCTGCGTCCGGTGGGTCGGATCCGGATCGAATGATCCGGCGATACGGGACCGGCGTATCGATCTCGCTATGGGCACGAACGAAGCCATCATCGAACCCGCGGCGATGCCGATGCGCGCGACCCCGGCGCGCTTCGACTTCACGCATCCGGCGCTGACGCGCCCGGATTTGAAGTTCGTGCGCGACGACGACCGCCTGCCGACATTGACCTTCGATCTCGGCGGGGTGCGCGCGGCCGTGCCGCTGCGCCAAGTCGCGGCGAATTACGCGATCCCAGATCGTCACCCCGATCTCGATCTGTTGAATAGTGTCGAGGCGGCGCTGCGATTCAGCCGGGCGATCGCGCCCGGCGATCCGATTCCGTCGGAAACGCGCGACGCGACGCCGTCTTGGACGCCGCGACCGCCATATCTGTGCCGCGCCGCGCTGAAACTGGGCCGCGCATTGGGGGCTTCGCCATTCGCGGGTTGCGACGATCCGGCGGAGATGCTGCGCGATCTGGCGCGCGCCGTCCGCGCGAACGCGGCGGGGGCGGCGCCCGATGCCGCCGCGATGGCCGAGTTGACGCGCGACGTCGCGCGGGTCGAATGGCTGTGCCGTGCCGTCGTCGCGGCGCAGCGCGTGCTCGGCGGGCTCGCGAAAGCGGGGGCGGAACGCGGCATGCGCTCGGTGTCGGAAACCACGCGCGCGGGTGCCGTGGCGCTGCGGGCCCCCGCATTGTGGGCGTCCGATTTCGCCATGCGTGCCGATGCGCAGGCCGCCGATCTGCGCGCCGCCTGCCGGGCGGTGCCCGCGTTCCGCCGCCGGCTCAATCCGATCGTCGCGTCGTTGCGCGCCTTCGCCTTGGATATAGAGCCGCTCGTGGCGCTGTGGAACGCGGAGACCGCGCGGCCCGACGGTGCGTCGGCGCTCGGGCTCGAGAAGATCGCGACGATGGCGATCCGGCGCTACGGCAAATTCAAATCAGCCGATTTCGAATGGACGCCGCCGGCGGCGCGTCCCGGCCATCACGCCTTCGACGCTTGAGCCGCCGATGCAAAGCGAGTTCCCATGACCGACACGATCTCCATGGCGCCGATCCCGGAGGATCGGCATCGCGATCTCGATCTCGCCGAACTGGGATCGTATCCGGCCCTCGCCGAATGCGTCAGACTCTGGCGGCAGGCCTGTCGCGACGGCGAGTTGCCGGCGGCGCTGCCTGCTGAAGACGTCCCGGCGGCGGTCAAGCCTTATACGATGCTGCTCGATTATCTGCCCGAGCGGCGCGACGCGCGGGTACGCATGGTCGGCAACTATGTCGGCGAGCGCGCGGATTTCGAGACGGTCGGACGGAATCTGCGCGGCTATTTCAACGACGAGGACGCGCAAATCGTCTATGCCGGGCTGGAACGCGCGGCGACGACGCGCGAGCCCAGCCTCGCGCGGCGCGACTACGTGACGATCGAGGGCAAGCGCTTCCGCTACGTGCGGCTGATCCTGCCGCTGGCGAGCGACGGGCGCAATGTCGACGGATTCTTCAAGACGATCGAGCCATCGACGCTGATCGCGTCGTGACGTCAGATCGCCTTGGGCATGACGCGCCGCAGGGGATTGGAACAAGCGGTCTGAGTGTCGAAGGGCGGAATCAATATAGCCTTTACGCCTATCGCGGAGGGCATGCGTCCTCGAAGGAACCGCTCAATGCCGAGTGTTAGCTAGAAAGCGTTAGACGCTCACATTTTTCTCGAAAGACCTCCAACGCCTCGATTCGTCATTAAACGATATTGAAATAACCGAATTTTACTCGGTCTGGGGCGCTGGACGCGAGGCGATGCGTCACGGGAAACGAACCCGCTACGTCGACCACCATCACGCGTGACGAAGAAGCCCGCCCTGGGCAACCAGCTTCGGGCCTCGGCTATTTACGTGGCCAACGCGCGCGGTCCGGCCAGCCCGCGTGCCTTGTAAGCGGAAATCAGCCGCGTAGGCGCGCGCCTTCGGGGTCGAAGAAATGCGCGAGCGCTGTGTCGACGGTGACGGCGACGGTCTCGCCGCTGGCCGGCAAAAGGCGGCCATCGGCCATGCCGACCAGTTCGTGACCATGGGCGCGCAACGTGACCTGCGTCGCGGACCCCAGCGGTTCGGCGATGATCACGGTTCCCTCGAAGCGCACTTCGTCCGGCCGCAAGGCGGCGCCCGGACCGGCCATTTCGACGCGCAGATCGTCGGGCCGGATGCCCGCGACGACGCGCTCGCGCGTTCCGGCGGCGGTCGGCGAAACGGGGATGACGGCGCCGTCGCCCAGTCGCAGCGCACACGTAGCGCCGTCGCGAACGACCGGCAGGGTCATGAAATTCATCGTGGGCGTGCCGATGAAGCCGGCGACGAATATGCTAGCCGGCGTATGGAACACATCCAGCGGCGTGCCGACCTGTTCGATCCGTCCGTCGCGCATGATGACGATCCGGTCGGCGAGGGTCATCGCCTCGACCTGGTCGTGCGTCACATAGATCGTGGTCGTGCGCAGCGTTTGATGCAGGCGTTTGATTTCGGTGCGGACCTGGCCGCGCAACTGCGCATCGAGATTGGAGAGCGGCTCGTCGAACAGAAACACCGACGGGTCGCGCACGATCGCGCGGCCCATCGCCACGCGCTGACGCTGGCCGCCGGACAACTCGCTCGGCCGGCGGTCGAGATAGGCGGTCAGGCCCAGCGTCTCGGCCGCGCGCTTCACCTTGGTCTCGATCTCGTCCTTCGGGCGCTTCGCCGCCAGCAGGCCGAACGCGATATTCTTGAACACGCTCATATGCGGATAGAGCGCGTAATTCTGGAACACCATCGCGATGTCGCGATCCTTGGGCTCCAGCCTGTTCACCACCTTGTCGCCAATGCGCAGCGTGCCCGCCGTGACGCTCTCCAGCCCCGCGATCATGCGCAGCGTGGTCGACTTGCCGCACCCCGACGGCCCGACCAGCACGATGAATTCGCCATCGGCGACGTCGAGGTCGATGCCGTGAACGACCTCGGTCTGGCCGTAGCGCTTGACCAATCCTTGTAAGGCGAGGCTGGCCATCGCTCAGCCCCCGCTCCGCGCGGCGAGCTTGTCGCGCGCGGCCTTGGCCGCCGCCGCATGGGCCGCCAAGCGATCGCGCAAGCGTTTAGCACCCGCGCGATGCCGGATCGCGGCTTCGGCCAGCGCTTCGGGGGCGGGGCCGCCGGGCAATTTGCGCACGGCGATGAAGTTCTCCGGCGATGCGGCTTCGCGGAAACGCGCCTCGCTTAATTTCGGTGCGCGGCCGCAAGTCTCCGCGAAAGCGGCTGCGAAGATGGCATAGGGCACGCTGCCGAGATCGTCGCCGCTCTCCTTCATCGCGCGCGCGAGCTGGGCGGCAACGTGATGCGCGCGGCCGAAAGGAATGCCTTCTTCGCGCACCAGCGTGTCGGCCAGCTCGGTGATCGTCGCGAAGGAGCGCGCGATATTGGCGCGCGCGCGGGCTTCGTCGATCGTGGCGCTGGCGGCGACACCTTGCATCAGGTCGAGAACGCGCGCGGCCATCGCGAAGGCTTCGTAGCCTTGGCTGTGCACCTCGTGCTCGTTGTCGTTCATATCGGTGAAGGGCGTATTGTGCAGCGCCGTCAACACCGCTTCGCAGCGCCCGGCGGTCAGCGACGCCATCAGCCGCATATGTTCGACCGGCACCGGGTTGCGTTTCTGCGGCATGATCGAGCTGATTTGGACGAAGCCGTCCGAGAACCGCAATTGCCCGACCTCGAACGACGTCCAAAATGCCATATCCTGCGCGAAGCGGCCGAGATTGAGCGCCATCAGCTTGATCGCGGCGTAGACCTGCGACGTGTAATCGGCCGAGGCGATGCAGCCATAGGAATTTGGCAGGATGTCCGCGAAGCCGAGCAATTCGGCGACGCGCGCGCGATTCAGCGGAAAGCCCGTCGTGGTGATCGCGGCCGCACCCATGGTGCAAAGATCGGCGGTTTGGCGCGCTTGCTCCAGACGTTCGGCGTCGCGCAGCAAGGTTTCGATGATCGCGCCCAAATAATGGCCATAGGTCGAGGGCTGCGCCGGTTGGCCATGGGTATAGGCGAGGATGATCGTGCGCGCGTCGCGCACCGAGCGTTCGATCAGTGTTTCGATCAGTCCGGTCAATTGGGCGACGAGCGCGTCGAGCCGCTCCTTCAGCGCCATCTTGAACAGCGTGTGATCGATATCGTTGCGCGAGCGGCCGGTATGCAGGCGCGCCGCCGTATCGACGCCGACATGGCGCGCCAATTCGCGCTCGATATAGAAGAACAGATCCTCGTGCTCGCCGGTATAGGCGACGGGTTCTTTGCGCGACGCCAAATCGGCTTCGATGGCGGCCAGTGCACGCAACAGGCTCGCGATGTCCTCGGCGCTCAACAGGCCTTGCTCGTGCAGCATCACGCCATGGGCGCGGTGCATCGTCATCAAATGGCCGAGATGATGGGCCTGGCTCAACCCGAACGCCGGGGCGAGCACCGCGCGCGCGAAGGCGGGGGCGGGGAAGCGATCGTCGCTGCCTTCGACGGGTTTCGAATTCGGGGGCAAAGCGGCCATGTTCAACCTTTCAGTCCGGCCAGCACGACGCCGCGGATGATGTAGCGCTGGAAAACGATGAAGACGACGAGCGTGGGCAAGGTCGCGATCGTGGCGCCCGCCATGACGAGTTCCCAGTCGGTGAGGTTCTCGCCCGAGAACGAGGCGAGCCCGACGGGCAGCGTGTAAAGCGCGCGGTCGTTGGTGACGATCAGCGGCCACAAAAATGCGGTCCAATTGCCGAGGAACGTGAAAATGCCGAGCGCCGACAGCGCGGGGGTGACCAGCGGCAGCGCGACCTTCCACCAGATCTTGAATTCGCTGAGGCCGTCGATGCGCGCGGCGTGGATGTAGTCGTCGGGCACGCCCATGAAGAATTGGCGCATCAAAAACACGCCGAAGCCGGTCATCAGCCCGGGGAACATGATGCCCCAATAGCTGTTGAGCCAGCCGAAATTCTTGGCCATCACGTACCACGGCACGATCAGCATTTCGGTCGGGATCATCAACGTGCTGAGAATGGCGATGAACACGAACTCGCGGCCGCGGAACTCGAACTTCGCCAACGTGTAGCCGATCAGCGCGTCGAAGAAGAGAACCGAAATCGTGACCAGCGCGCTGGTCACGATCGAATTGACGAACCACAGGCCGAAGCGCGTTTTCTCGAAAATGAAGATGTAGTTTTCGAAAGTCGGCTCGTGCGGGATGAGGTTGATCTCGTAGACCTCGTGCGGCGCCTTGAACGACGTGCCGATCATATAGGCGAGCGGCGTCATCATCACGATCGCGCCGATCGCCAGCAGCGTCCAAGCGACGACCAATCCGGGGCGTTCGGCCAACGCCACGCGCCAGGGGCGTTCGGCGTCGAACAACGACATCGTGGGGCCGGCCATCAGCCCGTCCTCGTGCGCATCAAGCGCAGCTGGATCAAGCTGATGACCAGCAAGATCAGGAACAGGATGATCGTCTGCGCGGCCGCGTAGCCCATCTGATAGGACCGGAAGGCGGTCTCGTAGATATACAGCACCAGCGGTTTGGTGCTGTTGAGCGGCCCGCCGGCGCCGTTGTCGGTCATGTTGTAGACCGTGTCGAAGATGCGCAGGAACCCGATCGACGAAATCACGACCAGGAACACGATCGTGGGACGCAGCAGCGGCAGCGTGATTTCGCGCAGCACCATCCAGCGGCCCGCACCGTCGATGCGCGCCGCTTCGTAATAGCTCGACGGGATGGCGCGCAAGCCGGCCATGAACAGCACGATCTGGAAGCCGAGTCCCGCCCAGATCGCCGGGGCGAGGGCGGCGGGCAGGGCCTGGAACGTGGAGCGCAGGAAGGGCTGGGTGTCGAAGCCGACGGCGTTCAGCAGGTTGTTGAACAGCCCGACCGGCGGCGGCTGATAGAACCAGCGCCACACCCACGCCATCGCCACGGTCGAGGTGAGATGGGGAATGAAATAGCAAGCACGGATCAGCCCGTGGGCAAAGCGCACCTGATCGAGGTAGTAGGCGACGACGAAGGCGATCACGAGGCTGACGGGCGCGCCGACCGCGAGATAGATGAAGGTGTTCTTGAAGGCGATCCAGAACACCGGATCGTTCAGCATCCGGCTGAAATTCGACAGCCCCGCATAGCGCGGCGGCGACAGAAGATTCCATTCGGTGAACGCGATCGCGAAGGATTCGAACGCGGGATAGAAGCGGATCACGCCGAAAAACACGATCGGCACCGCCAGGAATATCCAGGCCTGGATGGCGAGCTTGCGCTCGATCGTCAGAAAATCGCCCATCCGCATCCCGCATCTGCCGCTTGTTGCGGCGATTAAATCCGTCCCATTGATTTAATATGAAGACCTCGCCATCATGCAAGCGGAATTCCCAGGGCGCGCGCGTGGCGCCGTGATCGCGAGGATCGCTTGGCGGGATCGGGTTTGGAACTTTTGTCGGGGCTGGCGCCCTTCGACCGGCGCGGTCATCAACGCCGCTTGATCGTCGATGCGTTGTGGCGCGTCGACGCGGCAAGCCGGGCCGATTTGGCGGCGGCGATCGGCTTGTCGCCCCAAATGGTCACGTTGTTGGTCGACGAATTGATGGAAGACGGTCTGGTGCGCGAAGTCGGGCGCCGGCCCGCGGCGCGGGGCCAGCCGCCGATCGATCTCGCCCTCGATCCCGAAGGCGGATTCGCCGTCGGGGTTCAGGTGGAACCCGGCCGACTCAACATCGTGCTCGCTGATTTGAAAGGCCATGTGCGCGCCGAGATCAGCGAACCATGCCCGACCGACACGCCGGCGAAAGCGTTGCCCCATCTCAAGAAGCGCATCGCCCGGCTGGTCGCGAAGACCGGGATCGATCGCCGGCGCGTGCTCGGCGCGGGAATCGTGATCCCGGGGCCGTTCGGCGACGTCGAGAACGTGACGCGCGACGCGCTCGCCATGCCCGCATGGTCGCGCTCGGCGTTCCGCGTGGATTTCGCCGCCGCGCTCGACATGCCCGTTTTCGTCGGCAACGACGCGACGGCGGCGGCCGTCGGCGAACATCTGGACGGTGCGGCGCGCGATCTTCGCCATTTCGTCTATCTCTATCTCGGCGAAGGCGTGGGCGCGGGCGTGTTCGTCGAGGACCATCCCGCGATGGGCGCCTTCGGCAATGCGGGCGAGGTCGGGCGGATGCTCGTGCCCGATCCCGACCGGCCCGGCGACGTGGTCGAACTTGAAGCCGTGGCGTCGCTCGACGCCTTGCGCCGCGCGCTGGGCGCGCCGGGCGACGTCGATGCGGACGCTTTGTTTGTCGCGAACGCCGCGAAGGTCGCGCACTGGCGCGATCGCGCGGTCGCGGCGTTGCGCGTCGCCATCGCCAATATCGAAAACCTGCTCGATCCCGACGCGATCGTGCTGGGCGGCTCGCTGCCGCCCGCCGAATTGCGGGTGTTGCTGTCGCGGATCGAATTGTTGCCGAGCGTCAGCGCGCGCGCCGGGCGGCGCCATCCGCGGCTGCTGCTCGGCCGGTCGGGGCGGGTGGTGTCGGCGCTGGGCGGCGCGACGCTGCCGCTGTTCCATGCGCTCACACCCCAGCCGCAAGCCGCCCGACGCCGCGTCGGCGCGATGGAGATGGCGTCGTGACGGGGCGTCTAGATTTTCTCGTCGAGGGCGTGGAAGCGATGCGCGCCATCCGCCGCAACGACGATGCGCCCGAACTCCAATCCGGGCGGAAAATGTCCGGCGGCGACGATCGCGTCGTTCGCGGCGGCCCAATCGGCCAATGCGCGGCGAGAGCGGATCGACGCTGCCTTGTCGGCGTCGGCGCGGTGGCACCATTCGGGATGTTCGATCTGCACGGGGCTGTGCCAGCTATCGCCCACCACGACCAGCTTCCGACGCGCGGCGAGCACGACGGCCGAGTGGCCGGGCGTGTGGCCATAGGCGGCGCGGTAGCTCAGCTCCGGCCAGCCTTGCGGCGACCCGCCGTCTTGGATCGCCGCGATCCGGCCTTGGGCGAGCAGGGGCGCCACATGCCGCTCGAACGCGTCGACGTGATGCGCCTTGGCGGCGGCGGCGCCGGCCTTCGCCCAATGCGCAAGCTCGGCTTCCGGCGCGGCGTAGACCGCGTTGGGAAAGCAGGCTTCGCCGTCGATGCTGGCCCAGCCGACATGGTCGAGATGGAAATGCGTCAGCATCACGCACGTCACGGCCTCGCGCGCGATGCCGTTGGCGGCGAGCAGACGATCGAGGCCGCCTTGCAGCCCGCCGAAATAGGCGCTCGGTCCCGGCCCGAGGCCGGCGTCGATCAATGCGACGTCGTCGCCGCGGCGCAGCGCCACGACCGTGAAGCGCGTGCGAAACACATTGTCGGGCGCGTAGCGCGCCATCGCTTGATCGCCGGGCTCGGGCACGTTGTCGGGAAAGGCGTGGCTCCACGCGGCCGGTGCCGGGGAAACATCGTTCAAGCTCAACGCGGTCCATCCGTCGAGTTCAAGTCGCACCATCGCCGTCGTTCCTTTTGCGCACGCTTCGAAATCCGGCCTCGCGGCCGGAACCTATCCACGCCTACATCAAACAGGGAGAAAAAGCATGACCGATAATCGAAACAAGTTCGAATTGGCGCCGACGCGCCGCGCCTTCGCGCTCGGCAGTGCGGCCGCCGCGTTCACACTCGCCGCACCCGCCGTGCTGCGCGCGCAAGCGGTCGAGATCGAATACTGGCAGTACTTCTTCAAAGAACGCGTCGAAGCGATGGACGAGTTGATCAAGCGCTTCGAAGCCGCCAATCCCGGCGTGAAGGTGAAGCATACGCATTTCCCGTACGCGCAGTATCGCACGAAGACGGCGGCGGCCGTTCCCGCGGGCGAAGGCCCGACGGTGATGCAGCTGTTCTTCGGCTGGATGCGCGAATACGCCAAGGCGAAGCTGATCCAGCCGCTGCCGGCCGATATGTTCAATCCCGCGACCGTCGATCGCGACTATTTCGACGTCGTGCAGCTGATGAAAACATCCGACGGCTATTGGGCGTTGCCGACGGCGGTGCGCAGCCTCGGCATGTTCTACAATAAGAAACTGCTGCAGGAATCCGGGCTCGGCGACAAGCCGGCCGGCACGCTGGACGAATATGTGCGCTTCGCGCTCGCGTCGACCAAGCGCGACGGCAGCGGCAACTTGACCCAAGCCGGCGCCACGATCGGCATCCCATCGCAGGATTACCATTGGTGGCGCGAAGTGCTGGTGCGCCAGCACGGCGGCAAGCCTTATTCCGACGATTTCCGGAAGGTGACATACGCCAACGAAGCGGGTGCCGCGGCCATGGCCTGGTACACCGATTTGCAGCGCAAGCATCGCGTGGCGCAGGCGGGTTTCCTGTCGGAAAGCCAAGCGGCGTTCCGGGCGGGCCGCGCGGCGCAGCATGTCGACGGCTCGTTCCGCCTCGGCACCTTCCGCAACGCGCGCGGCTTCGAATGGGGTGTCGCCGAACTGCCGACGCATAAGGGCGTGGGCGGCAACTACTCGTCCTACTGGGTCAACGGTCTCGCCGCGAACGCGACCGGCGCCAAGAAGGAAGCCGCGCTGAAGTTCCTCGCGTTTGTCACCAACGACGCGTCGATGCAATTGTGGTTCGAGAAGACCGGCGAGTTGCCGGCCAAGCGCGATTCGGCGCTCACGCCCGCCAATCTCGCCGATCCGCTGACGGGCCCGATGATCTCCGGGTTGAAGACCGCGCACACCACGGATTTCGTGGCCGAGGAAGCGCAAGGTCAGCTGTTCCAGGACATGCTCGATCGCATCCTGCTGCAGAACCAGGACCCGCTGGCGGCCGTCCGGCAGATGGGCGAAGCCGAGCAGAAGATGATCGACGACCACTACAAGAGCTGAGGCGGCGTCCGGGCCGGCCGCCTTCGGGCGGCCGGCCCACTCTTGTTCGTAGACGGTATTGTTATGGCTTTTTCGCATTTCGACTTCGATATGCTCGTGCCCGATCTGGCGCGGGCCGCACTTCAAGACAGCAAGACGGGCGATGCGATCGGTCTCAACGCGCTCGTGTCGCGCGCTGGCGCCACAACGGACAAGTTGCGCGCCCTAGCGGCGGCGCTGACACATGCTGGCTACGCGACGGCTACGACGAACGGCGAATTGCGTCGGACGGACCGTGCCGTGCGCTTATTTGCCATCGACCTTGGCGGCACCAAACTTCACGCCGCATTGGCCGACGAGACGGGCCGCATTCTGGACGAGGCCGTCGAAGCGACCGATCGGCGTGGCGGCCATGCCGTCATCGCGCAGATCGGCACGTTGTGCGACGCGTTGCGCGCGAAGGCGGGGCTGGCCGCCGCCAATATTGCCGCCGCCGCCGTCGGCACGCCGGGGGCGGCGCATCCCCGGACCGGACGTATCGCGATGGCACCGAACATTGCGGGGTTCGATGCGTTCGACGTCGCCGGCGCGCTGCGCGAGCGTTTGGGAATTCCCGTCCGGATTGAGAACGACGTCAACATGGCGGCGCTGGGCGAACACGCGGCCGGCGCCGCGCGGGGCGTTCCGAATTTCGCGCTGGTCGCGTTCGGCACGGGTGTGGGGCTCGGCTTGGTATTGAACGGCGCGCTGGTGCGCGGCGCCGCCGGTTTCGCGGGCGAGATCGCGCATATGCCGATCGGCGCCGATCCGTTCGATGCCGGGAACTATCGGCTGGGGCCGCTGGAAACCACGATCGGCAGCGCCGGCCTTGTGCGCGCCGCGCGCATGCGGGGATTAGACGATGTCGAAAACGTCGAGGGTTTGTTTTTGCGCGCGCGCGCGGGCGACGCCCGCGCGAAATCGACGATCGCCGAGGCCGCGCGGATTTTGTTTTTGGCGTTGAGCGCGGTGCGCGCGATCGTCGATCCCGAACTCGTCGTGCTCGCGGGCGGCATCGGCTTGCAGCCGGAGATCGCGGCGCAGCTTTCGCGGATCGGCGCCGAACACCCTTTCGCCCCGAAAGTCGCGGTTAGCGCGCTTGGCGCGCGCGCTGCGATCGCGGGGGCGGCGAGTTGCGCGCTCGCCGAGGCTTTGCGCGCCGGCATGGCGGTTTGACATGATCGCGATTTTCAAACACGCCACCGCGATCGAAGCGGCGGAAACCGCCGCGCGGCAAGTCGCCGACGCGCTGCGCGCGAAACCCGATCTGGTTCTCGGCCTCGCCACCGGCGGAACGATGCGTCCCTTCAATGCGGCGCTGGCGCGTATGTATCGCGAGGGACTTGTGTCTTTCGCGCGGGCGACGATCTTCAATCTCGACGACCATGTCGGCGTGCCCGCAGACCATCCAAAATCGTTCCGGCGCTTCATGCGCGAAACGTTGTTCGATTTGGTCGACGCCGATCCGGCGCGCTGCTTTATGCCCGACGGCATGGCGCGGGATCTGGATGCGGAAGCGGCGGTTTACGAGGCGCGAATCGCCGCTTCGGGCGGGATCGATTTGCAGATACTTGGTCTCGGCCATAACGGGCATATCGCTTATAACGAGCCCGGCGCGCCGCATGACTCGCGCACGCGCGCCGTGACGCTGACGGCCGACACCGTCATGCGCGCGGCGGCAGATTTTTCGCCCGTGCCGGCGCCGAGCCGCGGCCTTACGATGGGAATTGGCACGATCCTGGATGCGCGCCGGATCGTTCTGATCGCGAACGGTGCCGGAAAGGCCGAGGCCGTCGCTCAAGCCCTGCGGCCGCCGCCGCGTTTGGATTGTCCCGCCAGCGCCCTGCAGCGTCATTCGGACGTTGCGTTCCATTTGGATATGGAAGCAAGCGCGTTGCTTGATTCGATACGTCCGACTGACGGGTTTCGCTTTACTCGGTGATCGGTACGACGAGTTCGTCCGCCCGCATTTGCCCGGCGAGGAACTTGGCCGGTTCGCTACGGAAGGCGGCGGTCAGCGTGATCGAGAGACGAAGAAGCCCGCCCTGGGAAGCCAGCTTCGGGCTTTGGTGTTAAAGGGAAACGAGTATCTTTATCGTTCGTCGTCGAGCCTCGATCCGTGCCGGCGCGTGGACGAACTTCTCGATCGCACGAGCTTTGATTTGCGAGCCGGAGTCCTTGGTGTGCGACGAGCCGAGTTCGGCGCTCGACATATCGGTCCAAGCGCAGACTTCGAACCTGCTGCGCGACCTTCAGCGCGAGCGTCGGCTCACCTATCTGTTCATTCGCCACGGCTTGGCGGTCGTGAGCCAAATCGCGCATGAAGTCGGCGTCATATATTTGGGCCGTCTGGTCGAAGCCGGCTTGCCGGAACGGATTTTCACTGCGTCGCATCACGAGTACACGCGCGATTTGCCCGCCTCCGTGCCCCGCATCGAAGCCACCGCGAAACGTTAGGCCGCCGGGAAGACCAGCGTATCGGCTTCGCGTAGATGCAGCGTGGCTTCTTCGCCCACGCCGAAGGGCGTCGCGGTGCCGTGCGGCGCTTCGAGCAATACGCGATCGCCGTCGCCCGTGCGGAAATGCACGGTCAGCAGCGAGCCTTGGAAGACGATTTCCGACACGCGCGCGCGTATTGCATTGGCTGGGCCGGTGACGGGCCGGAAGCCGATCTTCTCCGGCCGAATGCCGACCACGACGGGCGAGCCGGGCAGGAAATTGCCGGGGGCGCGCAGGCGGCCGATCGCCGTATCGATCTCCAGCGCGCCGTTCGCGGCCGCCGCGACCTTGCCCGAAAGCCGCGTCGAGCGGCCGACGAAATCGAGCGCGAAGGCCGTCTTGGGTTTGTCGTAGAGGGCGGCGGGCGCGTCGATCTGTTCGAAACGGCCCTCGTTCATCACCGCGATACGGTCGGACATGACCAACGCTTCGTCCTGGTCGTGGGTGACGAAGATCGCGGTCGTGCCGACGTCGCGCAGCAGGCGGCGTAGATCGATCTGCATCGCCTCGCGCAGTTTGCGGTCGAGCGCGCTGAACGGCTCGTCGAGCAACAGCAATTTGGGTTCGACCGCGAGTGCACGCGCCACCGCCACGCGTTGCTGCTGGCCGCCGGACAGACCGCGCACCGACCTTCCGGCGAAATCAGAAAGATGCACGAGGGCGAGCATCCGCTCAACGATGCGTTTGATCTCCGCCTCCGGCCGGCGCTGCGCGCGCAAGCCGTAAGCGACGTTGCCCGCCACGTCGAGATGCGGGAACAAGGCGTAGTTTTGAAACACCACGCCGACATCGCGTTTATGCGGGGGCAGGTCGGTGATGTCGGCGCCCGCGAGGGTCACGCGACCGCGATCGGGCAGGACGAGGCCCGCGACGATACGCAGCAACGTAGTTTTACCGCAGCCCGAGGGGCCGAGCAGAGACACGAATTCGCCGGCCGCGACGTCGAGATCGACGCCATCGAGCACGCGCGCCGCGCCGAAGGATTTTTCGAGCGCGCGGACGCTGAGTTCGCCGGCGAGCGCAAGGGGGGAAAGAGCGTTCATCCCCCGAATGTCTGCAAACCCTATGCCGCGCCGTAGCGCTTTTTATCCTGCGGCGCGCGCGCATAAGGCGCCAGCAACGCGATGATATCGGCCGATTCTTCGGCCGGCTCCGGGAAGCGCAATTGCCGCTCGTTGATCGTCAAATGTGCGCGCATCAGCGCCACGGCTTTGTCGGCTTGTCCCTTGGCGATGAGGCTCGCCAAGCGGCGATGCTCCTCGACCGGCCGGTCGGAGAAGGGATCGTGCTCGCTTTGCGCGCGCACCAACGCGCAGCGCGGCAGCGTGCGCGCCAGCATGTCGTAAAGCACGGCATTGGCGCCCACGCGCGCGATCAGCAAATGGAAATCGCCGCGCAAGCGCACCAGCTCGCGGCTATCGCGCGCCTTCGCCGCGGCTTCCTGCGCGTCGATATGGGCCAGCATGTCGCGCATATCGGCGGCGGTGCAGTGTTGCGCCGCATCGACGACGATCTGGGATTCGATCGTGCGGCGCGCGCTATAGAGATCGGCGGCGAGGCGCGCGCTGGGTCGCGTCAGGAACGCGCCGCGATTGGGCTCGATCGTCACGATGCCGAGCTGCGCCAGATGCTGCAACGCCACGCGCACCGTGGCGCGGCTGGTGTCGAATTGGCGCGCGATGCCTTCTTCGCCCAGTTTGATCCCCGGCGGCAAAGCGCGATCGAGCACGGCGTCCATCACGACGCGCACGATACGCGCGGCGACCGGGCGCAAAGATCCCGATGCGTCGGATTCGAACTCGGTCTCGGCCATCGCAAAGCGTCTCCCGTTGTTCGCAATCCAAATACGCGAACGGTCTGCAATTTTCAAGATCGTATACAGTTGGTGAATTTGTAGACAACATGCCTGCGGCGCGGCCAGTGCGGTTTCGGCGGCCGGACAAGGCCGGCGGCGCGAAACCGGGATTCAATCGAAATCACGGCGATTTGCGGGGGCCGACGCGCGATGGCACGCGCGTTGCTGAACACCCCTGTACGCAACGTGACGGAGGGTTTCGTGCAGCTGCCGCTGATCGATATCGCGCCATTTTTGGCGGGTGACGCGAAGGGCATGGCGACGACCGCCGCGCGTATCGACGAAGTCTGCCGCGACATCGGCTTCATGGTCGTGACCGGCCACGGCATTCCGAAATCGCTGTTCAAGGACTCGTTCGGTCTCGCGCGGGAATATTTCGCGCAGGACATGGCGACGAAGCTGGCGGCCACACCCAAGCGCTCCGACGTATTCCGCGGCTACGAGAAAATGGGCACGCGCTATCGCGAGGCGGGGCCCGAAGGTTCGAAGGTCGCCGACTACAAGGAAGCCTTCATGATCTCGGCGCTCGAGTTCGACGCGCCGGATCGTAAGCCGGCCCCTGCCGGTTTCGAAGGGATGTATGCGCCGAATATCTGGCCGGACGAACCGGAAGGCGCGCCCATCGGATTCCGCAAGAATTTCGAGGGATTCTATCGCGCGGTCGATGAGCTGGCGCGCACGCTCAACGGCGCTTGCGCGATGGCGCTGGGCCTAAAGCAGGATTACTTCGCACCGTTCTTCGACGGTCATGCCAGCACCTGCACCTGGGTTCATTATCCGGCGCAGGAAGTGGCGCCCGAGCCCGGCCAGATGCGCATTCCCGCCCACACGGATTCGACGTCGCTGACCGTGGTCGTGCAGGACGGCTCGACCCACGGGCTCGAGATTCGCGGGCGCGACGGCGTATGGCGCGGCGTCGAGGCGCCCGAAGGTGCGGTCGCGATCAATCTCGGCGATCTGATGGCGCAATGGTCGAACGACCGCTGGGTCTCGACGCTGCATCGCGTCGACAACCCGCCGCGCGAGATCGCGCGCACCACGCCGCGTTTTTCGCTGTGCTTTTTCCAGAAGCCGCATGTCGATGCGGAGATCGCCTGCCTGCCGAACTGCGCGGGCCCCGGCAATCCCGCGAAATACCCGCCGGTCAAAGCGGGCGATTACATCCGCGCGAAGATGATGCGCACCCGCCCGAAGACCGACGCCGCCGCCTGATCAACGTTGACGGAGCTCCTCCCCATGACCCGATCCATCCTTCGTACCGATCGCCGCCGATTTCTGACCCTTGCCGCCGCCGGTACGGCCGCGCTCGCAGCACCCGCCTTGGGCCAGTCGCGCCGTCGCGATCTGATCGTCGGCGGTCCCGCCGGCCAGACCGACGTGATGCGCGAGCATGTGTTTCCGGCTTTCGAAAAGAAATACGATTGCCGCGTCCTATACGACGGCTCCAGCTCGCTCGAGAACTTGAAGAAGATGCAGGCGGTCAAGGATCGGCCGCAATTCTCGGTCGTGCTGATGGACGATCCGGTGATGATCCTCGCCCAGGACGAAGGCCTGATCGAGAAGCTGAACCCGGCCAACGTCCCCAACATGTCGAAGATCGTTCCCAACGCGATCGTGCGCGACGGTTGGTGGTTGTCCTATAAATGGCCGCGCGCGTCGATCGCCTACAACACCAAGGACGCGCCCAACGGCACGCCGTCCTGGGCGACGTTGTGGGATCCCGCCTACGCCAAGAAGGTGATGATCCCGTCGGTGCGCGCCACGCAGATTCCGTTCATCCTGGCGGCGGCGGCGCATCTGGAAACCGGCAAGCCGATCGCCGAAGCGCAATTCGACACCGACGCCGCGTTCAAGAAGCTCGCGACGATCAAGCCGAATTTGCTGCTCGTCTATAACGGTTCGGCGCAGGTCGCGAATTTGCTCGAAACCGGCGAGGCGACGCTGGGGGCGGGGATGTTCTCGTCCTACACGTTGTTCCGCAAACGCGACGGGGCGCCGATCGATCTCGGCCATCCGAAGGAAGGCTCCTTCGCCATGCCGTCGGGCATCGCCAAGATCGCCAAGGCGCCGCAGCCCGAACTCGCCGACGCGTTCATCAACGAATGCCTCGACGTCCCGTTCCAGACGGTATGGGCGGAGAAGCTCTACGACTCGCCGACCAACCCGTCGGTGACGCTGCCGCCGGGTGTCGCCGATCCCAAGACGCTGACGGTCATCGACTGGGGCTTCGTCGCGCAACATCGCAACGCATGGATGGCGCGCTTCGACCGGGAGATCGCGATTTGATCTCGTCGCAAGACGGACGCGCGCGCGGTTGACCCCATGGCCGTGCGCGCGTCCCCCGGCATTTGGCTGGCGCTGCCCGCCGCGATCTGGATGACGATCGGCTTCGTCGTGCCGGTCGTCTTCCTGATCGTTTCGGGGTTGTTCGGCACGGGATTGTTCGGCGGCGAGGCGGCGTCGATCGCCACCTTCGTCGACGTGCTGGGCGATCCTTACTATCTCGGCGTTATCGGCAACACGCTGCTCTATTCGACGTCGGTCACGCTGATCTGTCTTGCTATCGCCTATCCCTTCGCGCTGGCGCTGATCCGCTTGCCGGGCTGGGCGCAGGCCGTGGGCATGATCGTCACGCTGCTGCCGCTGACCGCGAGTGCGATCGTCAAGACCTTCGGCATCACCATTCTGTTCCGCACGACCGGTGTGGTGAACAAGACGCTGCAAATGCTCGGCATCATCGACGCGCCGATCCGCATGTTGTTCACCGTGCCGGGCCTCTATCTCGGCACCGCGAATATGATGCTGCCCTTCATGATCCTGCCGATCTACGCGGCGCTGCGGCGCATCGATCCGGCTTTGGGCGACGCGGCCGCGACGTTGCGCAGCGGCCCATTCGATCGCTTCTTGCGCGTCACGCTGCCGTTGAGCTTGCCGGGCGTGTTTGCCGGTTTCGCGATGGTGTTTGCGTTGGTCGCGTCGGCCTATGTGATGCCCACGCTGCTGATCGGCGAACGGCACAAGGTGCTGTCGAAGGCGATCGCGCACGCGTTTCTGGTCACCAACGATCTCGCCAAGGGCACCGTGCTGGCGCTGGTGTTGCTGGCCATGTGTTCGGGCATGGTTTTGTTCGCCGCGCGCGTCAGCCGGGCGGGGAGTACCCGATGAACGCCGCCATCGTCGGTCTCGGCCGGGTTTGGATCGCGGTCGTCGCGGTCTTCTTGCTCGCACCTATTGTGGTGACGGCCCTTGTTTCGTTCTCGCCTTCGGCGATTTTCGATCTGCCCTGGGACGGCTTCTCGCTGCGCTGGTATCAGCGCCTCGGGCGACAGACGAGCTTCTGGGAAGCGCTCTCGACCTCGGCCTGGATCGCGGGCGTCGCGACGGGGATCGCGGTCCTGCTGGCGGTGCCGGCGGCGATCGCGATTTCGACCCGTGCCGTGCCGGGGGCCGCGATCCTCGCCAATTTGCTAACCGCACCGTTGATGCTGCCGGGCCTCGTGCTCGGCATCGCCTTCCTGCAAGCCTTCCGCACGATCGATCTGCGCGACGCTGCCCTCAGCCTCGTCCTCGCCCATGTCGCGATCACCACGCCTTACATCACGCGCACGCTGCTGGCGTCGCTGCATCTGTTCGATTACGCGATGCTCGACGCCGCGCGCACGCTGGGGTCGACTTGGCCGGGCGCGATCGTCAAAGTGATGCTGCCCAATCTCGCCCCGGCCGTGGTCAGCGGCGGCGCCTTCGCGTTTCTCGCCTCGTTCGACAATTACTCGATCTCGCTGTTCCTGGTCGACGTGACGGCGCGCACGCTGCCGGTGCAGGTGCTGAACTATCTCGAGACCGGCGCCGATCCCACCATCGCGGCGATCTCGACCATCCTGCTGGCGATGACGGTGACGATGCTGCTCGTCGTCGATCGGGCGATCGGCTTGCGCCGGATGGATGTGTCGTGAGCGATACGACGATCCTGGCGCCCGAACTCGTTCTTCTGCCGGAGCAACGCCGCGCCGCGGCGGGGCTGGAGGTCGCCGTCGAAGCGGGGCGCATCGCCGCAATAAGGCCGCGCGGGCAGGGGGCGGCGATCGAACTGCCTGGCCAAATGCTGATCCCGGGGGCGGTCAACGCGCATCAGCATGGGCGCGGCATCACCAATTTCCAGCATGGTTTCGCCGACGAGCGGCTCGAAACCTCGCTGCATGCGCGTATTGGGCGCGGACGCCTCGATCCCTACGCGATGACCTTGCTCGCCGCCAAGCGGATGATCGCGTCGGGTGTCACCGCCTGCGTGCACGGCAACGTGCCTTACGGTACGGGTGATCTGGCGGGGGAAGCGGGGGCGATGCTGCGCGCCTATGACGACGCGGGCTTGCGCGCCCTCGTTTGTCTTGGCGCGCAAGACCGCGCGCATGTCGTCTATCCCGAAGCGGATGAAACGGAGTTCGAGCATTCGCTGCCGGACGATCTGCGCGTCCTGATCGTTTCGCGCCGCAAGCCGCCTTATGCGCCCGATGCCGAAGCGACGATCGCGGCGATGAACAAGCTCTGGCCCGAATGGTCCGGCCATGATCGCCTGTCGCTCGGTTACGGGCCGTCGGGTCCGCAATGGCTGTCCGACGCGGCGTTCGAGGCTCTGGCACAGGATGCCGCCAAGCGCGGCGTGATGCTGCATTACCATTGCCTGGAAAGCTGGACGCAGCGCGCCGCCTGCGACCGGCTTTATCCCGAAGGCGTGTTGGCGCGCTTGCGCCGTTTGGGGGCACTCCACGATCGCGTATCGCTCGCGCATATCGTGTGGTTGGACGAAGACGATGTCGCGATCGCGGCCGAGGCGGGTGCCACACTCGTGCGCTGTGCGGGCTCCAATCTCAATCTCTCGGTCGGGCAGGCGCCGACGGCGCATTACCTCGCCGCCGGGATCGAGATCGCCATCGGCACCGACGGGCGTTCGATCGACGACGGCGAGGATATCTGGCGTGAGGCGCGGCTCGTCTGGGCGTTGGCGCGCGGTGACGGCTGGGAAGCGCCGCCGGCCCCCGATGGGGCCGCGTGGCTGCGCGCGTTGACGGTTGGTGGCGCCAAGGCCGGCGGCTTCGCCCAAACGGGCGAGATTCGCGAGGGTTGGCGCGCCGATCTGGTCGCCATCGATCTTGCCGTCTTGCGCGGCGTCCATGCCGATCCCGATCCCAGCGACGTCGAACTTCTCGCCAAGCGCATGACGGCCGAAGCCGTGCGTTTGACGATGGTCGAAGGGCGCATTCTCTATCGCGACGGCGCTTTCCTGGTGCCCGAACTCGAACGCGCCGAGGCGCTCGCCACGGCGTCGGCGCGCGAGTCCAAACGCGCACGCAACGCCGATGCCGCTGCGATGGCTGATCGCTTGCGCCCCTATCTCGACGCGCATTATCGGCGCTGGGTGCCGCAATGCCCGCGTCTCGGCGCGCCCTTGCCGCGCGCGCATCGCTTACCCGCCCTGCGAAAGGTCTGAATCATGCCGTTCCCGATCGTCGATCTGACGCCGTTTCGCGCGGGCGATCCCGTCGCCAAAGCCGACGTCGCGAAGATCGTCGCAGCGGCTTGCGAGGCCAACGGCTTTTTCCTGATCAAAGGGCATGGTCTGCCCGACGATTTGCTGCCGGAATGCTTCGCGACCGCGCGCGAATTCTTCGAATTGCCGCTTGAGAAGAAGATTCCCTTCGCCGCCCCGTCGCGCGAGGTGTTCCGCGGCTATTTCGCCAAGGAACTGCGCCGCACCGCCGCCTATCGCGAAAAGGTCGAGCACGGCGATCTGAAGGAAGAGTTTCTCGCCGGCCCGACGACCCCGCGCAAGCCCGTGCGCCTGCGTTTGCCCGATTTCGAGGACGAAGATTTCATCGATTGGTCGGAGCACGCGAATATCTGGCCGACCGAGCCCGCCCGCTATCGCGCGACGTTCGAGCGGTTTTACGCCGAGATGGAGAAGCTCGCCGACACGATGTGTCGCGTTTTGGCGCTCGCGGTCGGGCTGCCGGAGAATTGGTTCGCCGACAAGATCGACCATCACGGCTCGACCGCCAATTGGGGCTATTACCCCGCCCAGGCGATCCCGCCAAAGCCCGGCCAGCTGCGCCAGGGCGCCCATACCGATATCGGCGGCTTCACCATTCTCGCGGCCGATCGCTCGCCCGGCGGGTTGCAGGTGATGAATCCCGACGGCGAATGGGAAGACGTGCGCCCGCCCGACGGCACGCTCGCCATCAATCTCGGCGATCTGCTGGAGCGTTGGACCAATCGGCGTTGGAAGGCGACGCTCCATCGCGTCACCAATCCGCCGCCCGAGCAGGCGGGCAGCGTGCGCCAATCGATGGGTTACTTCTTCAAGGTCAACGCCGACGCGTTGGTCGAATGCGTTCCGACATGTCTCGCGCCCGGCGAGATTCCGGAGTTTCCCCCCGTCCTGGCGGGCGAGCACATGCTGTACCGCATGCTCGCTTCCCGCCGTGCCATGAAAAAGGTGCCCGCATGACAGCCCTTGCAGCCCCGGCGACGTCGAGCCGTCCGTTCGTCGTCGAACCGATCGTCGATGGCTTCGTCGCCCGTATTCGGGGCGTCGATATCGGCAAGGTCGACGACGCGTTGTTCGACGCGATCTACGAACAATTCCTGGAGACGCCGGTGCTGGTCATTCCCGGCCAGCCGCCCGATCCGAAGGCGTTCTACGATTTCACCAACCGCTTCGGCGAAGTCGTCGAGCATGTGTTGAATCAGTATCACCATCCGGATGTGAAGGGCGTTTCCTACATCACGAATGTCCGCCCCGACGGTGCGCCCGATCCGCTCGGCTATAACCGCTCGCGCGAATGGCATACGGATCGCAGCTACGATCCGCGTCCGGGCAAGACGACGGCGCTGCTCGCCCTTGAAATGCCGTCGGTCGGCGGTGCGACGGATTTTACCGACGGCTATCGCGCCTTTGCGATGCTGCCCGCCGATCTGCGCCGTGCATTGGCCGGCAAGACCGGCATCTTCCGCTGGTCGGGGCGCAAATTCGCCGGGGCGATGAAGCTGACCGAAGATCAGCAGAAGAAAATGGTCGATGCGGAACACCCGATCCTGACCATCCACCCCGAAAGCGGGCGGCCGACGATCTACGCCGATCCCGGCAATCTGGTCGAGATCAAGGGCATGTCGATCGAAGCGGGCGACGCGATTTTGAAACGCGTTTTCGACCACTACACGCGGCCGGAATTCCAGTATGCGCATTACTGGTCGGTCGGCGATTTCGTGATCTGGGACAATCGCTGTTCGATGCACCGCGCCGCCGGCGGCTATCCGCCCGAACAGCGCCGCGTGCTGATCCGCACCCAGACCCAGTCGCGCTAGGTCCGTCTTGTCCCCCGACGGATCGGCCCTGCGCACGGCGACGGACGGCTATCTGTCCATCGCCGCCTTGCGCAAACGCTACGGTGCCGCCGCCGTGCTCGACGGCGTCGATTTGCGCGTCGCGAAAGGCGAAATCGTGTCGCTGCTGGGTCCGTCGGGCTGCGGCAAGACCACGCTGCTGCGCGCCATCGCGGGGCTCGTCGAAACGGATGCGGGGCGGATCGAGGTCGACGGCATCGACGTCACCGCCTTGCCGCCGCATAGGCGCGAGATCGGCGTGGTGTTCCAGAACTACGCGCTGTTCCCGCATTTGAGCGTCGCGGGCAATGTCGGCATCGGTCTCAAAGCCAAGGGCGTGAAGGGCGAAGGTATCGCGTCGCGCGTGCGCGAGATGCTGGCGCTGGTGCGCATGACCGATTATGCCGACCGGCCGGTGCGCCAATTGTCGGGCGGGCAGCAACAACGCGTCGCGGTGGCGCGCGCCTTGGCCGTGTCGCCGCGCCTGCTATTGCTCGACGAGCCGTTCAGCGCGCTCGATCGCAAGCTGCGCGAGGCGATGCAGGTCGATCTGCGCGCCCTGCTGGTCGAACGCGCGATCACGGCGATCTTCGTGACGCATGATCAGGACGAGGCGATGGCCGTGTCCGACCGCGTCGCGGTGATGCGCAAGGGCACGATCGAGCAATTCGCCGCACCGCGAACCCTTTATGCCGCGCCCGCCACGCGTTTCGTCCACGACTTCGTCGGGCTATCGAGCGTGCTGACGGGCGAGATCGCGTCCTGCGAGGGCGGCATCTGCAAGGTGGCGACGGCGCTGGGTACGACAAGCGCGCCGGGGCATTTCGTGCGCGGCGCCAAGGTCGCGCTCTGCGTTCGGCCGGAGCGGATCGAACTCGCCGAAGAGGGCGAAGGGCTGGCGGCGACGATCCGCCATGTCGTGTTCTCCGGTTCGCGCGCGCTCGTGCATGCCGAAACGCAAGGCGGCGATCGTTTGATCGCCGAGATCGACGCCGCCGCCGCCGATCGCTGCGGGCCGGGCCTGTCGATGCGATTCCGCTGGGCGGCGAACGCCGCCCGGCTTTTCCCCCTGGCCGACGAAACGGCCTGATCCCAACCCAGGAGTTCGACATGAAGCGCCGCCATTTCCTCGCCACGGGCCTTGCCGCCGGTACGGCGTTGACCGCGCCCTCGCTGATCCGCGCCCAAGCGCGCGAGATCGTCATCGCCGGCCCGTCGGCCCAGGCGAAGATGTTCGAAACCGACGTCCAGCCGATCATCGAGAAACGCACCGGCGCCAAGATCGTCATGGATGGCTCGATCTCGGTGCGCCATCTCCAGACCATGGCCGCGCAGCGCAACGCGCCGACGCATTCGATCGCCTGGATGCCGGACACCGATATGGTGATGGCGATGGATCAAGGATTGATCGCGCCGCTCGACGCGGGGTCGGTCCCCAATCTCGGGAAATTGCTGCCGGGCAGTCTGCGCGACGACAAGATGTGGGTGAAGATGAAGATCGCGCGCTTCTCGATCGGCGTGAACACCGACAAGGTCAAGCCGCCGCTGCAATCGTGGAAGGAGCTGTGGACGGATCGCTTCCGCGGCAAGCTGCTGATCCCCGGCTTCGCGCTGACCCAAGGGCCGATGATGCTGACGGCGGCCGCGCACGCCGAAACCGGCAAGCCGCTGGCCGAGGCGCAGTATGAAATCGAAGCCGGGTTCAAACGGCTGACCGCGCTGAAGCCGAATATCCTGAACGTCTTCACCGCGTCGCCACAGGCGATCATGCTGCTGGAGCAGGGCGAAGCGCATGCGGTGGTCGGTCTGTTCTCGTCGGTGCTGTTCCCGCGTATGCGCCAGGGCATGCCCATCGACCTGCCGAACCCCGTCGAAGGCGCGTTCGGCAGTCCCAATTGCCTCGCACTGGTGAACAAGGGGCCGCATGCGGCGCTCGCCAGCGCCGTCATCGACGCGTTCCTCGATGCCGACGTGCAGAAGGTGATGATGGAGAAGACCTTCGACTCGCCGGTGCGCGGCGATGTGCCGCTCGATCCCGGCGTCGTCGCGGCGGATAAGATGGTTTCGCTCGACGCCGCCTTCTGGGGCAAGCGGCGCGCGGAGATCGCGCCGGGCTACGCCGCGGCATTGGCCTGATCGATGAGTGCTGCGGCGGCGACATTCGGCGAGGAAAGGCGGCGGCTCGATCCGTTCGGGCGCGCCGCCGTCTCGCTTTTCGCCGTCCCGCCGGTCGTCTTTTTGATCCTCGCCTTCGTGGTGCCGTTAAGTGTCGTGCTGGGCGCGGCGGTGTTCGATGGCGATGGCGTCTCGGTCTCGCGCTACGCCGCCTTCTTCGCCCAGGAAGGCAACCGGACGATGGTGCTCAACACCTTCGTCTACGGCGTCGTCACGGCGCTGGTTTGCGCCGCATTGGGGTTCCCCTTGGGCTACGCCATCGCGCGCGCCGGACGGCGGATGCAGGTCACGCTGATCGTGCTGACCTTTCTGCCGTTGTGCACCAGCATCATCGTCAAGGCCTTCGCGATCACGTTGATCCTGAAAAGCAACGGCCCCGTAAATTCGCTGCTGCTGATGATGGGTGTGGTGGATGAGCCCGTGCGCCTGATCTTCACCCGCACCGCCTTGTTCGTCGGGTCGATGAACGCGTTTCTACCCTTCGCGGTACTGCCGGTCTTCGCCGTGCTGGCCGAACGCGGGCGCGATCTGGAGGAAGCGGCGGCATCGCTCGGCTGCTCGCCCGCGTTCACGCTGTTCCATGTCGTCATCCCGACGGCGTTTCCGGGGATCGTCGCGGGCTTCTCCATCGTCGCGGCGCAGGCGATCTCGGCCTATGTCGTGCCGACGCTGCTGATCGGCGATCGGTTTCGCGTGCTCGCACGCGGCGCCTATGACGCCTACGTGCTCAACGACGGCGCCGGGGCGGCGGTCGCGGCGACGATCCTGCTGGCGTTGTCGCTGGGCGTCGTCGCATGCGCCAATCGCCTGAGCGGGCGCGCGGAGCGGCCGGCATGAAGCACAAAGGTTTCACCGGCATCGTCATGGCGGGGCTCGCGGCGGCGGCGCTGATCTTCATGCTCGCCCCGCTGGCGCTGGTCGTCGCGGTGTCGCTGTCGCCGACGATCGGCTTCGATCTGCCCAAGAACGGCTTGTCGCTGCGCTGGTATTTCGCCCTCGGGCCGCTCGACGAATTTTGGCGGGCGCTGGGCGTGTCGTTGCGCGTCGCCGGCATCGCCACGGCCTCGGCCGTTGTGCTGGGCACGTTGGCGGCCTTGGCGATCCATTTCGGCCGTTTCCGGGGTTCGGAAGCCGTGCGCCTGCTGGTGCTCTCGCCCTTGATGCTGCCCGGCATCGTGAAGGGGATCGCGTTATTGCAGGCGGCACGCCTGTTCGGCGTGATGGATTCCTTCACGCTGCTTCTGATCGGCCATACGGTGCTGGCGATTCCCTTCGTGATGCGCACGCTGACCGCGTCGCTCGCCGGGATCGATCCGGCGATCGTCGATGCGGCGCGCACGCTGGGCTTTTCCTATCCCGGCGCCATGCTGCGGATCGTGGCGCCCAATTTGCTACCGGGCATGTTCACCGGCGCGGTGTTCGGCTTCCTGTCGTCCTTCGACAATTATTCGATCTCGCTGTTCGTGGCGAGCGTGCGGGTACGCCCGTTGCCGATCCAGATGATCCAATATCTCGACGAAGGCGCGGATCCGTCGATCGCCGCGATCTCGACCGCGTTGATCGTGCTGACGGCGATTCTGCTGCTGCTCGCCGATCGCGCGGTCGGCTTGAAGCGCGTCGCGGCCGGCTAGGGAAGGGAAGCAAGATGTACGACGACGCGTTCATGAAGCGCGCGATCGAGGTTTCGCAAAGCGCCATCGGCCAGCCGGGCTGCGAGCCTTTCGGCGCGATCGTGGTCAAGGACGGCAAGATCGTCGGCGAAGGACTCAATCGTTCGCTGGCGCTCCACGATCCCACCTCGCATGGCGAGGTCGAGGCGATCCGCGACGCATGCCGCAAGCTCGGCACCAAGGATCTCGACGGTTGCGATCTCTATTCCTCCTGCGAGCCGTGCTCGCTTTGCGTCGCCACGATGCATATCGCGGGGATTTCACGGCTCTATTACGCCGTGACGCTCGAACAGTCCTGGGCGGCGCTCAAGCATCTGCCGCAGGACAAGCGCCGCTATCGCATGACGGCGGCGGAATTGCGCGCGCAGGTCGGATTGCCGGTCGGTGAGCGGAAGATGCCGTCGGAATCCCGGCGCGCCGAAGATGCGCGAGCCGTTCTTGAAGCCTGGGCGAAGGCGCAGGGGAACGGCTGATGGCGGCGTTCGATATCGTACCCGAAGCGGGCGGTTTCGGCGCATCGATCGAAGGGCTCGATCTTTCGGCGCCGATCGCGGCGGCGGATAAGAAGCGTGTCGATGACGCGTTTCTGGCACATAAGGTTCTTGTCTTCCGCGATCAGCGCCTCGATGTCGGCGCCTTCGCGCAGGCCGCATCGCTGTTCGGCCAATTGGTCGAACATGCGCTGGAACAGTATCGCCACGCGGCGTTCCCCCCGGTATCGATCATCTCGAACCGCAATCCGAAGACCGGCATCGTCGATCCGAAAGGCGCTGCGCGCGGGACGGGCTGGCATACAGATCAGTCCTACGAGCGTTCGCCCTGCAAGGCGACGGCGTTGCATGCCGTCGTGCTGCCGTCGTCGGGTGGCGACACGTTGTTCGTCGACACCGCGCGCGCCTACGCCGATCTGCCGGCGGAAGATCGCGCGGCGGCCGATGCGGCATCGGCCGTGTTTTCTTGGGGCGGGCGCAATCCGCACAACACGGCGCCCTTGACCGAGGCGCAGCGCGCGCGACTGCCGGACGTGATCCACCCGTTGGTGCTGACGCATCCGGAAACCGGCGCCAAGGCGCTCTATCTCGACATCACCAACACGGTGCGCGTCGCGGGCGTTTCGCCGGAAGCCGGCGAAGCGCTGCTCCAACGGCTTTTCGCCCATGCGACGGCCGACGCGTATCTCTATCGCCATCGCTGGCGTCGGGGCGATCTCGTCCTTTGGGACAATCGCTGCACCGCGCATCGCGCTGCGGGCGGTTATCCGCCGGGCGAGGAACGCACGATGTATCGAACCCAGATCGCTTGATCGGAGAATATTGATGTCGATTTCGAAAGCTTTGCGCAATTCCATTCTGGCGGCACTTGTCGTTCTCGCGTCGCCCGCTATCGCGCAGAATTTGCGTGTCGGTCTCGCGGTCGAACCGGACTCGCTTGATCCGCAATATCATCAATTCTCGCCGAACAACGCGATCGGTCGGCATCTCTACGACCGTCTTGTCCATCAGGACAAGGATCAGCGGCTAACACCGGGTTTGGCCGTATCGTGGCGTGCGACGTCGCCGACGGTCTGGGAGTTCGCGTTGCGCCAGGGCGTGCGCTTCCACGACGGCACGCCGTTCGAAGCGGCGGATGTCGCCTTCTCGATCGACCGCGCGCGCAAGGTCGAGAAAAGCCCGTCATCCTTCGCGCCCTATCTGCGTTCGATCGCGTCGGTCGATATTGATGGCGCGCATCTGGTGCGCATCACGACGCGCGAACCCAACCCGACTTTGCCGACCGATCTGTCCGTCATTGCGATCCTATCGGCGAAGCTGCATGCGGAAACAAAGCAGGAGGAATTCGCCGCCGGCAAGCTTGCCGTCGGGACGGGGCCGTATCGCTTCACCAGCTGGTCGCGTGGCGACCGCTTGACGTTCGAACGCAACGATTCCTACTGGGGCGGTGCCGCCCCTTGGGCACGGGTCGAGTTCCGCATGTTGACGGCCGATGCGACGCGCGTCGCGGCGCTGCTGGCCGATAGCGTCGATATCATCGAGAACGTGCCGCCCGCATCGCTCGCTTCGTTGCGCGCGAATGCGCGCTTTCGCGTGGCGGCGGCACCGTCGAACCGCTTGCTCTTCCTGTCGCTCGATTCCGCGCGCGACCAAACGCCCTTTGCGACGGACCTCGACGGCAAACCATTGCCCGCCAATCCGTTCAAGGATGCGCGCGTGCGCAAGGCGTTCTCGCTCGCCATCGCGCGCGAGGCGCTGGCCGATCGCGTCCTGGAAGGTGTGGGGTCGCCCGCGGCCCAGTTGGTGCCGCCCGGCTTTTTCGGTCACGATCCGGCTTTGAAACCGGCCGCGCAGGATTTTGACGCCGCGCGCAAGTTGTTGGCCGAAGCGGGCTATCCGAACGGTTTCGGCGTCACGCTGCACGGGCCGACGAACCGCTATGTCGGCGATATCGCGGCGGCGCAAGCGGTCGCCCAGATGCTGACGCGTATCGGCGTGCAGACGAAGGTCGAGACGATGCCGCCGAGCATTTTCCTGACGCGCTCCGCCGTGCCGGATTTCAGCTTCATCCTGATCGGCTACGCGGCCGTCAGCGGCGAGGCGTCGTCCGCCTTGCGCGTGCTGATCCACAGCTTCGATCGCGAGCGCGGCCTGGGCGCCAATAATCGTGGCCGCTTCGCCGATCCCGCGATCGACGAAACGATCCGCAAGGCGCTGGTCGAGGTCGACGACGCGACGCGCGAGAAGATGTTGCAGGCGGCGACCAAGGCGGCGATGGATCAGGCAGCGATCATACCTTTGATCCACTACACCAACTTCTGGGCCAGCAAGGCGGAGATCGCCTATGAAGGCCGAGCGGACGAATATACGCTGGCGATGTCGGCCCGGCCGCGCAACTGAGCGCGCGAGAAATCTTGAATTCGACGTCGTTATCGATTGGACATTTGATCGAACGTGGTACGGACTGACATTTGGCCGTGCTCATCGACGAATGACAAAGATCGACTCATATGGAGAAAACGATCGTCGCCTTCAATCCGCGCCCTCGCTCGCCAGCGTCGAGTCCAAGCGATGCGCCATGCGAGCGGCAAATGTCGGTGACGATGGCGAGGCCCAGCCCTGTGCCGGGCGGACCGACCTCGTCCTTTCTCGGGACCCTGTAGAACGGTTCGATCACGCGCGCCCGCTCCTCGGGTGCCACGCCCGGACCATTATCTTCCACTTCGAATTCCGGCGTTGGATCGCGGCGTGTGCGAACGACGATCTGCCCGCCCGAAGGCGCATAGCGGATCGCGTTCTCGACGAGATTGACCATGGCTTCGCGCAGCAGCATCCGATCGCCGTGCACGCGGGCGGAAGGGCCGGGCGGGACGTCCAGCGTCAACGAGATGTCCTTCGCGACGGCCTTGGGCGCGAGGTCGAGACAGACTTGCCGCGCCAACACGTCGAGTTCGACCGAAACGAACTCGCTCGCCGGCCCCGCTTGCTCGGCGCGCGCAAGGCTCAATAATTGATTCGAGAGGTGAACCGCCTGATCGGTCGTCGCCTTCAGCGAAATGAGAATTTCGTCCAGCGCCGGTCGATCGACGGCCCTCGCGGCGAGTTCGGAATGCGTCTTGAGCAACGTGAGCGGGGTGCGCAGTTGATGCGAAGCGTCGGCGATGAAGCGGCGTTGCCTGTCGATCAAGGAACGCGACATCGCCATATAGTGGTTGATCGCGCCGATCAGCGGGCGGACCTCGCGGTGAACAATGGTCGGATCGATACGCGAGAGATCGGCTGGACCCCGGCTTTCGACTTCGCGCCGCAATCGGATGAGCGGTCCCAGCGCCAGCCGCAATGCGAACAACGCGAGGACCGCCTGCACCGCGACAAGGAACGCCTGGCTCCAAAAGGAGTCCAGCATGATCTGGCGCGTCAGAATGTAGCGCGCGTCCATCGTTTCGCCGACCTGAATCAGAGCGATGCCGCGGATGTCGCCGTCGTAGACCGGTTGATGCAGCGCCGCCGCGCGCAGGCGATTCCCGTCGTAGACGGCATCGTAGAAATGAACCAGCGCCGGATAGGCGTCCGAGCGCGGCGTGCCTTCGGGCATCGATGGGAAATCCCCGTAGCCGGATATGACTTCGCCGTTGATGCCCGTGACTTTGTAGTAAAGGCGCCCGGGCGAGTCCGATTCGAAGATATCGAGCGCGACATACGGAACATCGACGATGATTCGGCCGTCGCGCGTTTGAATACGTTCGGATATCGCGCGCGCGGTCGCCAGCAATGTTCGATCGTAGGCGAAGTCGACGGCGGTCAATGCGTTTCCGTAGGTCACGATCGTATTGACGACGATAAGTCCCGCCAGCGGCAGCAGCAGCCATCGCATCAATTGTCCGCGCAGGCTGCCGAGCGGCCGCGCGGCGGCGGGCGCGTCATCGTCCATCGTCGGCCTCCAGCAGATAGCCGATCCCGCGCAGCGTTACGATCCGTACGCCGCTGCCTTCGAGCTTCCGGCGCAGACGATGGACGTAGATCTCGATCGCATCCGTGTTGGCGTCGGCGTCGGAAACGAAGATGCTTTCGAACATCCGCTCCTTGCTCACCGCCTTTCCCGGGCGCGCGAACAAAGCTTCGAGCACGGCCCGTTCGCGCGGCGTCAACGTCAAGTCGGTGCCGCCGCAGGAAAAGACGCGTGCGCCGCTGTCGAAGACGAGATTGCCGTAGACGATTCGCGCGGCCGTATGGCCTTGACTGCGCCGGATCAAGGCTTTGACGCGCGCTTCCAACTCGGTGAGTTCGAAGGGCTTCGCCAGGTAGTCGTCGGCGCCGAGATTGAGCCCTTGGACGCGGTCCGAAACCGTACCGCGGGCGGTCAGGATCAGGACCGGCGTGGTTGCTCCGCGTGCGCGCAGCCGCTTCAGAACGTCAAGCCCGTCCAGATCCGGCAACGTCAAGTCGAGGATCACCAGCGCGTAGCTTTGATCGCGCAACAACGCGTCGGCATCGAGCCCACTGGATGCGAGCTCGACCGTGAACTCGGCGTCGCGCAGGGCTTTCGCAAGCCAACGCGCCAAGTCGCCGTGATCTTCAACCAAAAGAATCTTCATCGATCTGACGCGGGCGTTCCGCGCCGTTCCATGTCGAGTTATATTGACATCGAATGTATCCCAAAAAACGAAGGCCGGGAGCAGGTGCCGTGAAAGCCATACGCTTGGTATTGATTCTGATGGCTTTCGCCGCCACGGTGACCCGTGCCGCCGCGGCGGACGAAGAATGCGTCGTGCCCGCCCGCCAGGGCGGCGGATTCGATCTCACCTGTCGTTTGGTGCACGCGCTTGCCGAAGAGACAGGCGGCTTGCGCATCACCTACATGCCGGGCGGCGTCGGCGCCGTCGCCTATAACATGATCGTCGCGCAGCGCCGCGCCGAGAGCGGCACGCTGGTCGCGTTCTCCGGCGGATCGCTGCTGAATTTGGCGCAAGGGAAGTTCGGTAAGTTTACGGGCAAGGAGGTGCGCTGGCTCGCCACGATCGGCGCCGATTACGGTATGGTCGCCGTTCGCGCCGATGCGCCGTTTCGCAATATCGGCGAATTGTTGGCGGCCGTCCGGCGAACGCCAAGGCGTCTTGTTTTCGGCGGCGGCGGCACGATCGGCAGCCAGGATTGGATCAAGGCCGCGTCGCTGCTCCGGGCCGCGAATATCGGTCATCGGGCGTTTCCGTACGTATCGTTCGAAGGCGGCGGCGAAGCATCGACGGCGCTTTTGAGCGGCCATGTCGATGTTTATACGGGCGACGTGTCCGAAGTGCGGAATCTGTGGCGGGAAGGAAAGATCAGAATACTTGGCGTTCTCGCCGACGCGCGTCTGGAGGGCGAGTTCGCCAACGTGCCGACGGCGAAGGAACAAGGCTTTCCTGTGACCTGGCGTATCGTGCGGGGATTCTATCTCGGGCCCGACGTTCCGGCGGAAAATTACGAGCACTGGGTCCGGCGCTTCGATACGTTGCTGGCGAGCGAAACTTTCCGAAGGGCGCGTCATCAGAGCGGACTTCTTCCTTTCGATAAGACGGGTCGGGAAATCGACGCGTATATCGACGGCGCGCTCGCCGAGTATCGCGCGATGGCCGAGCGCTTCGGTCTGATCAACTGACGCGCGGGCTTGGCGCTGCCCGTCACGGCGCGGCCGCGCGGCGGCGCCACCAATTCAACGCCAGCGGCGCCATCACGATCAGGATCGCGCAGACCCAGAGGATCTGGGAGATGGCGCTGTGGAAAAGGATCGACGCATCGCCGCCGCTGATGGCCAGCGCGTTGCGTAAGTTCTTTTCCGCCACGTCGCCCAACACGAACCCCAAAATGATCGGTGCCAGATCGAACTCCAATTTGCGCGCGAAGTACCCGATCACGCCGATCCCGAGCATGAGGAAAATCGAAAAGACGCTGGAATAGGCGCTGTACACGCCCAGGAAGGCGAGAACGACGATGCCGGGAATCAGCACCCAGTTCGGCACCGTCAGCATCCGCACGAACACATGGATCAACGGGAGGTTCATCAACAACAGCAGGATATTGCCGATATACATCGAGGCGATCAGACCGCCCGCGAGTTCGGGGCGGTCGGTGAAGAGCTGTGGTCCCGGCATGATGTTGTAGAGCATCAGCGCGCCGAGCATGACGGCCGTCGTGCCGCTACCGGGCACGCCCAGCGTCAGCATGGGGACAAATGCGCCGCCGGCCGCCGCGTTGTTCGCCGCTTCCGGTGCGGCGAGGCCCCGGATGTCGCCCTTGCCGAACGTGCCGCGGTCGAGCAGACGTTTCTCGGTCGTGTAGGAGATCGCGCTGGCGACCGACGCCCCCGTGCCCGGCAGCACTCCGACGACGAAGCCGATGCCGGTTGCGCGCAGCGTCGACCCGATACAAGCGCGCATATCGCTCCAGCTGGGAAAACCCTTGCCGACCTTCACGGGCGTGAGTTTCCCATGAAACTCCTTTTCGAGGAGCAACAGAACTTCGCTGATCGAGAACAGGCCGATCACCAGGATGATGAACTCGATCCCGTCGTAAAGCTCGGGCTCGTCGAACGTGAAACGATATGCGCCGGACGTCGGATCCAGGCCGATCGTGGCGAGCATCAACCCGAGAACGCAACCGATCATCGTCTTGACGGGTTCGGCGCCGACCATCGAACTGAGTGTGGCGAAGGCGAATACCATCAGCACGAAGTACTCCGCCGGGCCGAAACCCGTCGCGAGCCTGCCCAGCATCGGGGCGAAGAAGGTAAGACCGACGACCGCGATGATGCCGCCGACGAACGACGAGATGCCGCTGATCGCAAGCGCTTCGGCCGCACGGCCTTGGCGCGCCATCGGATACCCGTCGAGCGCCGTCATCACCGCGCCGGCGTCGCCGGGAACGTTCAACAGGATCGACGAAATGCGACCGCCATACTCGGCGCCGTAGTAGATGCCGGCGAGCAGAATCATCGTGCTCTCGACCGGAACGCCCAGCGTGTAGAGCAGGGGCAGCAGCAAGGCGATCCCGTTGATCGGGCCGATCGCCGGAAGCGCGCCGACGATCGTGCCGAGGAAGCAGCCGGCGAGGCCGTAGAGCAGGTTCTGCCACTGCAAAGCGACGCCGAATCCGGTCCAAAGGTAATCCAATGACATGTTTCAGAATCCGAAGATCGAGCCGAGAGGAAGTGGGACTTCGAAGATCCAAGTGAACAACGCGTACCAAACCACTGCGTTGGCGGCGCCGGTCGTTAACGACTGGCCGAGCGTCGCGCGGAACAGGCGCGCGATCCCGGCGCACATCAGGAACGTCGCGAGCGGGAAGCCGAGGCTCGGATAGAGGGCGGCGCCAAAGAAGCAGAGCGCGAGCAGGGTTAGAATTCGCACGAGCAGCGCGCCGACGGGACGCTCGTCGCTGAGGCCCGGTCGCGCGATGTAGCGCAGCGACAAAAGGGCGAGACAGCCGGCGAGGAACAGCGGAAAGGCGCGCGGTCCCCACGGATCGGACGAGAAGCTGTATTCGATTTGTGCCGCGGCGGCGCCGTACGCGATGGCGAACGCCAGAAGGATCATGCCGGGGACCTGCATATGCATCGATACGGGGTTGTTTTCGTTCCGCACGTTGAGTCTCCAGCAATTGAGAGAAGGCGGGACCGCTTTGGCGGCCCCGCCTCCGGGATCCGGCGCTTAGAGGCCGGCTTCTTTCGCGAGAAGTTTGAAGCGCGCGACGTCCTCTTTGACGCGCTTATCGAAGTCGTTGCCGATCACGGTGAACGGGAACAGGCCGCGCGCGGTTCGCTCCGCCTCGAACTCCGGCGTCTTGCTGAGCTTGGTCAGCGTATCGGACCACCAGGCGAAATCGGCGTCGCTGACTTTGGCGCCGACATAGTAACCGCGCCAAACGGTCCAAACCGCATCCACGCCCTGCTCGCGGGCGGTCGGCACGTTTGCGAGATCGCCGGGCAGGCGCTGCTCCGACATCACCGCGAGGATGCGGATCTTTCCGGCTTTGTGATGCTGGCCCATCTCGCCGGCGTCGCCCGACGCGATTTTGATATGGCCGCCCTGGAGTGCCGTCATCACCGCGCCGCCGCCTTCGAGGGCCGCGTATCGCATCGCGCGCGGCGCCACATCCACCGCTTTGGCGAGAACGGCGATTTTCATCCAATCCTGGCTGCCGACGGCGCCGCCGCCGCCAACCGGCAGGGCCCCGGGGTTCTGCTTGAACGCCTGCAGCAACTCGCCGAGGGATTTGTACGGGCTATCCGCCGCGACGGCGATGACGCCGAAATCCGCGCCGAGACCGCCGACCCAACGCACCGCCTTTTCGTCGTGGCGCCCGAATTTTCCCTGGGCCAGCAACAGCGCCGAGCCGGTCGAGGCGGCGACGATCAAGCCGGCATCGCCGGGGCGGGTGCCGACGACATGGTTATAGGCGACGGCGCCGACACCGCCTTCCATATAGCTCACGGTCATCGGGCGCTGAATCAGCTTCGCCGCAAGCAGGGAATTTGCGGCCAGGCGGCACGTCAGATCGAAACCGCCGCCGGGCTGCGCGCCGGCAAGGCATTCGGTCCGCTCCGGCGCCGCGAAGGCCGGTGGCGTAATGGCGAGAATGACGGTGGCGGCCGTAGCCGCGAGAATGCGACGCATGGGAGTTCCTCTCGATTGTCGTTCCCGGCAGATATTGTCTCTGCCTTGCGCCAGTCTATGCGGGGCGCCTTTCAATTAGCTTTCAGCGCCCAAGATATCGACGCGCCGATCCGACGGCGCTTCATGTTGTATCGATCGGGCGATACCAAGTTCGCCGCGACACCCGGGACCGAGCCTTAGAAGATTGGAGAAAACGACATCAATGCTGGTGCGGGAACCGAATCAAAATAGGGATTGCGGTCTAAACTCGTAGAATGCGGACGCGCGGGAACCACCCAAACGTCGAGCGCTAGATCTAGAAAATCAGGTGTGCCCTTCCACTCCACCGGCCGAACGGCGCCGTTTCCCCTTTCTCGACATTGCCGATTGGGGTATCGGCGGATTACTTGATCGACGACACGGCCGCCGGTAGCGCTGCATTCGGTACGCCGCGTGATGCGACATGCGCGACGACGCTGCCGTCCTCGAGTGCCTTTTCGTCGAAGAAAAGATCGAATTGCGAGCCGTCTTCGATCTGGACGCGCAGGCTTTTGTGATTGAAGGCGGCGCGCAAAGTATCTGCCGAGGCTGTGACTTCGCCGCTGAAAGTCCATTCAGTGTCAATTCGGGAGAATATATCGAGATCGTAGCCGATCGGTTCATCGGCAGCATTCCCGCGTTTGAGAATGCCCTTGCCGATGATCTTTCCCAAATAACGCATGTCTTAATCCTTCCCAGCGTGTTGTTGCTGTCCGGTCGGCGAGACCGCGCGCGAAGTCCCGTGCAGGTTCGATATCGGACGCCGATAGGGCGGGTATGTCGCCGTTCGCTTGTTTCAATAAGGACGGCTGGCATCGACGAACGCTTGCGCGGCTCCCACGTGAACGGGAGGCGATGGCGTACGAACGCCGATCATACTCTTGTGCTGGAACTGGCGCATCATTCGCCGCTTCGATTGGGTCGTTCCGTTCGACGCGATTGATCGGTCGTTATTCATGGCACGCGACGCCGGTGCCGGGCGGCATCCGGTAGCGTAGCATTCGGCGCTATCAAGTTGGCCGCACCTCCTGTATGCTGCCTTCCTGTTCCGAGCCGAAGGATCCTTGGGTCGATCTTCGAAGCTCCTAACGGCCAGTTTCCGGCCGACAGCGACATTCACGGGCGTTTCTCATGGCGAGGGCTTTCGGCCAACGCCATACGCCTACGCCATGCTGGCTTAATCTATCCCTCATTGCATCGCGACGGCCTCCCGCCGGCCGTACCTACTTCGCTTTGTATAGGTTGACGAATCTGCGAGGTGGGGCAGTCGATTCAGAATTGCGCGCGAAACATATCGCGGGCTGAAGGATCAAAAAATGTTCAAATTCAAAATTCCCGAGCAGACGACGCCGTTCGTCTGGGGCGCCGTCGCCGGCGCGATCGCCCTCGCGATTGTCGGCTTCGGGTACGGCGGTTGGGTTACCGGAGGTTCGTCGCAGCAATTGGCCAGCAACGCGTCCAACCAAGCCGTGATCGCGGCGTTGGCGCCGATCTGCGTGAGTGGCTTCAAGGCCCAAGACGATGCCGCCCGCAAAGTCACCGAGTTGCTCGCGATCAGCACCTGGTCGCGCGGCGACGCGGTGGAGAAGAGCGGCTTCGCCGCGATTCCGGGGAATGAAGCGCGCAAGGGCGATATCGCGCGCGCCTGCGCCGACATTCTCGGCCGTACATGAAGCGGGCATGGCGTAGATTTCGATCGTTCCCGCGAAGGACGGCACGGAACGTTTGCGTGGCGCGTTCCGTGCGGCGGGCAAGTGCGTGCCGCGCGGTGTGGCTGACCGGCATGTCCGCATGCTGATCCGTTGCGGCTATGAAATGACCTTGCGATGCCAAACGCCAACCCCGTTGGTCTGTCTTCTCTCGGTCCACGCCGATCGCGCCGCCGATATTCGCCGCAACGTCACCGTGCTGACGAATCCGCACGTGAGCACCACTTCGTTTCGTGATCCGTTCGGGAATATCTGCCATCGGTTGGTGGCGCCGCCGGGCGAAATGACGATCTTCGGCGACGCCGTCGTCGAGGATGACGGCCTGCCGGACCAATACGCGCCCGAAGCGACGGAGACGCGCGTGCAGGATCTGCCGAACGAGGCGCTGATCTACCTTACCGGCAGCCGATACTGCGAAACGGATCTGCTGAGCCAGATCGCCTGGAACCAATTCGGCGCCGTGCGGCCGGGTTGGGGACGCGTGCAGGCCATCTGCGATTTCGTCCATCGTCACATTCGTTTCGACTACATGCAGGCGAATGCGACACGCAGCGCGTTCGGCGCCTTTCGGGAACGCGTCGGCGTCTGCCGGGATTTCGCGCATCTTGCGATCGCGTTGTGCCGGTGCCTCAACATCCCGGCCCGTTACGTCAACGGGCATTTGGGCGATATCGGCGTACCGGTCGTGGCGCCGATGGATTTCGGCGCCTGGATCGAAGTTTATCTGGACGGCGCGTGGCACACGTTCGATCCGCGCAACAACGAGCCGCGGATCGGCAGGATCGTCGTCGCGCGCGGCCGCGACGCCGCGGACGTTCCGCTCGTCAACTCCTTCGGGCCCCATGTGATGACGTCGTTCAACGTGTGGACGGCCGAGATCGTGGAAAACATCCGGCGCGCTTGAAGTTCGACCGCTTCGCCGGCGCGCCGTTTTCGCGGGGCGTGGCCGGGCAATTCGCATACTCCCGAAAGGACATACGAACATGGCTAAAGGTCAACGGCGCAGCAATCGCGAGGCGAAGAAGCCGAAGCAAACGAAGCCGAAGCCGATCCAGGCGGGGTCATCCACAGACCAGGTAAAGAGGGTCGTCAGCGAGAACACCCAGCGGCAGAAGGGCAAAGTCTGACGCCGGCGATTTCGTGGACCGCCGGATGGCGGCGATGAAGTTGACGATCGAGTTCTGTCGTACGCGCGATCCCGACGGCGCGCAGGCGGTCGTCGGGCGGGAGACCATGCGCGTGGACGATCTGCCGACGGCGGTGGCCAATGCGCGGCGTCTCGCCGCGACACTTAATATGCCCCAGCAGCCGGACTCGATTCGAATCAAGGATCCCGACGGGACGACGTTGTTCTCGTGTCGGCTCGACGTCCCGGATGCGTCCGGAACCTAGAGAAGTGCCGCGCACCGCACGCGCGCCCTGCCGGATCGATCCAGCGAGGTTGTCATGACGCTCTCATTCCCGAACGAAAGCCGGCATTTCGATCGACAGCAGAACGCCATTTGCTTCGTCGGTCATGACGGAATGTTCGAGGTCCGCTTCTTCGTCGATGTGGGCGCTCTGGCGAGCCCCGGCGCATCCGTCGATCAATATCTCTGCGCGTTCGAGACGGCGCGTGCCGCAATTTACCGTGCGGCGAGCAAAGCGTATGCGCGCAGCCGCGAGAGCGGCTATCGCCTGATGGCATCGGATATAAAATAATCGCGACTTGGAATCTTTCAGGCGATTGTCGGCGCGGGGCAGGGGGCCGGTGGCTGGGGAACTGTGATGTCGCTTCCGCCCGGCAAGCCGCTGGGCGTCTTCCTCGCCTCGATTGTGACGGCCGTGCCTGGATTTTCTGTTGTCGGCATATGAAGCGGACGCTGTATCGATCGACCGCGCGCCCGCACATACGCGCGCGCGAGGCGAGTGAGACCGCAGTCTTAAAGTCCCGGTTTCGAATTTTGGTGGATCTCTATTTTCCGCCGAAGACCTCAAAATGCTTTCTAAACTAGGACACTCGCATTGACATGAAATGTTTTTGCGCGGGCCTGAGGGACTGGGCTCGCGGCGATGCCCCTCGGGATTCAAATCCCGCCGCTGCGACCATCACGAGAGACGAAGAAGCCCGCCCTTGGGAAACCAAGCGGCGGGCTTCGGTGTCATTGCGATCGGTCGGCCGGGCTTAGCCTTCGCGCAGCCAGACCAGCATCTCGCCCTTGTCGCGATTGTCCCAGGCGTAATAGGGCACGGCTTTGATCGGGCTGGGTTTGCGCGCGACCGGCGCTTGACGATACAGGTCTTGGCCCCAGCCTTCGGGATCGTCGGCCAGCGCCGTACCCGACAGCGTCACCACGCCGCCGAGCAAGCCATCCTCGAACTTCGCGTCGATCGCGGCGTTCGCCGGCAGGACGTAGTTGTTCAGCGGGCGCTTGTTGTCCGCGCCTTCCAGGCAATAAAGCAGCGGCCCGCGCATCAGCGCGACGCGGCCCGCATCCTGGCGGATCGCCGGATTGGCGAAGACGCGCTCGACCGGCATGTCGAGCGAAAGCTCGATCGCGTCGCCCGGCTTCCACGTCCGATGCAGATGGGCGTAGCCGTCGCGGGTGACGGATTTGAGATCGACCGCTTCGCCGTTGACGCGCAAAGTCGCCTGGCGGCACCAGCCGGGAATGCGCAGCGCGATATTCAGCGCGCGGGACGTCCCCGGATCGACGTCGATGCGGATGGCGCCGTCCCACGGATAGCGCGTCGTCTGGCGCAGACGCAGAGGGGCGCCCGCGACATCGAGGGTCGCTTCGCCTTGGTCGTAGAGATGGATCGCGACGCCGTCGGCGGCGATGCCGTAAGCGTAGGTGCCGATCGACGTGACGAGCCTTGCGATATTCGGCGGGCAGCACGGGCAGCGATGCCACACCCAGCGATTATGCTTGCCCCGGCTTTCGAGTGGGTTTTCGTAGAAGAACAGGCTGCCGTCCTGCGACATGCCCGACAGAATGCCGTTATAGATCGCGCGTTCCATCACGTCGGCATAGCGCGTGTCGGGGCCGAGACCGAGCATGCGGTTGGCCCAGAAGGCGAGGCCGATCGCCGCGCAAGTCTCGGCATAGGCGCTTTCGTTGGGCAGGTCGTAATCGGCGGTGAAGCCTTCGTTATGCGCCGACGGACCGATCCCGCCGGTGACGTACATGCTTTTCGTCACCAGATCGTTCCAAAGCTTCTCCAATGTGGTTTTCAGCGATGCGTCACCGTACTCGGTCGCGAGATCGGCCATCGCGGAATAGAGATACATCGCGCGCACCGCGTGGCCGACGACCTTGTCCTGCTCGCGCACCGGCTTGTGCGACTGGTTGTATTCGTAGGTCGAATGGAAATACTCGGCCGGGTTTTCGCCGCGCGTCAGCGCTTCCTGGGTGAAGTAATGCGGCTCGCGCCCGCGCTCGTCGACGAAATAGCGCGAGAGTTCCATGTAACGCGCTTCGCCCGTGGCGCGCGCGAGCTTGACGAGCGCCAGCTCGATCTCCTCATGGCCGCAATAGCCGCGGCGCTGACCTTCCTTCGGGCCGAATTCGCGGCCGATATGGTCGGCGTAGCGCGCCATGACGTCCATGAATTTGCGCTTGCCGGTCGCATGGAAATACGCGACCGCCGCTTCGATCAGATGGCCCGCGCAATAAAGCTCGTGGCAATCGCGCAGATTGGTCCAGCGCTTGCCCGGTTGCATGCGGGTGTACCAGCTCGACAGATAGCCGTCGGGTTGTTGCAGCCGCGCGAACATATCGACGATCTCGTCGACCATCTTCTCCAGCGCCGCGTCGGGCTTGCCGGACAGCGCGTAGGCGGCGGCCTCCAGCATCTTGGCGACGTCGGAATCCCAGTACATCTGCGACGTGACCGAGCTGCGATGGAACGGCAAGCGCATCGCCGGGATCGGGCGTGCCGGATCGATCTGATCGAACATCCCGGCCTTGTCGCAACGCTCGCGCAGGATCGGGATCGTTTTCTCGCGCACCGCCTGGATGCGCGAGGCCCAGAACCCGGTCATCGCGACGGCGGGAACGGCGGGCGGGCGATATTGTGCGAACAGGGCGGAGATCGTCGATTTGCTGGCGGAGGCCGTCATGGATGTTGTCCTTGTTTGTCGTGCGTCGGGTCTGCGTTACTTCACCGCGCCGGCCGTCAGGCCGCGCATGTAGTAGCGCTGCAAAAGCAGGAAAAGCAGCAGGCAGGGCATCATCATCAGAGTCACGCCGGCCTGGACCGCACCCCAGTCGACGGTGCCGAACTGGCCGCTGCGCACGGCGGTGACGAGGATCGGCAGCGTGAACAGCTTGTTGTCGGTCAGCAGGATCAACGCCGCCAGGAATTCGTTCCAGCTGGCGAGGAACGCGAAGATCGAAACGGTGATGATGCCCGGCGCCACCAGCGGCAGCATGATGCGCGTGAGGATGCGCACGCCGCCGCAGCCGTCGATGCGGGCGGCTTCGTCGATCTCGCGCGGCACCGCTTCGAAGGCGTTGCGCATCATGAAGACCGAGAAGGGCAGCTGCAGCGTGGCGTAGACGAGGACGAGGCCGACCAGCGAGTTCGACAAGCCGATCCAGGACAGGATCAGGAACAGCGGCGTCAGCAGCGATTGATACGGGATCATCATGGTCGAGATGATCAGCACGAAGATCACGTTCTTCAGCGGGAAGTGGAAACGCGAGAAGCCGTAGCCCGCGAGCAGGCTGACGATTCCCGAAAGCCCCACGGTGCCCAAAGCCACGAACAGGCTGTTGGCCGTGTGCGTCACCAAGCCCGAGCCGAAACCGTCGAGCGATTGATAGGTTTCGTAAGTGATGCGCGAAGGCCAGGGCGGCAGCGGCGGCAACGCCGCCTCGGCGGCGGGCTTGAGCGACGACAAGGCGGTCCACGCCAGCGGGGCGAGGAACAAAGCCGCGATCACGAAGCCCAGGCATTGCTGGGCGAAATCGAGCGCGAACGGACTTCTGCGGCTTGCGGCCATCACTGACCCTCCTTCGTGCGCAGCAAATAGAGTTGGACGATGCTGAGCACGACCAAGATCGCGAGCAGCGCGATCGACAACGCCGCGCCGTAGCCGAGTTTGAAGGACACGAACGAGGTGTTCATGATCCAGTAAACGGCGCTGAGCATCGAGTTGTCGGGGCCGCCGGCGGTGATGATGTAGAACTGGTCGAAGGCCAGCACCGAATGCGTGACCGACAGGATCAACGCCAGCGCGAAGGTGCGGCGGATCAGCGGGAAGGTGATGTAGCGGAAGCGCTGCCAGCCGCGCGCACCGTCGATACTGGCGGCTTCCTTCAGTTCCGGCGGGATCGCCTGAAGCCCGGTCAGCAGCAACACGATGCTGGTGCCCGACGCCTTCCACACGACCATGACGATGATCGAGATGAAGGCGGAGGTCGGCTGCATCAACCACGAAACCGGCCGGTCGATCAGGCCGAGTTTCATCAGCGCCGGGCTGAACAGCCCGAAATCGACATTGGACAGCCAGACCCAAAGGAGGCTCGCCGAGCCGAGACCGAGCACGACCGGCAGGAAGAACGCCGTGCGGAAGAAGCCGACGAAGGGCCGGGGGCGTTCGACGAAGAACGCGAGCGGGAAGGCGACCGCGAAGATCGCGATCGTGACGACGATCGTGTATTTGGCCGAGAACCACAGCGCGTGCCAGAAGCTGGTATCGGTCAGCATCGTCGCGTAGTTGCGCAAGCCGATGAAGCGCGGGCGGCCGAGTAGCGGCCAGTTATGCAGCGACATCCACCCGACCATGACCAGCGGCACGAGGAAGAACGCGGTCAGCAGAATCAATGCGGGCAGGATCAGCAGCACGCCCAGCCAGCGTTCCTGGCCGACGACGCCGCCTTCTCCGCGCAAGCTGCGGCGAAGTTTGTCCTTCCAGGTATCCTTGCGCGTCGCGGGGGCGGCGGGGCTGGCCATATCGAACTCCGGAGAACGGCATCCCGGACGGCACTGGGGCCGTCCGGGACGCGTCGTCGTCAGTTGGCTTCGTTGATGATGCGCTGGAACGTCGCTTGCGCCTGCGCGATCGCGCCGTCGACGTCGTTGCCGAAGATCGCGCGTTGATGCAGCGTGACCCACGGCCCGTTCAGGCTGTTGAACAGATCGTTGTAGACGGTGGAGCGCGGCGTGCGCCCGCCCTTGTTCACCGCCTCGGCGACCGTCAAGTAGCGCGGATCGTTTTCCTTCAACGCGGCGGCGGCGATGTCGCCGCGCACCGGCAAGCTGCCGTATTTGCCCAGCAACGATTGCCCTTCCAGCGAATAGGCGAAATCGACGAACTCCCGGATCGCGGGAAGCCGGCGCGTGCCGCGCGAAACGACGATGTTGTCGCCGCCCGCGAAAGACGCGAAGCCGCCGTTCTTGCCGGGGATCGGCGTCACGCCGAATTCGACATCGGGATAGCGCGTGGTCAACACGCCGATCGCGAAGGCGCCGGTGATGGTCATGCCCACGCGGCCGGCCGCGAAGCCGGTCAACGCGTCGGGACCGGTATCGGCGACGACGCTTTCCGGCATCACCTTCTTCGCCCACAAATCGCGATAGAAGCCGATCGCCTCGCGCAGCTGAGGCGAATCGATCGTCGCCTTCTTGCCGTCGGCGCTGAGCACTTCGCCGCCATTGGCCCAGACGACGGGCAGGAAGCGGAACGCCGCCGCACCGGCGCCCGGCACGTAATAGCCGTAGCGGTCGTTGCCCAGCGCGCGGATCTTGACGGCGGCGTCGGTGATCTCGCCCCAGTTTTTCGGGGGCTTCTCGGGGTCGAGGCCGGCTTCGCGGAACAGCTTCTTGTTGTAGACCAGCACCGAACCTTCGGCCGAGAAAGGCAGGCCGTAGAGCTTGCCGTCGAGCTCGCCCAGCTTGCGATGCGCGGGCGACAGGCTTTCGAAATACGGCATCTCCTTCGTCCAGGGCGACAGATCCTGCAATTGATCGGCGCTGGCGAAGGCGGGGGTGTAGATCAAATCGAGCAGCAGGAAATCCGGCGCCGAACGCGCGGCGGCGGCGGCGGCGTATTTCTGCACCATCTCGCGCGCGACGACGATGTCGAGCTTGATCTGCGTCTTGCCCTTCGCATTGAACGCTTCGACGAAGGGGCGGATGACGTTGGCGACGTCGCTGCGCGCCCACATCGACAACGGTTCTTGCGACCAGGCGGCGGTGGAGAGCATCGGCGCCGTCATTGCGGCGCCCAGGAAAGTTCTGCGTTTCATCGTTTCCTCCCTTTTTGAATTTGAATTGCTTGGCGTTCGGGTTTCGTCGGCGCGTTAACTTCGGTCCGGGCTTCCGCAGGACCGCCGTATGACGAGTTTGCTGGGCACGCGGCGGATGCCGGGCGTCGCGTCCTTGCCTTCGATCAGCGACAGCAAGGTGAGACCGGCTTCCGCACCAAGCGCCTTGAGATTGGGATCGACGGTGGTGAGGGCAGGGCGCGTCGCCGCGGCGATGACGTCCCAATTGTCGAAACTGACCAGCGCGATTTGTCCGGGCATGTCGATGCCGCCTTCGCGCAGGCCGTCGGCCATGCCGCGCGCGATCTGGTCGCTGCCGCAAACGATCGCGTCGGGCATTTGCGATTTGCCGGCGATCAGGCGGCGCGCGGCGTCGCGGCCCCATTCTTCCGACCACGCGCCGAACAACTCACTGTCGGGCGGCGGGGCGAGGCCCACTTCCTTCAACGCCGCGCGATAGCCCGTTTGGCGCAGGCGCGTGGCTTCGAAACTTTGCGGGCCGCCGACATGGGCGATGCGTTTGCGGCCCAGCCCGATCAAATGGCGCGTGGCGTCGAAAGCGCCGCCTTCGTCGTCGGGCAGGATGCAGATCGCCCCCGGATCGGCGCTTTGCGCATAAGCATGGACGACCGGAATGCCGAGTGTGGCGATATCGAGCGGGGCGAGATAGTCGGTGCGGCGCGCGGTCAGGATCAAACCGTCGATGCGCTTGGCGAGCAGCGCGTCGAGATGGCGCTTCTGCCGTTCGAGATCGTCGGCCGCGTTGCACAGGAAGACCGACACGCGATTGTCGGACAACGCTTCCTCGATCCCGCCGACGATGGGCAGGGTGAAGCGGCCGTAGATATCGTTCGACAGAATGCCGACCGAAAAGCTGCGCCCGCGATGCAGGCTTTGCGCGAGGTCGTTGGGCCGGAAGCCCAAGCGGTTGGCGACCGCGATCACATGCTCGCGCGTTTTCGCCCCGATATGGCCCGTGCCGTTCAGCGCCTTCGACACGGTCGAAATGCTGACGCCGGCTTCGGTCGCGACATTGCGGATGGTGACGGGGGTGCGCAAGGCGGCAGGTTTCCTCAAAACGGCGATTCCGCCGCGTTATGAAAAGACGCTACGGAAAAGCTTTTCCTAAGTCAATAAAAGCTTTTCCTAAGGCGAAAACAGCGGCTTTCGAAAGCTCAAGCGGCCACGCGCCGGGCTTTGCGCCGGTTCGCCATGCGGGCGGCCAAAAGCACCGCCGCGCGTGCCGCGCCGGAATTCGCGATGCCTTTGCCGACGATGTCGTAGGCCGAAAGTGCTGTCCGCACTCGAAACGCTTGCCGCGCGCCAAGCTTGCATGAATGCAACCGACGCCGAAATCGCCGATCTGCGCGCGTTGCACGACGAAATGATGCGCCATTGCGCGCGCGGCGACCGGCTCGACTATAATAAATGCAATCAGGCCATCCATACGCGGCTGGTGGCGCTGTCGGGCAACGCGTTTCTGGCCGCGACGCATGAAAGCATCCAATCGCGCTTGCGCCGTATCCGCTTCGTCGGTCATGAAGGACCGGAAAAATGGGCGGGCGCCGTCGCCGAGCACGCGGCGATGATCGCGGCGCTCGAAGCGCGCGACGCGGACAGATTGGCGGCGATCGTGGTAAGCCATCTCGACAACACATGGGAGCGCGTGCGCGAACTCGCCTGACGCGCGCCGATAAGGGGGAGATGCGATGCGGCTGGGAGTTATCGCCGACGATTTCACCGGCGCGAGCGACGCCGCGAATACGCTGGTGCGCGGCTTCATGTCGACGGTCCAATCGGTCGGCATACCGCAAGGCACCGCCCCGGAATGCGACGCGCTGGTCGTTTCGTTGAAGACCCGCACGATTCCCGTCGCCGAGGCGGTGCGCGAATCTTTGGCGGCGCTGGAATGGCTGATCGCGGCCGGCTGCGAACAGTTCCTGTTCAAGTATTGCTCGACCTTCGATTCCACGAAGGACGGCAATATCGGCCCGGTTGCCGCGGCGTTGCGCGCCCGGCTGGACGCGAAGATCGCGATCGTTTGCCCGGTGGCGCCGTCGCTCGGCCGCACGCTTTACCAGGGCAATCTGTTCGTCAACGGCACGCCATTGGCGGAATCGGGCATGCGCAACCATCCGCTGACGCCGATGACCGATTCCGATATTCGCCGCTGGCTGGCGTATCAAACGACCGTGCCGGTCGGTCTCGTCGCCTACGAAACCGTCAAGAAAGGTGCCGCCGCCGTGCGCGCGGCGCTCGACGCCGCGATCGCCAAGGGCCAAGGCTTTGCCGTGACCGATGCGGTCGACGACGCGGATCTTCTGGTTTTGGGCGAAGCGGTTGCCGACGACGTTCTCGTGACCGGCGGCTCAGGCATCGGCAAGGGGCTCGCGGCGAATTTCGTCAAAAGCGGGAAGGCGGCGAAACCGATGGCCGAGCCCTTCATCGCGGGGCCGGGTGTCGCGTTGTGCGGCTCGTGCTCGGAAGCGTCGCGCCGCCAAGTGAAAGCGCATGCCGCGTCGCATCCGGCTTTGGCGATTTCCGCCGATGCGGTGATCGAAAAGCGTACGGATGTCGCCGGGGCGCTCGATTTCGCCCGCGCCAATAAAGATAAGTCGCCGCTGATCTATTCGAGCGCCGATCCCGCCGAGGTGCGCGCCGCGCAACAGCGTTACGGAACGACGGTCGCGGCCGAAGCGCTCGAAAGTTTCTTCGGCATGCTGGCGGTGGCGTTGCGCGACGCGGGGTTCACGCGTTTGGCGATCGGCGGCGGCGAAACGTCGGGCGCCGTCGTTTCGGCGTTGGGCGTTTCGACGATGCGCGTGGGGCCGGAGATCGACCCCGGCGTGCCGGTCTTGACCGTCGCGGGCGCGTCGCCCTATCGCTTGGCGCTCAAAAGCGGCAATTTCGGCGCGGACGATTTTTTCGCGGCGGCGCTGGTCGCCCTCGCGACCGGTAAGGGAAGGGGTTAGGGCGATGGCGGCGAATTCGGGCGGCAGTGAATCAACGATCCGCGAGTGGATCGCGCGCCATGGCGAATCCCTTTACGCGCGCGGCTATGCGCATGGCAGTTCGGGCAATATCAGCGCGCGGATCGATGGCGGCTTCCTGATCTCGCCGACCAATTCCTGCTTGGGGCGGCTCGATCCCACGCGCATCTCCAAAGTCGCCGACGACGGCACGCATGTCGGCGGCGACAAGCCGTCGAAAGAGGCGTTTTTGCATCTCGCGATGTATCGCAAACGCCCGGCGTCGAAAGCGATCGTTCATCTGCATTCAACGCATTGCGTCGCGGTGTCGTGCATGTGCCACGACGATACCAGCGACGTGTTGCCGCCGATCACCGCCTATTACGTGATGCGCATCGGCAAGCTGCCGCTCGTGCCATATTATCCGCCGGGCGAACGCTCGCTGGCCGACGCGGTCGCGGCCTTGGCCGAGAAGCACAACGCCGTGCTGCTCGCCAATCACGGGCCGGTGGTCGCGGGCAAGTCGCTCGACGACGCGGTCTATTCGGTCGAGGAACTCGAGGAGACCGCCAAGCTCTATCTGCTGCTCAATGGCCCGAAGGCGCTCAGCTACCTTACCAAAGCGCAAGTGGCGCAACTCGGCGAATTGTTCCCGAGTTAAACGGTTGACTGCGGCAGATCGCGCCGAACCACGTGAGAGCAGCGCAGACTTGAAGGTTCAGCCCGAATACGGACGGTCAGCCGCAGAATCCCGCCCTGGGAAGCCGGCGGCGGGCGTCGGCGTTATCCAGTCGAATCGACCACTGACACTTTGGTGGAAGTGACCCGCAATCGGTTTGGGGCGAGAAAACCCGGTCAGGTCGATTTGGCTTTAGTCGCCGCACCGCTCGACGCGGTTATTTAACGCGTCGCTTGTCGGCGATCTGGGCGACCGCTTCCCGTGCGCGTTCCAGCGCGTCTTCCAGCCCGTATTCGATATGGTGGCTCAACGCCGCCATCGCGGCTTCGCGGTCGCGCTTGCGCAACGCCGCGACCACCGCGTCGTGATCGGCGACGATCTTGTCGATATTCGAAGGGCCTTGGCCGGTCAGCGTTTGCGAAATGCGCTGGTGATAGGCGAGGCGTTCGTAGGATTCGATGATGAACGGGTTCGCCGTCAGCCCGACGATGATGCCGTGGAAGCGCGCGTTCAAATCGATGAACGCTTTGAAGTCCTTGAACTGCACGCCGTAGCGGCCTTTGGCGATCAATCGGTTGACGAGATGCAATTCGTCGATCGTCGATTGATCGATGCGCGCGAAGCCGTGCCGCAGCGCGCCGACCTCGATCACCACGCGCGCTTCGAACAGATTGCGCATCTCGTCCGTGCCGGGGCCGGGTGCGACGCGATAGCCCTTGTTCGCCTCGTGCACCAGCAGGCGTTCGGCGTGCAGGCGCGCCATTGCTTCGCGCACCGGGATCAGACTCGTGCCGAACTCCGCCGCCAATTGATCGATCACCAGACGCTGATCCGCGATCAAAACGCGATCGGTGATGCGCCGGCGCAATTCCTCGTGAATCAGATCGACGAGGTTGTTGCGCCGGAACGGCAAAGCGGGCTCGGGTGCCGCTGGCGCGGGCGTATCCGGCACCGGGGGGTTGATTTTCTTCGGGCGGGCAGGGGGCATCGCGCGGCGTCGATCCTTGATTCGGCGGCGAGTGTAACCCGCAACGCGGGAGCGCCGGCTAATTCATGTTGAATCCATAGATCATATATGATCTATTGCTCGCCAACGAGACCTTAATCGGGGAGCGGGACGACCTGCCCATGAGCAAAGCGAAGCGGAAAAGTGCGGTTCTGAAGGGTGTGCGCGTTCTCGATCTGACGATCGCGATGGCGGGGCCGCTGGCCACGTCGCGCCTGTCGGATCTGGGCGCAGAAGTGGTGAAGGTCGAATCGCCGGCCGGCGATTTCTCGCGCCTGTGGCCGATCGACGGCTTCTGGCACGGCAACGAATCCAGCGCCTATCTGATGCTCAATCGCGGCAAGCGTTCGCTGTGCCTCGATCTGAAAAAGCCGGAAGCGGCGGCGGCGATCCGCAAACTGATCGAGACTTCCGACATTCTGGTCCAGAATTTCCGCCCGCGCGTCGCGGCCAAGCTCGGCATCGACTACGCCAGCGCGCACAAGATCAATCCGAAACTCGTCTACGTGTCGATCAGCGGTTACGGCGACACCGGTCCGATGGTCGATCGCCCGGGGCAGGATTTGCTGGTGCAGTCCTTCTCGGGCCTCACCTTCAACGGCGGCTCGGGCGACGGGCTGCCCGTGCCGTCGCCGATCTACATGATCGATACTTGCGCCTCGCATCTCGCCAGCGAAGCCGCGCTCGCCGGTTATATCGAAGCGCAGCGCACCGGCATCGGCCGACAGTTCAAGGTGTCGCTGCTCGCGGCGGCGCTGGAAATCCAGATCCAAGAGGTTTCGACCTATCTCAACACCGGCCGCATGGCGCCGCGCTCGGGCTATCCCTTCGCCAGCGTCTATATGGAGCCGCCATACGGCATCTATCGCACGAAGGACGGCTTCATCGCGATCGCGCAGGCGAAATTCCCGGCACTCGCCGAAGCCTTCGACGATCCGGAAATGGTGAAACTGGGTGAGGCGGCGCCGGCGCACGCCGATGTTGACGCGCGGCGCAAATGGCGCGATTCGGTGGCGGCGCGCGTCGCCCCGTATTTCGCGGCGAAGACGACGCAGGAATTGATCGACCTGCTGACGCCGCGCGACATCTGGGTCAATCCGGTGCAGACCTACGCCGACCTCGCGAAGCATCCGCAGTTCGAGAATTTCGTGACCGAAATCGATCACGCGGGCGGGCGCTACAAGACGCTGGCCCCGGCGATCGATACGGGCGAGGCGCGCGATCTGGATACGGCGCCGCGATTGGGCGAGCACAGCGACGATGTGTTGGCCGATTTGGGATTCGCGAAAGCCGAGATCGCCGCGTTGCGTGCGGCGGGAGCCGTGAAATGAGCAAAGGCCTGATCTATCTCGAACGCGACGGCAATGTCGGAGAACTGGTGCTGAACCGCCCGGAAAAGCTCAACGCGCTCACGCCCGACATGTTCCGCCTGCTGCGCGATCTGTCGATGGAAATCAATGAGACCGACGATATCCATGTCGTCCTATTCCGCGGCGAAGGTCCGCGCGCCTTCTGTGCGGGCACCGACATCAACACGCTGAAGGAGTATCCGGATTTCTGGGCGTGGCGGAATCGCGTGGATTACGTCACGCAGATCCGCGCGATCCGCAAGCCGGTGATCGCTTGCGTGCACGGTTACGCGCTGGGCGGCGGGCACGAGCTCGCGGTCGCGGCCGATATCCGTATCGCCGCCGCCAACGCCGTGTTCGGCGCGCCGGAAATCCGCCTCGGCTGGGTCGGGGCGGGCGGTACCTCGCAATATCTGCCGCGCTTGATCGGTTACGGCCAGGCGATGCGCGTGCTGCTGACCGGCCAGCGTATCGACGCGCAGGAAGCCCTGCGCATCGGTTTGGTCGAGGAAGTCGTCGAGACGGGCAAGGAACTGGATCGCGCGCGCGAGTTGGCGTGCGAAATCGCGAGCTACTCGCCCATTGCCACGCAAACGACCAAGGCGGCCGTGCGCGCGGGCATGAACGGCAATCTCGAACTCGGCTTGCAGATCGAAAACGAGCTTATGGCGCTGTGCTTCGCGGCGGGCAACGACAAGGAAGGTGCCAAGTTGTTCGGCGAAAGGAAACCGAAGTGACCGGGGCTGCGCGAATCGTTCTGCGCGGGCTCACTTGGGGCCATCGCCGGGCGATCGATCCGCTGCGCGCGAGTGCCGCAGCATTCGCGCGGGAGAATCCGTCGATCGCGGTCGAATGGGACGTGCGCAGCTTGGAAGCCTTCGAGCATCAGGCGCTGCGCGATGCGGTCGTCGGCTTCGACTATGTCGTGTTCGACCATCCGTTCATCGGTACGATCGCCCAGGCGGGGATCTTCGCTCCCCTCGACGACATTCTCGGCGTCGTGCCGAACGGCACGTCGCCCGCGCAATATGCGGGCCCGTCGCTCGACACCTATCGCTGGAAGGGCAAGCTGTGGGGTGCACCCGTCGATGCCGCCACGATGCACGCGATCGGCCGTCCCGATTTGCTGCCTTATCCGTGGCCCGAGAAATGGGACGCGGTGATGGCGCTGGCGGCCGAGTTGCGCCGCAAAGGCCTTTGGATCGGCCTCGCCAACGGCGATCATCACGGTTTTCTGTTCGCCGGCAGTCTCATGTACAACGCGGGCGCGCCGTGGCATCGCGGCGACAATCCCGCGTTGGACTTCGATTCCGCCGCATTCGAAGCGGCGCTCGAGCGACTGATGGCATTGCGGCCCTACGCGCACCCGGATTGCGAGAAATGGAATTCGATCCGGCTGCACGATGCGATGACGCAGGCCGACGATATCGCCTATTGCCCCGGTACTTACGGTTACGCGACCTATGGCGAGGCGGATTTCGGGACGCGACGCCTGGGCTTCGGGCCATTCCCCGGCACGAAGGCACCTTATTGCGCGGGGACGTTGATCGGCGGGGCGGCGGTGGGCCTGACCGCGCATTCGACGAATGTCGCGGCGGCGAGCGCCTATCTCCGCCATCTGATCGATCCGCGCGTGCAGATCGAGATCTTCGGCATGAATCACGGCCAGCCCGGCGTCGCGGCGGCGTGGGACGACAAGATCCTCGATGCCCGTTTCAACGGCTACTACGCGGCCGTCGGCCCCACATTGCGCGCCGCCGGCGTGCGGCCGCGCTTCGCGGGCTTCGGTTTGTTCGAACGCGCCGCGGGCAAGATCGCGGTGCGGTGCACCGGGGGCGAGATTTCCGTTCGCGAAACGGTGCGCCAGGTTTCGGAACTGGCGGAAAAGACGATCGCCGGGATGGCGGCGACGGTTTGAGGCGAATCCAACGTAACGTGCGAGACCCGAAGCCGGGCGCGCATCGACAAAAAGGAGGAAGCGATGAAAAGACGGGCATTCATGGCGACGGTGGCGGGGGCCGGTGCGGCTTTCGTGACGTCGCGTTCGCAGGCGCGTACGGTGCTGCGCGTGGGCACGGGGCAAGCTGCTGCCGACCTTCAGGTGACGATCCTGAACGAAGTCGCCGAGCGCGTCGCGCGACGCACGAACGGCGAGTTGACGTTGCAGCTTTTCCCCGGCGGGCAGCTGGGCAGCGAGCGCGACGTGCACGAGCAGGTGAAGCTCGGCGCGCCGATCCTGACGATCGTCGATTCGGGTTACTTCGCCAACTACACCAGCCGCGACGTCGGCATCCTGTCGGCGCCGTTCGTCTTCACGAGCTATGATCAGGTGCGTCGCGTGCTCGCGTCGGATCTCGCGCGCGGCTGGTTGCAGCGCGCCGAAGGCAACGGCATCCGCATGCTGTCGTTCAACTGGTTCTTCGGCGAGCGGCACATCGTCGGCAAGAAGCCGTTTCCGGAAGTCGCCGACCTGCGTGCGGTCAAGTTCCGTTTGGCGCCGATCCCCATTTACATCGACTCGTTCAAGCAATTGGGCGTGTCGCCGGTGACGATCGATTTCGCCGAAGTCTACGGCGCGTTGCAGCAGGGCGTCGTCGACGCGGCCGAAGGCCCGCTGGCGTCGATCTTCTCCTCGAAGCTCTACGAACCCGCGCCGAACGTTTCGTTGACCGGGCACGTCAAGCAGGTGCTGGGCGTCATGATGAACAAGGGCGTGTTCGACGGCCTGCCGGCCGCGCATCGGACGGCCTTGGTCGAGGAATTCACCGCCGGCGGCGATCGCTACTCCGAGCAAGGATTGGGGAAGATCGGCGAGATCCGCGCCCAGATGGAGCGCAGCGGCGTGCGCTTCGTGAATGCGAACGTGGCGGCCTATTCCGCGGCGGTCGTCCCGATGTATCAATCCTATAAGGATTGGACCGCCGGTCTGATCGACCAAGTTCGCACAATCGCGGGCGCGGCCGGTTGATTTGAACGAAGGGGGCGTCCGCCGCGCCGGCAGGGGCGGCGGACGCTTTCCGCTTTTCCGGAATTTGAATCCATGTTTGCTGCCGTCCGCTGGTTCGAAGACAATGCGCCGGCTTTTCTGCTGGCCGCGATGATCGTCTTGGTCGTCGTCGACGTGACCTGCCGCTATTTCCTCAACGTTGCCTTTGCGGGGTCCAGCGAACTCGCGACCGCCATGTTCGTCTGGCTGGTCTTCGTGGGTGCCGCCGGCGCCACACGCAAATTGCAGAATATCGCGGTTGATGGCGTCACGCTTTTGCTGGGCGAGGCGATCAAGCGTCCTCTCGAAACGGCGCTCCATATCGCCACGGTCGCGGGTTGCGCTTACGTCACGTATTTCAGCACCAAGCTCAGCTTCGCTTCGTGGGAACGCGAGATCGACATGCTCGGCGTGCCCTACACGTTCGTCTATATGGCGATCCCCGTCGGCTTCGGATTGATGGGCATCCACTCCGCGATCCACGCCGTCGATCGTGCGACCGGCCGCAAGCCCGTTGAACCCGCCGCCGCCAAGCCGGAGAATCTGGAATGATCGCGCTCGCCGCCGGCATCATCCTTTTGATCGCGCTGGGCATGCCGATCGCGTTCGCGATTCTCGTGCCTTCCGCCGTTTACTTCCATACGACCGGCTTGCCCGAGGCGATCTTCGCGCAGCGCGTGGCCAGCGGAACCGTGTCGTTTCCGCTGCTCGCGATCCCGTTCTTCATTCTCGCCGGCAGCATCATGCATCGCGGCGGAATCGCGCGCCGCTTGATCGACGTCGCCGTCGTCTCGGTCGGCCACCTGCGCGCGGGGCTCGCCCAAGTCGGCGTCGTCGGCGGCACGCTGATCAGCGCCGTCTCGGGCTCGGCCACGGCCGATACCGCCATTCTCGCCAAGACCGTGTCGCTGCAGATGGTGCGGGAAGGCTATCCGCGCGGTTTCGCCGCCGTGGTCGCGGCCGTGTCGGGCGTGCTGGGGCCGATGATTCCGCCCAGCATTATGATGATCCTCTACGGCCTCGCGGCCGAGGTTTCGATCGGCAAGTTGTTCGTCGCGGGCGTACTGCCGGGTTTGCTGATTGCAGCATGTCTGCTCGCCGCCAATTTGTCGGTGATGAAGCGCCACAACATCCAAATCCCATTGCGCCCGCGCCCGAAGGCGGGCGACGTGATCGGCGCGATCAAACGCGGCTTCTGGGCTTTGCTGTTCCCGGTGCTGGTGTGGGTGGGTTTGCGCGGCGGGTTCTTCACGCCGACGGAACTTGGCGCGTTCGTCGCCGTCTACTGCCTTGTCATCAGCCTGTTCGTCTATAAGGAGATCGGATGGCGCGACCTGCCGGAGATCTTCCGCGAATCGGCGCTGCTGACCGCGCTGATCATGATCATTCTGGCGTCGAGCGCCGCGCTCAATTATGCGGTCGCCTGGGAACGCATGCCGCAGGCTTTGTCGGCATGGCTGCTGGCGCTATCGGACAACAAATACGTCCTGCTGTTGCTGATCAACGTCCTGCTGTTGATCCTCGGCACGGCGATGGAAGGTCCGCCATTGCTGATCATTCTGACGCCGATCCTGGTGCCCGTGATGAAGGCGCTGGGCGTCGATCTCGTCCATTTCGGCGTGATCCTCACCTTCAATCTTGTGCTGGGGGCGCTGACGCCGCCGGTCGCGACGTTGATCTTCGTGGCAAGCTCGATCGTCGGCTGCACGTCTGCTGAGTTCATGAAGTATTTCTGGCTCGTCTTCGGTTATCTGATCCTGGCGCTGCTGATCATCACCTTCGTGCCGTGGTTCAGTCTGGCGCTGCCGAATTTGATGTTTTGATTTGCGCGCGGCTGGAACGAAGAAGCCCGCCCTGGGAAACCAGCGGCGGGCTTCGGCGTTCTGTGGGCGTCGTTCGCGCTATTAGTAAGTCGCGCGACCGCCGGACAGGTCGAACACGGCGCCGGTGGTGAAGCTGTTCTGCTTCGTGACGAGCCACACGATCATCTCGGCGGATTCGTCGATTTCCAGGAAGCGCCCGCGCGGGATCTTCGACAGCATGTAGTCGATATGCGTCTGCTGCATCTGGTCGAAGATGCGTGTGCGCGCGGCGGCGGGCGTCACGCAGTTGACCGCGATATCCAGCCCGGCGAGTTCCTTGCCGAGCGACTTCGTCAGGCCGATCACGCCCGCTTTCGATGCGGAGTAGGCGCTGGCGTTGGGATTGCCTTCCTTACCCGCGATCGACGCGATATTGACGATGCGGCCGTATTTGCGCGCCTGCATGCCCGGCACGACCGCCTTGTTGACGTAGAACGTGCCGAGTAGATTGATCTGCACGATCTTGGCGAATTCCTCGACCGGATAATCGGCGACGGTCGCGTTCATGCCGGCGATGCCGGCCGAGTTCACGAGGATGTCAACGCCACCGAGCTGCTTCTCGGTCTCGGCAAGGGCCGCCTCGACCGAGCCCCAATCCGAGATATCGGCCTTCACCGCGATGGCACCGCCGCCGATCGCGGCGGCATGTTCGCCGGCGAGCTTCGTATCGAGGTCCCACAGCGCGACCTTGGCGCCGTTCGCGGCGAGCAGCTTCGCCACGGCCCCGCCGATTCCTTGCGCGCCGCCCGTGACGATCGCAACCTTGCCGCCGACGTCATACTTGTTCATTCGTCTCTCCTGGAGCGTTTCTTGCGTTCTAACCGCTTCTTTCGTCGGCGGCGAGAATACCGTCGGCGATTTTCTCGGCCAGCATGATGACGGGGATGTTGGTATTCGCACGCGGTACGGTCGGCATGACCGACGCATCGACGACGCGCAGGCCCCGCGCGCCGTAGACGCGCGCGGAATGCGGATCGACGACGGCGCGCTTGTCGGCCGCATCGCCCATTTTGCACGTACCCGACGCGTGCCAGCCGCCGATCGTGTGCTTGCGCACCAACTCGTCGAGCTTTTCCTCGTCCTTTAACGCGTTGTCGAGTGGGCCGTCTTGCGACAACATGCGTTCGATGAAGACCTGCCGTAGGGCAGGGACCATATCCATGGCGAGCGCCGGAATGCCGGTCATCAGCCAATTGCGGATCGAGATTTGGCCGACCAAGGCCGCGAGCGTGCCATGGGTCGCCACGAACGGGGCGGACGCCGCCGCGCGCATCGACGGGGCCGCGAAGAAACCCGCCATCCGGCGCACGCAATCGCGCATACGCACGAAGTCGCGCGGATCGGATAGCAGCTCGAACGCCACGTCGGCGTAGTCTTTCGGCGAGGCGGATTTCAGTTTCAGGCGGCCGCTGGAATAGGGCTTGTTGATCCACGAGAACAGCGTGCCGATCCGCACGCCGATCGGATGCCAGGCCGATTTGGCGACAACGACGGTGAACATGTCGTTGGGCGGCATTTCCGGCATGCCGGAGGAATAACGCAGCGCCATCTGCACATGGCGGCGCGGGGTGGCGCCCATGCGCGCATGCGGCTTGATCCAAGCCGACATGGCGATCGACGGGTGCTCCTGCAGATTGTCGCCCACGCCGGGACGATCGGCGATCACGTCGATGCCGAGCGCTTTCAAATCGCTTGCATCGCCGATTCCGGCGCGCAGCAGCATTGCGGGCGATTGCAAGGCGCCCGCCGAGATAATGATCTCGCGCCCGTCGATCGTGTCGCCGTCTTCAAGCTTGATCCCGACCGCCGCACCGTCGCGCATAACGATGCCCATCACACGCGTGTTGGACCGGATCGCCAAATTGGGCCGCGCGCGGGCTTCGGCGTCGAGATAGCCCATCGCGGCGGAAATGCGCTGATGGCGGTTGGTCGACAGCGACATGGCGAACCAGCCGTCGTCGAACACGCCGTTCTGGTCGCCGATATCACGATAATTCTCGCCAGCGAAGGCGTCGGCGGCGGCGCGGGTGAAGCCCGGCCATTCGCGGTTCATCACGCGGCTGATCTTGATCGGCCCCGCATCGCCGTGCAGCGGTCCTTGGAAATCGAGATCGTTTTCCAGCTTGCGGAAATAGGGCAGAACGCCGTTCCAGCCCCAGCCGCGCGCGCCGAGCGATTCCCATTCGTCGTAATCATCGGGCGTCCCGCGATTGGCGAGTTCGCCATTGATGCTCGACCCGCCGCCGACGACCCGCGCCTGGCCGTAGGGGCGCAAGGGCGAGGCTTCGGGCCGGTTATGCGGCACCGGCTGGAAGCGGACTTTCAGGTCTTGCCACTGATAGCCCTTATTGAACGACGCGCGATAGGGATAGACGTCCCTGATCTCGGCGGGCTCGCGGCCCGGCGCGTAATCCATCCCGGCTTCGACGAGCAGCACCTTGTTGGCGCTGCGTGCGGACAGGCGATTGGCGAGCACGCAGCCGGCCGAGCCGCCGCCCACAATGATGTAGTCCCACATCTGCGACATAACGGTTAGCGGCGGAAGGTCTGCAACGAAACGCGGTTCTTTTCGATGTAGTCCCAATCGTATTCGACGCCGAGGCCGGGGCCTTCGGGCACGCCGAAACATCCGTCCGCTTCGATCGCTTCCAGTTCGTCGCTATAGCCCGAGCCGAAGACCGGCGGCACGGGATTGCGCACGCCGGGGGCGACGAGCGACAGCTCGTACCAATTGGTATTGCGCATCGCGGCCATGCAGTGGCGTTGCGCGGGACCGGCGGCGTGGACTTCGCAATCGAGACCGAAAGCTTCGGCCAGATGCGCCGTCTTCATCGCACCGGTGATGCCCATGTCGTAATCGGGATCGGTGCGCACGAAATCGGTGGCGCCGGAAACGAGCCACGGCACTTTCGTTTCCAAGCCGCGCACATGCTCGGTCAGCAGCAGCGGCGTTTTGACGTGTTCCTTCAACTGACGCGCGGCGTGCGGCGACCAGCCCGCATCCATGAACGGATCTTCGTACCAATAATACTTCGCCTCGTCGCAGGCTTTGCCGACATAGATGGCGTCGGCGAAGGTGTGCAACTCGCTCGCCGCGTCGTACATCAGCTCCATCCGGCCGCCGAGCTTCTCGGCGACATGCAGGATCACGCCGGCTTCTTCCTTGCGGTCGCCTTCGCCCCAGCCGTGAATCTTGAAGCCCTTGAAGCCGAGTTCGGCGCAATGGCGCGCGTAATCGGCATAGGCTTCCTTGCTGTCGAGAATGCCCTGGCGCCCGCCGTTCAGCGTGCTGGCATAGACGGGCAGGCGGTCGCGATAGCCGCCGAGCAGGCGCCAGACCGGGCGCTTGGCGACTTTGCCGGCCAAATCCCACAGCGCGATATCGATCGCCGAATGGCCCACGGCCATGAAATGGCGATGCGCCCGCTTCAGCTTGTTGAAGATGGCTTCGCGCGCTTCCGGATCGGCGCCCAGGATCAACGGAACGAGTCCACGAACCTGACTGACAAGTACGCCGCTTTTGCCGCTATGGACGCTGACATATTCGCCGCGTGCACCGTTCTTGGTGCTGATGACGAGGGCGAAGGCCTTGAACTCGGTCTTGGCGCCGAGCGCCACGGCGCGATTGCCGCTGACATCCGTTCCAATGTTATCGATTGTATATTTGAATTCGTGAAGTTCGACCTGGTCGATTTGATCGCCATGTGCGGTCGTCGTTGCGGCCATGTCGTTCGCGTCCCTCGTTTGATTTTCCGTCTTGACAATCTGTCAGACAACTTGATAGTAGTCTGACTATGAAGTCGATGTCAACGGCAACCCGCGATCAATTCAGCCGCGCCGAGCAGGCGTATCGGCATGTGCTCGAATTCATCGAAAGCGGACAGATTGCCGCCGGCGATCGCTTGCCGTCGGAAGCGGAGCTCGAAGCGCAGCTTGGGCTATCGCGCGCGAGTGTGCGCGAGGCTTTGGCGCGGCTGCGCGCCGAAGGTCGCGTGCAATCGCGGCGCGGCTCGGGCTCGTTCTTGACCGAAGGCCGGCCGGCCGAACTCGTGCGGCTATCGACGATCACCTCGGTGCCCGAACTCATCGAATGGCACGAATTCCGTCTGGCGCTGGAAAGCGAAGTCGCGTCGCTGGCGGCGGAACGCGCGACCGACGAAGACGTCGCGCGCATGCGCGCCGCGCAGGAATTGTTGATGGAGCGGCTGTCGGCGGGCGCGGCAAGCCGCGAGGACGCGGCTTTCCATCGCGCGATCGCCACGGCGTCGCGCAATCGCAAGCTCGAAGACGCGATCGCGGCTTTGGCCAATCACGTCATCGAATGGGCCCGTATGGGCCAAGTCAAACGCGTGATGTCGCCCGCCGAGCGGCGCGAAATCATCGCCAGCGAACATGGCGAAATCGTCGACGCGATCGCCGCGCATAACGCGGAACGCGCGCGATCGGCGGTCCGCCGGCACCTGCTGAACGGGCGGGCGCGATTGTTGAGCGCGATCGGTCCTTGATCGATCGCGCATCGAGCGAAACAAAAAAACCGGAGGAAATGCGATGATCGAGAAGAAGACGGGATTGACGCGCCGGCACGCACTGGCCGGGGCCGCCGGCCTGGGATTGGCGGCGCCGTTCGTGAACCGCACGGCGTTGGGCCAGACGCCGTCGGGCCAAATTCGCGTTTGGACCTTCATGAGCGCGGCGGGTTCCTCGCCGCGCGAGAAGGTGTTGAAATCGATCATCGACGATTTCCAGGCGAAGCACCCCGGCACGACCGTGGTCGTCGAATCGCAACCGTTCCAGGAATTGGAGACGCGCTACGTCGCCGCGATCGCGCAGCGCCGTGCGCCGGACCTCATCTGGATGCGCGACACGTTCCTCAGCCTCGTGGTCGATCGCAACGCGCTCGCCAATCTCGACGAGGAATTGACGCCGGAGTTCCGCCGCGACGCCATTCCCGACCTGTTCGAGGCGTTCGCGCGCAAATCGATGTTCGCGGGCAAGCGCGTGTCGCTGCCGTTGTGGCCGTCGCCCGCGCAGATCGTATTCTATCGCCGCGACGCGTTGCGCGAGATCGGCCTGTCCGCGCCGCCGCTGGAATGGCCGAAATTCATCGACGCCGCGGCGAGCCTGACCAAGGGTCCGCGCTTCGGCTTCGGCCTGCCGACATCGGATAACAGCGTATCCGCCTTCCTCAACATCATGACCGGTTTCGGCTCCGGCATTTTCGACGAGGCGACGGGGCGCATCGACCTGACCGGCACGCAGGCGCTGGAAACGGCGGAAGTCGTCCGCCAGCTCGTGTCGCGCAAGGCGGTGTCGAATACGCTGCTCAACGCGATGGGCGATGACATTCAGGACCAGTTCGCCGCCGGACGTTTCGCGATGGCGCAGGCCTTCGCCCCGCGCTTCCAGCAATTCCAGCAGATCGCGGCGGGCTATGACGGCAAGGAATTGGCGGTTTCCGCCTGGCCGTCCTTCGGCGGGCGTCCGCCGGCCGTGCTGCTTGGGCCGTATTGGACCGTCGGCCTGTCGCCGCAATCGCAGAACAAGGCGACGGCGGTGGCTTTCCTCGAAGCGCTGTATTCGCGTGAAGCGTCGCTGCGTTGGGCGCGCGATGCGGGCCTTGTGCCCGATCGCCGCTCGGTCCTGGCTGATCCGTTCTTCCAGCGGCCGGAAGCCGCGGTGTCGAACGAGTTCCAGAAGCTGCTGGCGGGGCAGGGCGCCTTCACCTTCCCGCAGCGCATTTCGGACATCACGCGCATCTTCACCACGCTGAACATCGCGTTGCAGAAGCTGATCGGCACGGATGCGCCCTCGCGCACGATCCTGACCGAAGCGAAAGCGACGCTGGGGTGGTGAACGCCCAAACGACACGGCAACGTCCGGCGGCGGGGGAAAGCGACCCCGCCGCCGCGGCGCGGCGTGCAGGGCTGGCGCTCGTCGTGCCGGCCTTGGGCGTCGTCGTCGCCGTCAACGTGCTGCCCGCGTTTTTCGGATTCTATTCGAGCCTGCGCGCGATCTTCTTTTTCGGCGACGACGGTTTCATCGGCTGGCGCAACTACGCCGAGCTGTTCGCCGATCCCGCGACTTGGGCCGCGATCCGCCGCTCGCTGGTCTTCACTTTCGGCTCGCTGGCGCTCGCCGTTCCGCTCGCGACCCTCGCCGCGATGGGGATTCGCAAGCTCGGCGCCTGGGGGCGCCTGTTGCTGACCGTGCTGCTCGTGCCCTGGGCGATGAGCCCGATCGTCGTGGCGCTGCTGTGGAAATGGATCCTGCTGCCGTCGCCCGGCGGGTTGCTCGCCAGCATCCTCGCGCATTTCGGGATCGAGCCGATCAATCTGCTGTCGCATCCCGATTTCGCGATGCCGACGGTGATCGCCGTGGGCGTGTGGCGAACCTTCGCCTTCGCCGCGATCATATTGACGGCCGGTCTAGGGCAGATTCCCGCTGATCTCTATCGCGCCGCGTCGGTCGACGGCTTGACGGCGATCGAACGTTTCCGGCGCATCACTTTTCCGCTGCTCGCCCCTTCGTTGCTGATCGTGCTGTCGGTGTTGACGATCAGCTATTTCAACGAGGTGCAGATCATCATCGGTCTGACCGCCGGCGGGCCGATCCATTCGACCACGACGCTCGGCTACCAATTATTCGAGGTCGGCTTCGTCGAACTCAACCAAGGCAAGGGCAACGCGATCGCGATCGTGATGTTTCTGATCAATCTGTTTCTGATCGTCGGTTACGTCCGCTTGCTCGGCGGCGGGAGGAAATAGGGCGATGCGTTACGTCACCCGCGTTCTTGCGGCGATCTTGGCGCTTGCCGCCGCGATTATCGCCGTCGGGCCGATCGTCTGGGCGGTTTCGACCTCGATCAAGCGCAACAACGAAATCTTCGCCGTGCCGCCGAAGTTGATCCCATCGTCGGCGACGTTGGAACATTACGCGCGACTGATCGCCGAAGGCGTGCATTGGAGCTTCGTCAACAGCGCGATCTATTCGATCATCGCGGTTTCCTCCGCCGTCGCCTTGGGCACGCTGGCGGGCTATGCCTTCGTGCGCTTCGAATTCCGCGCCAAGAATGCGCTGCTGCATCTGTTCATGGCGGCGATGGCGATTCCCAGCTACGCGCTGCTGCTGCCCACGCAGATTCTGTTCGTCGAACTCGGCCTGTTCAACACGCCGGCGGCACTGCCGATCCTTTACGCGGCGCATGTCATCCCCTTCGCGGTGTGGATGACGCGCGCGCATTTCGCGTCCGTGCCGATCGAGCTCGAACACGCGGCGGCGGTCGACGGCTATACGCGGTTCGAAGCCGTCTGGCGTGTCGTATTGCCGGGCGCCAAGCCCGCCTTGATCGCGGCGGCGGCGTTCGGCTTCCTCTACGCTTGGAATGATTACATCACCTCGACCACGATGATCGACTCGCCGGAGCTGCGCACGCTGCCGGTGGCGTTGATCTTCTTCCAAGGTTTCCACGGCCGCGATTGGGGCGCGTTGATGGCTGGGGCCGTCATCGCGACGATCCCGCCGGTCGTTCTGTTTCTCGCGTTCCGCCGCTATCTGATCGGCGGCTTCTCCGAAGGTTCGGTAAAGGGCTAGGCGTTATGGTGCAAGCGGCACAATCGGTCGTCTTCGACGGGGTTGCGAAGCGCTTCGGCGCTGTGACGGCGGTGGAACGCGTCGATATCGATGTGAAGCCGGGGCAGTTCGTCACGTTGCTGGGCCCGTCGGGGTGCGGCAAAAGCACGACGCTCAACATGATCGCGGGCCTCGAACGCCCCAGCGAGGGGCGTATTCTGATCGGCGGGCGGGATGTCACGCATTTGCCGCCGTCGGAACGCGATATCGCGATGGTTTTCCAATCCTACGCGCTTTATCCGCATCTGTCGGTGTTCGAGAACATCGCCTTTCCGCTGCGGGCGCGCCGGCGGCGCACGGCCGAGCCCGAATTGCGCGAGCGCGTGCGCCAAGTGGCGTCGGCGCTCGGGCTCGATCCATTGCTCGAGCGACTGCCGCGCGAAATCTCCGGCGGTCAACGCCAACGCGTGGCGCTGGGCCGCGCGATGGTGCGCACGCCGACCGTCTATCTGCTCGACGAGCCGCTATCGAATCTCGATCAGCAATTGCGCGTGCAGATGCGGTCGGAGTTGAAGGACATCCATCAACGCCTCGGCGCCACGATGATCTATGTGACGCATGACCAGGGCGAAGCAATGACGCTGTCCGACACGATCGTGGTCATGTCGGGCGGGAAGGTCGAACAGCTCGGCAGCCCGCGCGATCTTTACGACCGGCCGGCGAACGTCTTCGTCGCGCGCTTCCTGGGCGAGCCGGGAATGAATATGTTCGAAGGCAAGATCGCCGGCGGCGCGCTGCGCGCCGACGGCGTGGCGATGCCCACGCATTTAGGCGAGGGCCGCGACGCGGTCGCCGGCGTGCGACCGGAAGATCTCGTCGCCGTCGATCCCGCCAATGCGCCGATCAAGGGCGTCATCCGCACGGTCGAGTTCCTCGGCTCGCGCACGCTGCTGCGTGTCGATGTCGGGACCGTCGTCGTTGCGGCGTTCGTACCGCTCGGCATGCCCTTCGCCGCGCGCGAAGCGGTCGGTTTGGCGCCTTCGTCGCCCGATCGCGTGCGCTGGTTCGCCGCCGACACGGGAATCGCATTGACGTAAGCGCCGGCGCCGGCGCGGGCGACCGTCGAACTCCGACGACGGCCGCGCGCGCGACGAAAATCGAACGCGAACAAGTGGTTCAATCGATCGGTGTGCTCGCTTCGCGCCGGTCCAATTTCCGCACTTGACGATGATCGTATTCACTCATACTGTGAGTGATAACAGTCAAAATCGTCAAAAAGAGCGGGATATGGGCGAGGAACGCGTAGATATTGAGCGATATCGATCGGCACCGCAGCGTCAGGCACGCTTGCTCGATCTATTGCGCTCCAATCTGTTCACCGACATCCAGCTCCTGCGCGAGCATCTGGGCGTGTCGATCGCGACGATCCGGCGCGATCTTAGCGAGCTTGAAAATCGCGGTTTGCTGAAGCGCACCCATGGCGGGGCGACGGTCATCAATCAGGTGACGCGCGATGCCGTTGCGGCCGTGCGCGAAACGTCCTACGCCGCCGAGAAGCAACGCATCGCCAAGGCGGCGGCGGAACTGATCGTCGAAGGCGACGCGGTGGTGATCGACAGCGGCACCACTTCGCTCGCCGTCGCGCGCGAACTCGCGTCCAACCAATCGTTGACCTTCGTCACCAACGGCACCGACGTTCTGGCGACGCTCGTCGCGGGCGGGGCGCGCAACGTCCATTTCATCGGCGGCGAATATGTCGACATCAACCATTCGACCGGCGGGTCGATGGCCTGCGACATGGTCCGCCGCTTCAACGTGGACAAGGCGATCCTCAGCGTGTCGTCGGTCGATCTCAACCGCTCGCTGCTGTGCACGCTGCTGCCGCAAGTCGGTTCCGTGCAGCAGGCGATGATCGACATCGCCCAGACCGTGATCGTCGTCGCCGACAATTCCAAATTCGACCGCACGGCGTTGTGCGTGATCGCGCCGCTGTCGGAGGTCGACTACATCGTCACCGATACGGGCACGGCGCAAGCGGCCGAAGAATTGCCCGACGACATCAAGCGGAAATTCGTCTTCGCCTGACCGGCGAGGACATGAAGGGGGAAACGTGGCGCGTATCCGCGTGCGAAATCTGGTGAAGGCGTGGGGCGATTTTCGCGCCGTCGACGATATCGATTTCGAAACGAATGACGGCGAGTTCGTGGCGCTGCTGGGCCCCAGCGGCTGCGGCAAATCGACGACGCTGCGCTTGATCGCGGGGCTCGATCAAGCGACGTCGGGTCAGATTTTCATCGACGATCGCGACGTGACGCAGGTCGCGGCGGCCAAGCGCAATCTGGCGCTGGTGTTCCAATCCTACGCGCTGTTCCCGCATTTGAACGTCGCGGACAATATCACCTTCGGCTTGTCGGTGCGCGGCGTGTCGCGCGCGGAGCGCGAGCGGCGGTTGGAAAAGACGGCTTCGTTGCTGGGCGTGACGGCGTTGCTCGGCCGCAAGCCCAGCCAATTATCCGGCGGCCAGCAGCAGCGCGTGGCGCTGGGCCGTGCGCTCATCTCGGAAGCGCCCGTCTGCTTGCTGGACGAACCCTTGTCCAATCTCGACGCAAAATTACGCGCAGAGATGCGCAACGAGATCCGCACATTGCAGCAGCGTTTGGGCATCACGATGGTGTTCGTGACGCACGACCAGACCGAAGCGATGAGCATGGCCGACCGCGTCATCCTGATGAAAAGCGGCAAGGTCGAGCAATGCGGCACGCCGGCCGAGTTGTACGAGAACCCGGCCTCGACCTTCGTGGCGGGTTTCATCGGCACGCCGCCGATGAATCTCGTCGCGGCGGCGCCCAAAGACGGGCGCTTGGCGGTGGCCGCCGCCGCGTCCGGCGATTTGGTTCTGGGCGTGCGGCCCGAACATATCGAATTCGCGGGCGAGGGACAGGAAGCCGTCGTGGCGGGCAGCGAGTATTTCGGCGCCGACACTGTCGTCGCCTGCCGGATCGGCGAGCAGAAATTGATGGTCCGCGTGCCCGGCCGCCCGGGTCTCGGCACCGGCGCGCGCGTGCGCTTGGCGTGGTCCGCCGCGAACGAACACGCCTTCGACGCGCAAAGCGGTTTGCGCAAAAGCGCCTGATTTTTCACGACGCCAACGACAAAACCAACCGAAGGAGGAACCGATGAACCCGACCCCCATGAAACGCAGAACGGCACTGCTGGGTGCCGCGATGCTGGGCGCGCTGGCCGCGATGCCGGCAGCCGCCAAGACGACGCTCGATTTTTACTATCCGATCCAGGTCGGCGGCCCGCTGACCAAGGTCGTCGACGGCTATATCGCCAAGTTCAAGGAAGCGAACCCGGATATCGAGGTCAACGCCGTCTATTCGGGCAACTACACCGACACGACGACCAAGGCGCTGACCGCGGCGAAAAGCGGCGCACCGCCGGCCGTTGCCGTGTTGCTCGCGACCGACATTTTCACCCTGATCGACGAAGACGTGGTCGAGCCGGTTGGCGAATTCGTCAAGAACGACGCCGACAAGGCGTGGCTCGCCGGGTTCATGCCCGCTTATCTGAAAAGCGCGCAGGTCGGCGGCAAGTTGTGGTCGATCCCGTTCCAGCGCTCGACCGCCGTGCTCTACTACAACAAGGACGCCTTCGCGTCGGCCGGGCTCGATCCCAACAAGCCGCCGAAGACCTGGGCCGAAATGGTCGCGATGGGCAAGGCCGTGACGCAGAAGGACGCGTCGGGCAAGGTCACGCGCTGGGGTGTCGGTATTCCCGGCAATATCGGCTCGTCGCAATGGCTGTTCGGCGCGCTGGTCGCGCAGAATGGCGGGCGCCTGATGAACGACGAAGGTACGGAAACGTATCTCACCGATCAGAAGGTCGTCGACGCGCTGCAGTTCTGGGTCGATCTCAGCACCAAGGAAGGCGTGCACCCGCCGGGCATTCAGGAATGGGGCACGACGCCGCAGGACTTCCTGGAACAGCGCATCGCGATGATCTGGACGACCACCGGCAACCTGACCAACATCGCGCGCAACGCGTCGTTCAAGTTCGGTCTCGCGCCCTATCCGGGCAATCCCAAGCCCGCCTCGGTGCTCGGCGGCGGCAATTTCTACATCTTCAAGAAAGCGCCGCAGGACCAGAAGGACGCCGCGTTCAAGCTCGTGAAGTTCCTGACGAGCGACGAGTTGCAAGCCGATTGGGCGATCCAGACCGGCTATGTGGCGCCGCGCGACGGCGCTTGGAACGTGCCCGTGCTGAAGGACTACACGGCGAAGATGCCGGACGCGCTGGTCGCCAAGAACCAGATTCCGGATTCGGTGCCCGAATTCTCGACCTATGAGAACGCGCGCACGACCAAGATCCTCAACGACGCGCTGTCGGCCGCGTTGACCGGCAGCAAGACGCCGCGTCAGGCGTTGACGGAAGCGCAAACCGCGATCGACCGCATCCTGCGGCCGTATCGTCGCTAAGCCAAAGCTCGGCTGGGAATAGGGTGAACATGTCCATGACGGGCCATCGCACGATGCTCTACAGCGCGTTGCTGTTGCTGCCGGCGACGGTCCTGTTGTGGGTGTTCACCTACCAGCCGATCTTCACCACGATCCTCAACAGTTTCTACAGCACGCCGCGCGGCCGCCGGCCCTCGGTGTTCGTGGGGCTCGAGAATTACGAGACGATGATCGCCGATCCGATCTTCTGGAAGGCGATGACCAACAATCTGATCTACGCGCTGACGACGATTCCGTTTTCGATCGCGCTTGCTTTGGCGATGGCGCTGCTGGTCAGCGCCAATCTGCGCGGCAAGGGGCTGATGCGGATGGCGTTCTTCACGCCGACCGTGCTGCCGATGGTCGCGGTCGCCAATATCTGGCTGTTCTTCTACGCGCCCGACTATGGCTTGATCGACAAATTTCTCGGCCTGTTCGGCATGGGCGGCAACAATATTCTTGGCTCGGTCGAAACCGCCTTGCCCGCCGTGATCGCGATCACGGTGTGGAAGGAGGCCGGCTTCTTCATGATCTTCTATCTCGCCGGCTTGCAGCAAATCTCGCCCACGCTGATCGAGGCCTCGCGTCTCGAAGGGGCGGGGTTCTGGCAAACATTGTGGCGCGTGCAAATCCCGCTGCTGATGCCGACCACGCTGTTCATTTCGATCAACGCGGTAATCGGCGCGTTCCGCTTGGTCGATCACGTCGTGGCGATGACCAAAGGCGGACCCGATAACGCGACGACGCTGCTGCTGTTCTATATCTATCAGAACGGCTTCGCGTTCTGGGACACGGCCTATGCCGCCGCATTGACCGTGGTGTTGCTCGCCATCCTTGCCGCAATCGCGCTGTTCCAGTTCGGCTACGCCGACAAGCGGGTGCATTACCGATGATCGAAAGCCGTACTTCGCCCGCCGAATCGATCGTCGCGTTCGGCGGCTGGATCCTGGCGCTGCTTTGGGTGTCGCCGCTGCTTTACGCGTTTTGGACCGCCTTCCATCCGGCGTCCTACGCGGTACGCTTCGACTTGTTGGCGCCGTGGACGCTGGAGAATTTCGCGCGCGTTTGGCATGCGGCCCCATTTCCGCGCTATTTCCTCAACACATTCCTGCTGGTGACGCTGATCCTGTGCTGCCAATTCGTGATCTGCACGCTGGCAGCCTATGCCTTCGTCTGCTTCCCGTTCAAAGGCTCGGACGTGTTGTTCATGTTCGTGCTGCTGCAATTGATGATCATGCCCGAGGCGCTGCTGGTCGAGAATTACAAGACCGTCGCCCGGCTTGGCCTGCTCGACACGGTGCTGGCGATGGGCTTGCCCTATCTCGCCTCCGCCTTCGGAATCTTCCTGTTCCGGCAGACTTTCAAAAGCATTCCGAAGGAGCTGGAGGAAGCGGCCCGCCTGGAAGGGGCCAATATGTTCCAAGTGCTGCTGCGCGTTTTCGTGCCGGTGGCCAAGCCCATCTACATCGCTTATGGCCTCGTCACCGTCAGCTATCATTGGAACAATTTCCTGTGGCCGTTGGTCGTGACGAACTCGGTCGATACGCGCCCCATCACCGTGGGCTTGCAAATTTTCGCGACGATCGAGCAAGGTGTCGATTGGAGCTTGATCACCGCCGCGACGATCCTGTCGGTCTCGCCGTTGCTCGTCGCCTTCCTTCTGTTCCAGCGTCAATTCGTGCAAAGTTTCATGCGCGCCGGTATTCGTTAGATCCATGTACGACGCTCTCGAACCCATCATCCGCGAAGCGGGCGCTTTGGCCGCCGAGTATTTCGATCGCCTATCGGCACTGACGGTCGAATCAAAGGGGCATCTCGATCTCGTGTCGGAAGCCGATCGCGCGGTCGAGAAGCTGATCGGCGAACGCCTGCGCGCGGCTTTTCCCGGCGACGGGATTTTCGGCGAGGAGGGCGTGGCCGAGAAGTCGCGAACGGGGCGCGCCTGGATCGTCGATCCGATCGACGGCACGTTCAATTTTCTGCGCGGCAGCGATCATTGGGCGGTGTCGATCGGCTTGCGTGACGGCACGCGTCCAAGTTTCGGCGTGGTTTACGTTCCCAAGCGCGATCAACTGATGATCGGCGGGTCGGGGCAGGGCGTGCGGTTGAACGGCAAGGCACTTCCCAAGCGCGCTGACCTCGATCGCACGAAGGCGGCGTGCAGTATCGGCTTCCATCCGTCGATCCCAACGGAGGAACAGACCGAAGCGCTGCGCTTCATCCTCGATGATGCGCGGATGACCTTCCGCAACACCGGCTCCGCCGTCACCGGTTTGATCGACGTGGCGACCGGCGCTGTCGATGGCTATCTCGGTCTCGGTATCTCGACCTGGGATTTGATGGCGATGGTACCGATCCTGGCCGAGCTGGGCGTCGAAACGACGCTCGATTGGAATGCGATCGCCCTCGACGACAAGCTGCGCTTTGTCTGCGGTAGGCCGGCGTTTCTTGAGATATTCGCGCCGCTGGCGCGCCGGTGGTAACTCGGGTTTTGTGAAGCTTTAAAGCGACACGCAGGCTCGATAGTTACGATTCCGCTCAGGATTCGAATCCCGCCGCGCCGACCAAGAAAGAAGCCCGCCCTGGGAAACCAGCTTCGGGCTTCGATGTTGGTCGGCCGGGCATTTCTTAGACGCGCAACACCGCCAGCGGGATCGTCGACATCGCACAATCCTCCTTGCTGATCGAGTAGGTGACGTAAAGCGCCCCCTGATGCTCGATCGCGTAGGGATAGGACCATTGCGGTTCCTTGCACAGGCCGGGGATCTGCACCGGCGGAACGCCCTGGCGGATCGTGCGCAGCATCGAGAACTTCTTCTCGCCCGGCTTACTGACGGCGATGGTGAGGCAACCGCGCCGCGACGTGGGTTCCGGATAGTTCGACACCAGGAAGCGCTGGCCGGTCGAGAGAATCCCGCCGAACGGCTTCGACGCGACCATCGGCAGATTGGCGAGCTTCGCCATCGTCCAGGTCTTGCCGTGATCGAAGCTTTCCGACACCAGCGCCTGGGTCTGCGGCGGACCGAGTACGAATTCGTTGCGGATGATCGCGACCAGCCGGTCCTCGTCGACGATGATCGTCGGCTCGGGGAATTTCAGCACTTTGGGCGCTTGGATCGGCACGACGCGCCAAGTCGCGAACTTGTCGTCGTCGCAGATCGCGGCGGCCGGCGTTTCGAAGCCGATTTCACCCGCGATGATCCAGCCGCCGTTTTTCAGGCGCTGCGGCCCGTGCATGGTCAGGAAATTCGGGATCGTGACGCCGGTTTCACGCCAGGCCTTCGTCGCCGGTTCCCAGACGAATTGTACGGCGCGCATCGACGGCAGCGGATGCCATTTGCCGTCCGACTGAATGCCGCCCGCCCAGCGCGCGGCGTAGCAGCGCAACACGCCGTTATAGGAATGCAGCAAAGCGTGGTTGTCGCATTCGCGCCCGTCCACGCCGGGTGCCACCATCTCGGGCGCACTCCAGGTCAGGCCGAAATCCTTCGACCTTCGCGCGCGGGTGATGCCCTCGGCGCTGTTCTCGTCGACCGGGTCGTTGGCGAAGGACACGACCAATTCGCCGTCATGTACGGCGATCGAGCTTTCGTGCAGGAATTGCTGCTCGCCCGCGATCGCGCGATGGACCATCGAATGGGTCACGCTGTCGAGGAAAGGCACTTTGCCGGGAGCGGGCAGTTTCGCGGTTTCGTCCCACAGCGGATAGAAGTCGTTCGCCATCATCGTCCTCGTTTTCAGGTGAGCGCGGCGACGGGAACCGCCGCCATGTAGCAGTGACGCTTGTTCAGCGAGAACACGACATAGAGCGTGCCGTCGCGTTCGACCGCTTCGGGATAAGCCCAGTTATGCGCGGGCGCCGTCTCGCCGATCTCGGCAAGGCCGGCGGGCAGCGCCTCAGCCGGGCCGCCGACCAAGCGCCAGACTTTCTCGAACGGATAAAGCGTGCCGGGTGCCGTCACGGCGATCCACAGCTCGTTGCGCCGCTCTTTGCCGTGGTTCCAGATGAGATAGGACCGGCCGTTGGACAGCGTACCGGCGAAGGGTTTGCTTTCCTCCATCGGCAGTGCCGTCGGCAGCAGTTTCGAGAAGCTGTTCCCGCCGTCGCGGCTGATCGAAGCCAAAGCCAAACTGTTGGGCGCTTTGTCCGGCCGGACGATTGCCAGCACGTCGTTGCCTTGCACGGCCAGCGCCGTTTCCGGGAAGCCGGGATGGATGTCGTCCTGTAGTGGTACGACGCGCCAGCGCAGCAGATTATCGCCTTCGCTGATCGCGACGGCGGCGCGCGTGACCTTTTGCAGATGCCCGCCGACGATCCAGTTGCCATTCGCCAGACGTTGCGGCAACACGAAGGGAATGAAATCGGGCGCGGCCATGCCGTCGGAGACGGGCGCGAATTGCTTGGTCGCCGGATGTTCGCGCCAGATCTCCATGCCCAAGGCGCTTTTGCTGCCGAAATCGTAGCGGCCGACCAGCGCCCACACGCCGTCTTCGCGCGCCAGAAGCGGAGCCGTTTCATGGCGGCGCTTGCCGTCGGCGAAACCGCCGGCGACGACTTCGATGCCCGACCAAGTCTTGCCGCCGTCGGTGCTGCGGCGTCCGCGCATCACCTGGGCGGGTTCGCTTTCCAGCTTCGGCGCGTTGGAGAAATTCACGTACAGCGTCTTGCCGTCATGGGCCAGGCGCGGCTCGTGCAGGAATTCGAAATCCGGCGTCTGGCGATGGACCAGCGAATAGCGGGTGCCCGGAACGATCGTGGTGTTCGGCGGCGGGAACGGCCTGGCCTTATCCCAAAGCGGAATTGCGTTTGTCATGTTCTCCAATCAGCCTTTGACCGCGCCGACCGTCATCACCGTGACGAGTTGGCGATAGAGCAGCATCACGAGGGCGAGCATGGGAGCGAGATGGATCGTCGACATCGCCAGCAGCGCGCCCCATTTGACGCCGTCGGGATTGTTGATCGCGACGGCGATGGCCACGGGCGCCGTGCGCGCCTCGGTCGAGGTGAAGACGAGCGGGAACAGATAATCGTTCCAGATCGTGATCGCGACGAACAGGCCGATGGCGCCGATCGCGGGTGTAACCAGCGGCAGCGTCACGCGCACGAAAGCTTCGACGCGTCCGCAGCCGTCGATCTGGGCGGCTTCCTCCAACTCAATCGGGATATCGTCGATGAAGGTCTTCAGCAGCAGCGTCGAAATGCTGACCGAGAAAGCGATACCCGCGAGGACGAGCGGTGTGAGCGTATCGAGCAGGCCGAGATTGGCGAAGACCGGATAGAGCGGGATGATGACGATAATCGGCGGGAACATGCGCACGAGGATGACGAGCAGAGCGGGACCTTTCAGCCAGCCCGCGCGCAACCGCGAGAACACGAACGCCGCCCCGACCGATAATGCCAGCGTGGCGAGCGTCGTCACCACCGTCACCACGACGCTGTTCCACAGATTGGGCAGATACATCGGGGCGAGCGTAGGCAAGTCGCGATAGGAGGCGAGCGTGGGCTCGAACGCCAGCGACGGCGGATAAGCCCAGATCTCGGCGCCGGGCTTGAACGAGCCCATGATCAGAAAGACGATCGGGAACGCCGACCAGAGCACGGCGACCCCGAGCAAGGCGAAGAGCACGCCGCGGCGGCCCAGGCGGAGCAAAAGATTCACCGGTAGCGCTCCGTGAACATGCCGCGATAGGTGCGGCGCACCAGGAAACCCGCGAGCAGCAGCGTGGCCAGCAGCATCAGCCAGCCGGTCGCGGCACCCGCGCCGAAATTCAGATAGCGGAAGGCTTGCTTATAGAGGTACAGCGCCAGAATTTCGGTCGACGTGCCGGGGCCGCCGCCGGTCGTCGTATGGACGATCGCGAATTCGCGCAGCGTGTAGATGATGCGGAACATCATCACGATCGAAAGTGCGGGCAGGATCATCGGCAGCTTGATGAACCGCAGGATCTGCGGATAGCCGGCCCCGTCGATGCGCGCGGCCTCGACGAAATCATGGGGAATGGCTTTGAGGGCGGCGAAGCTGACGATGGTGACGAAGGAGAATTCCTTCCACACCGCGATCACGATGATGCCCGCCATCGACGTGCCGGCGGAGGTGAACCAGGCGACGGTGGGGAATCCAGCGCTGCCCATCATGAAGTTCACGACGCCGAAATTGGGGTCGAGCATGTATTTCCACATTACGACCGCGACGATCGGGCTGACCGCATAGGGGGCGACGATCAGCGCCATCCATAGCCCGCGCAAGGGCAGCGGATTTTCCAGCAGCAGCGCGATGCCGAGGCCGATCAGCATTTCGAGGCCCACGACCGTGACCACGAAAATCACGTTGCGGACCAGCGCGGCCTGAAAGTCCGGGTTCGACAGGATGCGGACATAGTTCTTCCAACCGACCCATTCGGTGTCCATGCCCGGCGACGCGTCGGTGAAGGACATGACGAACAGGTCGATCGACGGCACGACGATGATCGCCAGCAAAACGATCGCGACGGGCCCGAGAAGGGCCGCCGCGAGCCAGGTATTCGCGTCGAAGCGATACCGGCCCGCGGCGGGTTTGGCGTGTACGTGGCTCAATCGAGCATCCCGCGGATCTGGGCGGCGGCCTTGTCGAGCTCGGCCTTCGCCGGGGCGCCGTTGACCACGATGTTCTGCAGCGTTTCGCCGATCAGGTCGCGGACCTGGCCCATGCGCGGGTGCGCAGGCAGCGGCGTGCGCGAGATCGCGAAGATCTCCTGCGCCAGCTTCATCACCGGCTGGGTTTTCGCCATCTCCGCGAACAAATCGGCGGTGCAGGGGCCGTTGCCGTTCTTGGCCACTTCGCGCTGCACATCCGGCTTCATCATGTGGCGGATCAGCTGATAGCCGATATCCTTGTCGGTGGCGCCTTTGAACATGCCGATGCCCCAAAACCAGACGATGCTGGGGCTGTAGGTCACCTTGTCGGTCCACAGATCGCGCGAAAGCGGCACGTGCGACGGGATGGTGATGCCCTTCACCTTCGACTCGCCGCCCTCGAACTGGGCGCCCCAGCTCGACGCGCCGAACGCCATCGTCACGCGGCCTTCGCGGAACAACTGGATCAGCGACGATCCGTCGAGCGTGGCCCAATTCGGCGGGATGATGCCTTCCACATACATGCGGCGCAGCATCTCGGCCGCCTTGACGGAGCCCGCTTCGTTCAGCACGACCTTCATGTCGGGCGTCACCAGGTCGCCGCCGAACATGCGCACGGCCATGGCGTAGTCTTCGTTCAGCGACCATTTGTCGCCGCGCAGACCGAAGCCGAACACTTTCTCGCCATTCGGGCGGGTGAATGTGCCGGCCTTGGCTTGCTCGTAAAGTTCCTCGGGCGTCTTGGGGATGCCCGACACGCCGGCGGTCTTGGCGTTCTCGGTGTTCGACCACAGCGTGAACGTGCCGCAGCGGAACGGCACCATGTAAAGCTGATTGCCGAGCGTGGAGGCGGCGACCATGCCGGGCGACCAGGCTTGCGGGAAACCGGCGATCGGCTCCTTGGCGACGTAATCGTTGAGCGGTTGCAGGAAATTGCGCAGGCGGATATTGGCGTCTGCGAAGTTCACGAAGATCAGATCTTCTTCCGAACGATTCAGCAGGCCGATGCGTTGCAGCGCTTCTTGCAGCACGTTGGTCGTGCCGACATTGAAACGCACCTTGGCGACGTCGCGCTCGAAATCGGCCAGCGTATCCACGCCGCCGCGCGCGAAGCCTTGGGCGCGCAGATTATTGAGATGGACTTCGAGGCCCATCAGCGTGACTTCGCGGTTCTGGGCTTGCGCGTTCGCCGGCGCGTTCCAGGCGGCGAGCAGTCCCAGCGCGATCGCGGTGGTGGCCGCAAGCGCGCGGCGCGTGATCGTGGTTTTCATCCGTTTGTTCCTCCCTTTGGGGCGCCGGCCGTTCGGGCCGTGCGCCGTTTTGCGTGTCAGTGTTGGGACGGGCGCTTCGACACGCGATCGACAAGATCGTCGGTGCAGGAGCGCGCGTGCTCGAAAGCTTGTTTGGCGGCGCGGTCGGGATCGTGGGCTTCGATCGCGTCGAGAATTTCGGTGTGCTCGGCGCAGATCGCGTCGAGGCGCGCCTGGCTGAAGCCGACTTCGCGCCGGTTCACGAAGGCGAGCGTCGTATGGACGATCGCCGTGCGCGTGACGAACGGATTGCGGATGAAGCGGTAGATCGCGAAATGGAAGTCGCGGCCGATATTGCTGAGCCCTTCGACATCGCCGTCGCGATAGGCTTGCTGATGGCGCGCATCGATCTCGCGCAGCACGCGGATTTGATGGGGCGAGGCGCTTTCGGCGAGCATTCGCGCGGCGAAGGATTCGAGCGCTTGGTTGATCTGGCAGGCCTGATCGACTTCGGCGGGCGAGAGGTGGCGCACGCGCGCACCCTTGTTCGGGTCGATCTCGACCAGACCCAGCCCGTTCAGGACCTGCAACGCCTCGCGCACCGGGCTGGGGCTGACGCCATAGCGCTCGGCCAGATCGCGCACTTTCAGTCGCGAGTCCGGATCGAAGCGCCCGGCCTGGATATCCAGGCACAGCGCGTTGGTCAGCTTGGAATAGGCGGTGAGCTCGGTCTCGTCGTTGGAGATCGGGAATTCGCTGCGGACTTCGAGCATCGGGACATCATCTTTGAAAGTGAAAGATGATATATAATTTTGACTCTTTGTATTCTGAGTCAAGGGATTTGATTCAAAAATGGGCTGATAGCGCGCCATCGCGTTATCCAGATACCGAATTGACCGCAAAGACCGGGGTGAGCGCGGTCACGGCGGCGACATAGCGGCGATAAGCGGGGGCGTAAGTCGCCGCATCGGGCCCGGGATGGATGCGGTCGGCAAGGCGCACGAGTACGCGGCTCGCGGCGACGCGCGACGGGAAGGCGCCGATCGCCGTATGTGCGATGACGGCGAGGCCGAGCGTCGTCAATTCGTAATCGGCGCAGCGCACGACCGGACGGCCAAGAATATCGGCCTTCAAGCGTGCCAGCAGATCGCTGCGCGCGAGCCCGCCGGCGAGCCGAAGCTCATCGAGCGCCACGCCGCTTTCCGCCATCGCCGCCGCAACGTGCTTGAGGCCGAGCGCCATGCCTTCGAACACGGCGCGCGCCATCGCCGCACGATCCGTGTCGAGCGACAGGCCCAGATACGCGCCGCGCATCGCCGGGTTCCACAGGGGCGCACGTGCGCCCGAATGGAAGGGCAGGAAGGTAACGCCCTTGGCACCGGGTGGCGCGCTTGCCGCGAGCTTTTCGTAATCCTCGAACGGCATGTCGCCGCGCGCCCATTCGAGGATGCTGCCGGTCCCGCCCATCGAGCCGCGCACGAGCCAGGCTTCGTCGAGCGGAACCGAATAGACGCGACGTTGCGCATCGACCAAGCGCTTGGGTGCGACCACGCCGAAGGATGTGACCGTGCCGGAGATATCGAGCGCTTCGCCGGGCTTGGAAATGCCGCTGGCGATATAGGCGGTCTTGCTGTCGAAACTCGCGGCGATCACGGGCACGGGCGCGCCGAATTCGGGGGCGAGCGTGCCGATCGTTTCGCCGATGCGCGTCGGCCGGCCGAGTTTCGTCACGTCGATATCGAGGCGGCGCGCGAGATCGGCGGCAGGCAAGCGTAGCGCCGTATAGATATCGAGCGTCGCCACGCCACCGGTCAATCGCGCATTCAGATGCCCGGTCGCGTCGAGCAAGCGATGCGTGCGCGCATAGATCTCGGGGCTTTCGCGGCGCAACCGCAGTAGATGCGGGACCGGATCGGCGATCGTCGCGCGCAAACCGTCGGCGCGTTGACCTTCGGCTTCTTCCAGCACGGCGAGATCGGCGGCACTGCGCTTGTCGAAATACATCAGCGCCGGGCCTAAAGCCTTGCCGTCCGCATCATGCGGCACCCAGCCGGCGAGCGGACCCGCGGCCGCGACCGCATCGAACTTCGCGCCCGCGCGCTTGGCTTGCGCGAAGCCTTCGCGCAAAGATTCGTCCCAAGCGGTGGAAGCCTGTTCGCTGATATCGCCTTGCGTGCGCGTGGAAATGGCGCAGGACCATGTCCACGGCTTCGACCCGTCGGCCGCGACGATCGAGAAGCGCAGGCTCTGCGTTCCCAGATCGACCGCGAGAATGACGGGTGTCTGCTTCATTGGCCGGAAGCCGCCTTCGCGGTGGTGGGCGCGCGCAAAGCCGCCAAATCCTTGGCGTTGCGCACCATGCCGCTGGCGATGAGGCCGCGGTCGGAGCCCATCGCGATGAAGGTGAAACCGAGTTCCGCGTAGTCGCGCGCCTGTTCGATGTTGCGGACCAGCACGCCGGCGGCTTTGCCGTGTTGGCGCGCGGCTCGCGCCACTTTCGCCACGGCGTCGGCGAACTCGCCGCGCGGGCGCTCGGCGGGCAAGCCCATATCGATCGACAGGTCCAACGGGCCGACGAACAACACGTCGATTCCGTCGACGGCCGCGATCGATTCCGCGTTCGCCACGCCTTCGCGTGATTCGATTTGCGCGACCATCAGCAGATTGGCGTTCGCCTCGGCGATATAGCGTTCGTAGCCGAAGCCGTAGCCCGAAGCGCGCGTCGATTGCGCGGCTCCGCGCACGCCCAGCGGGGGAATGCGTGCCTGGCGCACGAGTTCGACGGCGGCTTCGGCGGTCGACACGTTCGGGATCATCAAGCCGGCGGGGCCCAGATCGAGCACGCGCTTGAAGATCGGGCCGTCGATCGCGGGCACACGCACGATGCCGACACTGGGCGACGCTTCGATCGCCTGAAGCTGGTGGAGCAGATCGTTGTTGTCGCCGAAGCCATGTTCGAGATCGAACAGGATCCAGTCGAAACCGCTGCGCGAGGTGATCTCCGCCGCGACCGGCGAAGCGAGGCTGAGCCAAGCGCCGCCGAGCATTTCACCGGCGAGTGCGCGCTTGCGGATCCACTTCATACGTTTCCCCCGATGGCCGGAAATATTCGATTCCGAACCGAATTGAGGAGATCGTAACGTAGAAAAGTTCGTTTTCAAACAAAAATGTTCGAATTCGAACTTCAGTCGGTATTCGGCAGAACCAGCCGGACGCCTGACTCCTTGATCGTCTTGGCCCAAACACCGTCGGGCACGGCATCGGTGAACAGGGCCGCGACCTGCGATAGATGCGCGACACGCGCGATCGCGTTACGGCCGAATTTGCTGCTGTCCGCGACCACGAAGCATTGCCGCCCGCAGCCGATCACGGCGCGGGTCAGCGGCTCCTCGTCGGCATGGAAGTCGAGAATGGCGCCGGTGGCGTCGATCGCGACCACGCCCAGGATCGAATAGTCGAGGCGATAGCGCTCGACGAAGGCGGTCGCGGCGGCACCGGTGATCGCGTGGTCGCGATGGCGCAAAACGCCGCCGGTCACCGTCACCTCGAAATCCTCCTTGCCGGCGAGCAAGCGCACGACGTTGAGATTGTTGGTGACGATGCGCAGATTGGATTTGCTTCTCAGTGCCTGAGCGACCGCTTCGGCCGTCGTGCCGATATCGATGAACACGGAGGACGCGTCGGGAATCTCCATCGCCACGCGTGCGGCAATCGCGGCTTTCTCCTCGGTCATCGAGCCCGCGCGCGTTTCGTAAGGCATGTTCGCCACGCTGGAGCGATACGCGGCCCCGCCATGGAAGCGTGCCAGAATGCCGTGTTCGCATAGGAAATTGATGTCCCGGCGCACGGTCTGCGGCGTGACATCGAGTGTGACGACCAGATCGTCGATCGTGACGAAGCCCTTGTCACGGGCGGCGTTGGCGATGTGTTGCTGGCGGAGATTGAGCGCGATCATTGTCGTTTGCCGTCGGTTGCATCGGCGGACGAACCGGCCGTCCGCGCGGGGATAATCCTCCGGTTTGCACGCGGCGGCAAATCGAAATGTCTATCCAAGTGTGCTCGTTTGACCTCGACCGCCCTTAGCCTCGCTATGAGGAATCGCGGCGGCGCCGGCGCCGCCCTCACTCGCGCGGATGCGCGGATCGGCGAGCGATCCGCCGATCGTGACATCGCCCGCCAACTGGCCGAGCCCGGCAACCGCCAGATGGCTCGCGTATAGCAGACGCAATGTCATGAACCCGTAGGGCGCGACATCGCCATCGATGAATTGCCGTGCGATCGATACTTGGGGCCGATATTGGCGGCTTAACGCGACGTTTGCCGCTTCGGCGTTTCAGTATGTCGCGCGGCCGCCGGACAGGTCGAACTCGGCGCCGGTGGTGAAGCTGTTCTGCTTCGTGACCAGCCACACGATCATCTCGGTGGGTTCGTCGACCGGATAATCGGCGACGGTCGCGTTCACGCCGTGGCGGCGTAGGTCGCGGCAGAATTTTCCGGCGCGCGGCGCAACGCGGCGATTTCCGCCGCGATGCGTTTTCCGGTCTCGCGCAACGTATCGGCGTCGTTCTGCCCGAAGGCGAGGCGGACGGCGGCATTGCGATCGGGAAAGGCGACGAAGACGTCGCCGGGAAGGGCGAAGATCGACGCATCGGACAGGCGCTGACACAACGCGTTGCCGTCCAACCGGTCGCGCAATTCGAGCCAGAGCGTAAAGCCGCATTCGGGGCGCGCAATTCCGGCGGCCTCGACGCCCAAACCTTCGATCAGCGCGTCGCGCCGCGTGCGATAGATGGCGGTCGCCGCGCGCATCGACGCGGCATAGGCGTCGCCCGACAGGAATCGCGCGAAGGCGAGTTGCGGCAAAGCGCCTTGCAGGCGCGTATGCGATTGCAGCGTCGAGGATAGGCGCGCGCCGATTTCGGGCGCCCCGATCGCGGCGGCGATGCGCAGGCCCGGAAAAATCGTGCGCGAGAAGCTGCACACGAAGATGACTTGGCCCGCGCGATCGACGCTTTTGAGCGTCGCGGCTTCGGTATCGCCATAGCGCATTTGGGCGACCGAGCCATCCTCGACCACCAGCACATGCGAGCGGCGCACCACGGCGGCGATCGCATCGCGCCGTGCGGACGACCACATGCGCCCATGGGGATGCGACGCCGTGCCGGTGAGATAGACGAGCTTGGGACGGTGTGCATGCAGCACGTTGGCAAGACCGTCGGGGCGGATCCCTTCCTCGTCCGAAGGGATCGCGACGACGCGAATGCCGGCGAGCGCGAAAAGATCCAGCGAGCCGTAATACGTGGCCGCTTCGCACGCCACCACGTCGCCCGGCTCCAGAAAGCAGCGCAGAATGAGATCGAGGAAATTATGCGCGCCGGTTCCGACATAGACGTCGTCGACCGACGCGGCGATATCCATACGGGTGCGCGCGAAATCGGCGACCGCTTGGCGCGCTTCGATATGGCCGAGCGGCGGGCAGAACTGCATCGCATACTCGCGATCGTCGCGCGCGACGCGTTCGAGCGTCTTCCAATATTCCTGCGCGGGCGCGAGGCGATAATCGCCGTAGCCGCCGACGAGATTGACGCCCACGCCCGGGCGTGCGCGGGCGAGCCATCGCCCGACGACTTCCTGGCGCGCGCTGGGTTTGCGCGGCGGCAGCCACACCGCGTCGCTGGCGACGGCGTCGGAAACGAAAGCGGGCGTGGCGGGGGCGGGCTTGCCTTCTTTGACGAACGTGCCGCGCCCGACATGCGCATGAAGCACGCCTTTGGCCACGAGAGCGGAGTAGGCGGCGGCGATGGTCGCCGGGCTGACCGCCAATGCCTTCGCCAAATCGCGTGTGCTGGGCAGCCGCGTTTGCGTCACGAGAATGCCGTCGGCGATCAAACGCCGGAGCAATTCAGCGACCGCATCGCTCAATAATGTACTGTTTGTACTTTCCAGATCGGTCCGAAAAACGGCCCAATCAATATTATTGACGGCATTCATGGCGCCTGATACACCGATTCCAGTACATCAATCAAGTACATTTAGCACAATCAAGCGCCCGGTCAATAAGAAAATGACGGGGCCGGCAAAAAAGGGAGAAACGCCATGAAGTCGATCCAGTCTTCGCGCCGCAGTGTCCTGATCGGAAGCGCGGCCATGTTCCTTGCGGCCCCGGCGATCGCGCAGCGCCGTCCGGTCCGCCTGCGCTATGCCCATAGCCAGCCGGTCGGCCATTCGACCGATACCGCGGCGCGCCGCTTCATCGAAATCGTCCAGACGAAGACCAACGGCGAGGCGACGATCGAACTGTTCCCGAACAACCAACTCGGCGTCGATCGCGAGTTGCAGACGCTGATCGAGACGGGACAGCTCGACTTCACGCATTCGAATTCCGCGACCATGGGCAATTTCCTGCCGCAGATCGCGGTGATGGATCTGCCCTTCACCTGGCGCAGCGCCGAGCACTATTTCCGCGTCGTCGACGGTCCGTTCACCCCGGCGCTGAACGAGCTTCTCGCCGCGCGCACGGGGCACCGCTATCTCGGCTGGTGGTACGACGGATTCCGCCACGTCTACACGCGCAACAAGGCGATCAAGTCGTTCGACGATATGCGCGGCCTGAAGATCCGCGCGCCCGAAGCGCGCGTCTTCGTCGATACGTTCCGCGCGCTGCGCGCGAACCCCACGCCGCTGCCGTTCCCCGAAATCTATACGGCGCTGGAAGCGGGCGTGATCGACGGCTTCGAAGGCTCCAACGGCATCGTGCAATCTTCGAAAATCTACGAGGTCGCGAAAAACCGCGCGGTCACCGGCCATATCATGGTCGGTTTCGGTCTGACGACCGGCAAGCGCTTCGCCACATTGCCGGCCGACGTGCAGGCCGTGTGCGTCGCCGCCGCCAAGGACGTCGAAGCTTCGCAGCGCGCTTCCGAGCTCGCGACCGAAGCCGATCTCGTCCGTCAGATGATCTCGGCGGGCGTGGTGGAATCCACTCCCGACCTCGCGCCGTTCCGCGCGGCGGTCGAACCGGTGCATGCCGAGTTCCACCAGCGCAACAAGACCGAGGCGTTGCGCAATTTCATCAACGCAGCCGCGGCCGGCTGAGCGGGAGCGTAGAGCGATGTCCGGCATCCAGGCGATGGGACGACGGGTCGATGCGGCGCTGGTGGCGCTGCTGCATGTGACGATGGCGACGATGCTCGGCTTCGCATTGTTGCAGGTCGTCACGCGTTACGTGTTCGACAGTCCCTTCGCCTGGACGGAAGAGCTTTCGCGCCTGTTGTTGATCGTCTTTGCGCTGATCGGCTCGGCGACGGCATGCCGCGACGACAAGCATCCGCGGATGGACGACATTCTCGGCGGCTTACCGGCGCCATTCCGCGCCGTGGCGGAGATCGTCGCGGGCGCCGTGACCGTGCTGTGTCTGGTCGTGCTGGGCGTGCATGCGATGCGGGTCGGGGCCCGCACGGTCTCGACCGCGTCGGTCTTCGATCTGCCGATGAGCTCGCTTTACGACGTCATGGCGGCATCCTGTTTGCTGATCGGCGGCTATTTCCTCGGCATCTTCGCGGGCAAGCGCGGCCTTGCGCACGCGGCGCTTTGCTTCACCCTCGGACTCGCGCTCTATTTCTTTATGGCCTATGGGCCGGAAGTGAAGCTCGAAGGCGCTTGGGGCAGCGTGGCCCTCGTCGTCGCCTTGCTCGCCTTTCTTTCCATTGGCGTGGCGGTCGCGTTTTCGCTGATCGGCGCTTCGATCGTCGGGTTGTGGCTCGATCCGCTGGCGAATTTCGACATTCTGCCGCAGCGCATGCTAGGCGGAATCGACTCCTTTTTGCTGATCGCGATCCCGTTCTTCATGCTCGCGGGCGAGCTGATGAACCGGGGCGGCGTCACGCGGCGCATCATCGGCATCGCGCATGCGCTGGTTGCGCATCTGCGCGGCGGCATCGGTCAGGTGAACGTCGTATCGAACTTCTTCATGGCCGGCATGTCGGGCTCGTCCAGCGCGGATTGCGCGGCGCTGGGCAAGATACTGATTCCGGAGATGCGCAAGAACGGTTACGACGCGCCTTTCGCGGCCGCGACGACGGCGGCGTCGTCGATCCTCGCCAATCTGATCCCGCCCTCGATCAATCTGCTGATCTACGGCAGCCTCGCTTCGGTCTCGGTCGGCGCTTTGTTCCTGGCGGGCGTGATCCCCGGCGCGGTGCTCGTGATCTCGCTGATGTCGGTCGTTTATTTCTACGCGCGACGCAACAAGGTTCCCACGGCCGGCGGATTCTCGTTTCGCGCCGCCGGAACCGCATTGCGCGACGGGTTATGGGCGCTGGGCTTGCCGTTGATCATCGTCGTCGGCATCCGCTCGGGCGTCTTCACCGCGACGGAAGCGGCGGCCGTGGCGGTCGCCTATGCCGGCTTCGTGGCCGCGATCGTCTATCGCAGCCTGCCGCCGCGCGAATTGCCGGTCATGTCACGCAATACGGCCGAGGATACGGCCGCGATCTTGCTGATCATCGCGGCGTCGACACCCTTCGCCTGGATGCTGACCGTTCAACAGGTGCCGCAGACCTTGGCCGGCGCGATGGGGCCGCTGATCGAATACCCGTTTCTGCTGCTGCTGGCGATCAACCTGCTGCTATTGCTCGTCGGGCTGCCGCTGGAGCCGGCCCCCGCGATGGTCATTTTGGTGCCGATCCTGCTGCCGATCATCAAGTTGGCGGGGATCGACCCGGTGCATTTCGGCGTGCTGATGGTGTTCAACTTGTTCATCGGTGCGCTGACGCCGCCCATCGGCAATCTCACCTTCATCGCCGCGATGGTGGCGAAGGTGAAGCCGACCGCCGTGTTCAAAGCGCTGAACCAATATTACGCCGCGTTGCTGGTGGCGTTGGCGCTGATCAGCTTCGTGCCGGCTTTGTCGCTGTGGCTGCCGAAGCTGCTGCGCGGGTGAGCGCTACGATGTGGGATTATCTCATCATCGGCGGCGGATCGGCCGGCGGCGTACTGGCGGCACGCCTCAGCGAACGCGCCGATCGCCGCGTGCTGCTGATCGAAGCGGGGCCGGATGTCTCGCCGATGGCGCCGCCGCCGGAACTGCGCGACGCCTATTCGTTTCGCTCCGCCTTCGATCCGCAATATCAATGGGACCGATTGAACGTCCATTTCGCGGCGGGCTCGACAGCCGCGCGGCATTACGAACAGGCGCGCGTGCTGGGCGGCGGGTCCAGCATCAACGGCCAGCAGGCCAATCGCGGCGCGCCCGCCGATTACGACGAATGGGCGCAAGCGGGGGCGACGGGCTGGGATTGGGATCATGTCTTCCCTTATTTCCGCAAGCTCGAACGCGATCTCGACTATGGCGGCCAAGCGCATGGCGCGATGGGGCCGATCGCGATCAGCCGCGTCCCGCGTGCGCGCTGGCCCGGCTTTTCGACCGCCGTCGCCGAGGGGCTTCGCCAGCTCGGCTGGGACGATATCGGCGATCAGAACGCTGTGTTCGACGATGGCTGGTTCGCGATGGCGATTTCGAACGACGGCCGGGACCGCGTATCCGTCGCGACCGCCTATCTCGACGCGGCGACGCGCGCGCGGCCGAATTTGACGATCCTGACCGGCGTCAAAGTCCGCGATCTGATCGTCGAGGGGCGTCGCGTGGCCGGATGCGTGGCCGGCGAGCGGAAATATCGCGCGCGCGAGACGATCGTTTGTGCGGGCGCGTTGCACAGCCCCGGTCTGTTGCTGCGTTCGGGGATCGGTCCGGCGGCGGAGATCGCGCAGGCCGGCGTGAATCCCGCGATCGATTTGCCGGGGGTGGGGCGCAATCTGCTCGAACATCCGGCGGTATCGCTTTCGGCCTATCTCACGCGCGGGGCGCGCTTGGGCGAAACGACGCGCCGGCATTCGCAGATGGCGTTGCGCTACAGCTCCAACGTCGCCGATTGCCCGCCGTCGGACATGTACACGGTCGTCGTCGCGAAATCGGCCTGGCATCCAGTGGGTCGGCGCCTCGGCACATTGTTCACCTGGATCAACAAGCCGTTCTCGCGCGGATTCGTACGGCTCGGGACGGGCGGCACGCTCGACGTGCGGTTCGAAATGCTTTCCGATCCGCGCGACCGCGTGCGACTGAAGGAAGCGATTCGACTGATGGCGCGGATCTTCGCGACCGAGCCGGTTGCGGCGGCTACGCGCATTCCCTTCGCTTCGGCGCTGGGCAAGCTCGCGCGTCTGGTGCGCAACGAAACGCTGATGAACGCCGCGGCGACCTGGCCGCCGGCCCTCGTCATGGACGGGCCGGGCGTGCTGCGTGACGCGCTGATCCGCAACGTGCTCGCCCCTGGTCCGTCGCTCGAATCACTGCTCGCGGACGATGCGGCACTCGACGCCCATGTCGGGCGCGTGGTTACCGGCGGCTGGCATCCGGCGGGAACCTGCAAGATGGGGCCGGCGAATGACCCCGAAGCGGTCGTCGATCCCGCGACGGCGCGCGTGCATCGCGTGGGGGGCTTGAGCGTCGTCGATGCGTCGATCATGCCCACGCTGCCGCGCGCCAACACGAATATCCCCACGATCATGCTGGCCGAGAAGATGGCCGACGCGATCCGGACGAGGGACGCCGCATGATCGACGAAAATCTCCGCGCACGGATCGCGCATGCGGCGCGCGGGCTGGCGATCGGCGGCAAGCGCGTGCCGGGGCGGGCGACGATGCCGTCGTTCGATCCGGGTACCGGTAAAGCATTCGTCGATGTGCCCGCCGGCGACGCGGCCGATATCGACGCGGCGGTCGCGGCGGCGCGCACGGCTTCGCGCGGCGCTTGGGCGAAGATGGCGCCCGCCGAGCGCGGACGAATCCTGCGGCGCGCGGCCGATATTCTGCGCCGCGACGCGTACTGGATCGGCCCGATCGAAACGATCGACAGCGGCAAGCCCTTGAAGGACGGCATCGCGGAAGCGAACGCTGCCGCCGCCTATTTCGAGTACTACGCCGGGGCCGCCGACAAGATCGAAGGCGACACGATTCCGCAGCCGGGCGATGTGATGAGCGTCACGTTGCGCGAGGCGATCGGCGTGTCGGCGCAAATCCTGCCGTCGAACTTTCCGCTCGGCACCGCCGCGCGTGGCGTGGCGCCGGCCTTGGCCGCCGGTTGCGCGATCGTGGCCAAGCCGTCGGATCATACGCCGATGACGGCGCTGATTCTCGCCGATGTGCTCGACGAGGCGGGCTTGCCGCCCGGAATCTATAACGCGGTGACGGGGCGGGGCGACGAAGCCGGTGCGGCTTTGACCCATCATGCGGGCATCGATCAGATCACCTTCACCGGCTCGCTGGCGACCGGGCGGCGCATCTTGGCGGCCGCCGCTCGCAATGTCGTGCCGGCGGCGGTGGAACTCGGCGGAAAGTCGCCGCTGGTCGTGCTGGCGGATGCCGATCTCGATGCCGCGGCGGCGGTGACCACGAAGCAGATGTTCACCCATGCGGGCCAAGTCTGCTCGGCGCCGTCGTTGTTGATTCTCGAAAAGAAGATCGCCGAACCGCTGCTCGACAAGTTGATCGCGCGCGTGCGCGCCTTAACCGTCGACCACGGTCTGCGCGACGGCAATCTCGGTGCCATCGCGAGTGCGGGCCAGATCGCGCATATCGAGCGCATGGTCGTCGCGGCGCGCGCGGCGGGCGCGGAGTTGCGGGGCGGCGGTGCGCGGCCCGAGATCGCCGGTTGCCCGGACGGGCTTTATTACGCGCCGACGATCCTGGTCGCGTCGGATGCCGATCAGCCGATCGTGCGCGAGGAGGTTTTCGGCCCCGTCCTGACCGTTTTAATCGCCAGCGATGCCGATGAAGCCTTCGCGCTGGCCGATGCCGGTCAGTACGGGTTGTGCGCGTCGGTCTTCACCAACGATCTTGGCCGCGCCTTCGAATTCCAGCGCAGCGTCTCGGCCGGACAGATCTACGTCAACGACTGGCATCTGGGCGGCGTGCAAGCGCCGTTCGGCGGCATGAAGCGCAGCGGCATCGGCCGCGAACGCGGTCTCGCCGGTCTCGAAAAATATCTCCGCCTCAAGAACGTCAACATCCGCCCTCGGGCGCTCCAACCGTAAAGAGAAGATCGCGATGAACGTCAATTCTCCCGCCCGCGCGCAGGTTTCGCACAATTCGAATCAGACGATCACCGACGTCTCGGTCACGATCTTCACTTGGAAGGACGTGCCTGTCTTGCGTTACAGCGACCGCAACCCGGCGACGACGGGAACCAGCGAGCTGGGTCTCGTTACGATCAAAACGAACGATGGCTTGGAAGGTCATTCGTTCTTGGGCTCGTCGATCCGTGGCGCCTATCTCGATGTCGTGTCGCTGATCCGCACATTGAAGCCCAAGCTGATCGGAGCCGACCCTTGCGCGCGCGAGAAAATCTGGACCGATCTGCACACGGTCCAGCGCGCGACGACGATGCGCACGATCGGCGCGGTCGACGTCGCGTTGTGGGACCTTGCGGGCAAGATCGCCGGCATGCCGGTATGCCGGATGCTGGGAACGTCGCGCGACCGTATCCCGTGCTACGCGTCGTCGCCGACCTACGCGACGATCGACGAATATGTCCGCGAGGCGGAAGGGGCGAAGAACGCCGGTTATCGCGGATACAAAATCCATCCGCCGCGCTTGGTCGAAGACGCGATCGCGGCCTGCAAGGCGATCCGCAAGGCCGTCGGCCCCGATTTTCCGCTGATGATCGATACCGGCGGCATCCACGATTTCGTCGAATCGGTTCGGCTGGGTAAGGCGGTCGAGGAACTCGGTTTCCTGTGGTTCGAAGACCCGCTGGCCGAGGACGACATCTACAACTACACCAAGCTGCGCCAGAAGCTGACGATCCCGCTGATGGCGACGGAGTATTCGCCCGGCGGTTTCCACTCCTACGCCAACTGGATCGTCGCGCAGGCGACGGATTATCTGCGCGGCGACGTGGCGGTGAAGGGCGGGCTGACCGGCGTGTTGAAGGCGGCGACGTTGGCCGACGCGTTCCGGATGAATTATGAAATCCATCACGGCGGAAACTCGTTGAATAATCTGGCGCAGCTTCATGCCGCCCTGTCGATCCGCAACACGCAGTGCTTCGAAGTGCTGTTGCCCGCCGCCGCCCAGAAATACGCGCTGATCGAGGATTTGGAGATCGACGCCGAGGGCTGCCTTGCCGCACCGCAAGGACCGGGCCTCGGCGCCAAAATCGACTTCGATTTGATCGCGGCGAATAAGATCGAGGTGCTGCGCTAAGCCGGGATCAGGTCGAGCGCGACCGCCGCCACTTGCGCGTCTTGCGCGGCGGCGGCACCGCTTGCGCCGACGGCACCGATCAACCTTCCGTCCACGAGCAGCGGCACGCCGCCCGCGAAAGGCAGGACGTTGGGCAACTTCAACAGCCCGATCGTGCCGGCGGCGACGGATTCTTCGAACTTCGCGGTCGGGCGCTTGAACATGACCGACGAGCGCGCCTTGCCGATCGCGAGTTCGATCGTGCCGGCATGCACGCCGTCCATGCGGGAAAACGCGATCAGATGACCGCCTTCGTCGACGATGGCGATCGTCATGGCAAGGCCCATCGCGCGGGCCTTCTCCTCGCACGCGGTGAGCATGGTTTTGGCGAGCGTGTGGGGCAGGAAATGTTTCGTCGGCAAGCTGGTCATCGTGTTCCTCCGTCGGCGGCCGAGAATATCATCCGCGATCTTCCCGGCCAGCATAATGACGGGGATGGCGCTATCGCCGGGCAAGGCGCGCGTTCCTTGACGGATCGCGGCGGCGGAACTAGCGTGCGCAGATAGGTCTGACCAATTCCCGCGCCGTTCCCTTGAAACGCTCGATCGCCCTGAAACCAGCCAAACCGCGCAAGCCTCTCAACGCCGCCAAATTGGCGCCGCTGCGCGAGGGCGGATTCGCCACACCGCCGGAAGGCCCGCGCAAACGGCTTTACGAAGAAATCGCGGCGCGCATCGAGGCGCATTTGCGCGCGCGCAAGTTCAAGCCCGGCGATCGGCTGCCGCCCGAACGCGAACTCGCGCAGCAACTCGGCGTCAGCCGCCCGTCGTTGCGCGAGGCGATGATCGCGCTCGAAACGGCGGGGTTGATCGAAGTTCTGGTCGGCAGCGGCACCTTCGTGCGTGCGTTGGCGCCCGAAGGTTTCAAACTGCCGTGGTCGAATGCCGGCGACGCGGGGCCGGGTGTGCGCGAACAGTTCGAAGCGCGTAAACTGGTGGAGCCCGAACTGGCCGCCCTCGCGGCCGAACACGTCACCAAAGCGCAGATCGATACGATGCGCCGCGCGGTGTTCGAAGCGGCGGCGAAATTCGCCAAGGGCGAACTCGCCGAAGCCGAGGACTACGCCTTTCACGTGACGCTCGCCGAAGCCTCGCGCAACACCGTGCTGGCGGCGTTGGTGCGACATTTGTGGGATCTGCGCCGCGGCGAAATGTGGTTCAAGCTGCGCGCGCGCGTCGTGCTGCCCGAACATCGCATGCAGGTGATCGCCGACCGGCGCGAGATCGTCGAGGCGTTGGAGGTGCGCGACGGGGCGGCCGCGCGCGCGATCATGATCCGTTACATGCAGCGGGCCGAGAAGCGATTCTTCGATTGAGTCGGCCGTTTGGACTGACCAATCCACAATCCGCGCCGGACCGGGTTCGCCGCTAATCCTTATTTAGCTGGCATTTTCACGCCTCGACCGAGGGCGCGGTAAACGCGCTTGACTCGTGGTTGACCAATCCGCTTTATTGGTCTGACCTATTGAGAAGGGCGTGCGCCGGAGCAACCGCGCCGCCGGTTCGGGAAGGAAGTGCGCCTTGGGTTCGACGCGTATCGAGAAGATCGAGTGCATCCCGGTGACGGTGCCGGTGGAGGCGCCGATCCTGACCTGCTACGGCTCGCTGGGTGCGTATCCACGCGTGCTGATCAAGGTGGTGGGCGAGAACGGCAAGATCGGGTATGGCGAAGTCGCGGCACGCTACAAGGCCGAGACTTTCCGCATGTTCGAGGCGATCTTCAAGGGCGAGAACCCCTTGGACACGAACCGCCTGATCGGCCGGATCAAGCACTGGAACTATTACCCGTGGCAGAAGCCCGAGCCGTTGATGGCGGGGCTGGAGATCGCGTGTCTCGATCTTGCGGGCAAGACGCTGGACGAGCCGGTCTACCGGTTGCTGGGCGGCAAAGTGCATAACGAAGTGCCGGTCGCGTCCTATCTGTTCTATCGCCACAACAACGCGCAAGGGCGGGGGCAGATCCACGACGTCGCCGCCGTGGTCGCGTTCGCCAAGAAGCAGGTCGCCGATTACGGCTTCAATGCGCTGAAGCTGAAAGGCGGGTATTTCGCGCCCGAGGTCGATCGCGACGCGATGGAAGCGCTGCGCGACACGTTCGGGCGCGATATGCGTCTGCGTCTCGATCCGCAAGGCTGCTGGACGCCGGCGACCGCCGTGCGCATCGGGCGCGATCTCGACAAGATCGGTCTCGAATACTACGAGGATCCGTGCTGGAACGCCGCCGGTATGGCGCAAGTCCGCCGTTCGGTGACCACGCCGATGGCGACCAATATGTGCGTGACGACGTTCGAGGAGTTCCAGCCCGCGATCCAGATGGGCGCCATCGACATCGTGTTGAGCGATGTCTGGTACTGGGGCGGTATGCGCGCGACGATGGCCGTGGACCGGATGTGCCAGGCGGCCGGGATCGATCTCGGCATGCATTCGAGCGCCGAACTTGGCGTTGGCTGGGCGGCGATGATCCATGCCGCCAGCGCCATGCCCAATCTCAAGCTCGCGATCGATTGCATGAACCTGCATCTGGCCGACGACATCATCGTCGGCGGCAAGATCGTACCGAAGGGCGGCGTCGTACGCCCGCCCGAAGGACCGGGACTAGGGGTCGCGATCGACGAAGCCAAGCTCGCCAAATACGCGGCCCTCGCGTCGTCGGGGGCCGCCAGCGACCGCTTCCTCAATCCTGGCCTGGCCGATAGTGGGCGCCCCGGCTGGTATCCCAAAAGCCCGGCGTGGTGAGAACGACATGACCATCAAACTTGCCGATCTCGACTGGGCATCGATCGCCGCGCGCTTCAAGCGCCTCTACACGCCCGCCGTGTGCGACGTGTTGGATGGCTATGAACTTCGCCATCAATACGTCCATCATTCGATCAAGCCGCTCGACCGCAGGCTGATGATCGCGGGCCCCGCCTTCACGATCGTCGGAATGCAGAATGCGACGCGCGACAAGGCCAAGCGCATGGGGCCGCGCGTGATCGACAGTTTCGTGCCGCATGTCGTGGCTTGCTACGACACGTCGGGCGACGAAACGACCGGCGTGTGGGGCGAGTTGTGGAGTGCGGGGGCGGCCAAGCGCGGTTGCGTGGGCGCCATCGTCGATGGCGGCATTCGCGACACGGCCTATATCCGCCGCGCGAAGTTCCCGATCTTCCACAAGCACACGATCCCGGGCGACGCGATCGGACGATTCAACATCGTCGATTTCGATTGCCCGGTGAATATCGGCGGCGTGCGCGTCAATCCCGGCGACTATGTGTTCGGCGACGAGGACGGCACGGTGATCGTTCCCAAGGCGCTCATCCTCGAGGTGCTCGCGAAGGCCGAGGCCGTTTGCGAGAAGGAGAACAAAATCCGCGACGCGATCGAGGACAACGCCTCGCTCGCAGATCTCTACGAAAAATACGAGCGGTTCTAAGGTGATGACGCCCGTTTCCGCGCCGATGACGATGGTATCTCGCGGTTGCGAAGAAATGCCGTCAGAATGGGCCTTGAATCAAAGTCATCATACGTCTTATGATCCCTCTTTAGGGAGGAATCATATGTCGGGATTCAAGGTCGCCAAGCCGGCGGAAACGGGGCGGCGCGATTTCGTCGTCCGCCAGCTGATCGGCATTATCCGCGAACGCAAGATCGCGCCCGGCGCGCGGCTACCGGCGGAACCGGAGCTTGCCGATATGTTCGGCGTCAGCCGCACCGTGGTGCGCGAAGCGATGCAGACCTTGCAGGCGACCGGCACGATCCGCATCGAGCAAGGGCGCGGCACGTTCTTGGCCGAAAACCCGCTGGCGCAGCCATTCAGCGTCTGGGCGACGATGAATACCCATCGCGTGGGCGAGTTGTTCGCGGTGCGCTCGATTCTGGAGGCGGAGGCCGCGAGCCTTGCCGCCAATAATCGTACCAAAGCCGATCTCGCACGCATGAAAGCCGCGCTCGATGCGGGGCAGGAGGGCGTGGCTGCGGTCGATTGGCGCGCGACGATGGCCGCCGACGTCGAATTTCACCGCGCGGTCACGCAAGCCGCCGGCCTTGGTTTGCTGCGCGAGATGCTCGAAGTCGCGATCCCCGTATGGATCGACATGACCGCCGACGTGACGCGCGAACGCCGCCGCGCGGAGCGCTTGCAACTCACACTCGACGAGCATCGTGCGGTCTATGACGCGATCAAGCTGGGCGACGGCGATGCCGCGCGGAGCGCCATCCGCGCGCATCTCGAAAATTCGCGCGACCGGCGCATCGTCAACGATGGCGGACACGCATAACCCGGCCGCGATGGCCGGTCTCGGAACGACCGAAGAATGAAAAAGGGAGGATAATGCGATGACCAACGACAAGGGTTCGATGACGCGCCGCGCGACGCTCGCGGCGGCCGCCGCACTGGCGGTCTGTTTGCCGATCGCCGATGCGGCCGCGCAGACGACGATCACGTTCTGGAACGGCTGGGACGGCAGCCGCCGTCCGCAATTGCGCGCCGTGCTCGACGAGTTCGAGCGCCGCAATCCGGATATCAAGGTCGAAAGTCTGACGCTGAGCAGCGACACGACCGCGCAGCGCTTTCTGACCGGTATCGCCTCGGGCGCCGTGCCCGATCTCTATATGACTCAGGCGGGCGATTTCTCGCGCTGGGGCTCGCTCGGCGCGTTCATGCCGCTCGACGATCTCGTCGCGCGCGACAAGATCGATCTCAACGCCACTTTCTTTCCGAGCTCGACCGAAGGCTCGCGCGTGAACGGCAAGCTGTTGCAGTTTCCGTTCAAGGTCGCGACGTCGATGCTCGTTTGGTACAACAAGGATCTGTTCCGCCAGGCCGGGCTCGACCCCGAAAAGCCGATCCGTACTTGGGCGGAATTGGAGGAAGCCGCCGCCAAGACGACGAAGCGCAGCGGCACCACGATCGAGCAACTCGGCTTCAATACTTGCCTCAATTGCTCGATGGGGACGGGTTCCGAGAACCCCTTCGTCGAGTGGATGTCGCGCAACGGCGGTTCGATCCTGTCGCCCGACGGGCGCAGCGTCGCGTTCGACTCGCCCCAGGGTGTGGACACGCTGAAATGGATGGCGGGCTTCTCGGAGCGTACCGCCGGCGGCTGGGGCAACGTGTTGCGCCAGTACGGCTCGACCTGGAAGGATCTGCGCACCAGCTTCTACACCGGCAAGATGGCGATGATCCATGACGGCCCGTTCCTCTACAACATCATGGCCAACGACGCGCCGCACATGCTCGACAAGGTCGGCGTGTTCGTTTCGCCGATGAACGCGGCCAATCCGGGTGCCAAGCAGCGCTATATCGGCTATGGCGTGCCGGGCTACGGCATTCCGGCCAAGGCGAAGAACCCCGAAGCGGCGTGGAAACTGCTGAAGTTCATCGCGATGGAAGACGCGGGCGCTTGCGAGTTCTTCCGCCAGCAGAAGCGCGCGGACACGGCGTTGCGTAACTGCAAGGTCGATCTGCCGCCGACGGTCGCTTCGGCCTTCGTGCAGAACGCCGAACTCGTCGAAGGCCATGCGGCCCCCGGCGTGTGGTCGCAGATCCACGCGCGCCTCCAGCAGATGTCGGAATCGGCGCTGCTGGGTCAAGCCACGCCCGAAGCCGCGATCAAGGCGGCGGCCGACGACGTGCGCCGCTTGCTCGCGCGTCAGACGAACTGAAGCGAAAAGGTAAGGCCGGCGCTCCCGCGAAGGGGCGCCGGCCGTTCGCCAGCATATGAATGCCAGCACGCATAGCCGCCTGACGATGACGAACCGCCGGCGCGAAGCCCTGTGGGGCCTGTTGTTCGTGTCGCCGTGGATCTTCGGGTTCGTGGTCTTCTCGGCGGGGCCGATGATCGCCTCGCTCTATCTCTCCTTCACCGAATACAACGTCGTGCAGGCGCCGACGTGGATCGGGTGGGAGAATTACGAACGCCTGTTCACCTCCGACAGGCTTTACATCAAATCGCTCTGGGTCACGCTCGAATATTCGATGGTGCGCGTGCCCCTGGTGATCGTCGTCGGCCTTGCTTTCGCGATGCTGATCAACGCGCGCTTGCGCTTCATGTCGGTGTTCCGCGTCTCGCTCTATCTGCCGTCGGTCGTGCCGTTGGTCGCGGCGTCGGTGCTGTGGCTGTGGTTCCTCAACCCGCAGCTCGGCTTCCTCAACCCTTTGATCCGCGAAGTGACCGGCTGGTCGCCGCCCAATTGGCTGCGTGATCCCGATTTCGCGCTTTACGCCATCGTGGCGCTCAGCGTCTGGCAGGTCGGCCATACGATGATGATCTTCCTGGCCGGCTTGCAGGAAATTCCGCGCGATCTTTACGAGGCCGCCGAGATCGACGGCTGCGGCCCGATCCAGCGCATGCGCCATGTGACGCTGCCGATGATGACGCCGACGATTTATTTCAACCTGATCATCGGCGTGATTCAGTCGTTCCAGGCCTTCGCGGCGGTATTCATCTTGACGCGCGGCGGACCGGCCAACGAAACGCTGATCTATGTCGTCTATCTCTATCGGCGCGGCGTCGAATACATCGAAATGGGCTATGCCTCGGCGATGGCGGCGATCCTCGTGCTCGCGATCCTGGCGCTGACGGCGCTGATCATGAAGACATCGGACAAATGGGTGACCTATGACCGCGTCTGAAGCGGCGTACGAGCCCTGGCGGCCGCATATCGGCCGTTACATCGTGTTGTTCGGCCTGTCGGCGATCTGGCTGCTGCCGGTCGTGCTGCTCGGCACGACGTCGTTGAAGACGCAGCCGCAAGTCTACGACGCGACGCGCATCTTCCCCTGGCCGCTGGCATGGGAGAATTACAAGCTCGTCCTGTTCGAGAGCTTTCCCTTCGCGCGGTTCGTGTTCAACAGCATCGTCGTCGCGATCGCGTCGGTCGCGGGCGACGTGCTGTCCAGCGCCTTCATCGCCTATGGCTTCGCGCAGTTGCGCTTTCCCGGGCGGCGGATCATGTTTCTGCTGATGATCGCGACGATGATGTTCCCGTTCGCGGTGCGCATGATCCCGTTGTTCCTGATCTTTAAGGAACTCGACTGGATCAACACCTGGTACCCGCTGATCGCGCCGTCGTTCTTCGGCACGCACGCCTTCTTCATCTTCCTGTTCCATCAGTTCTTCTTGGGCATGCCCAAATCGCTGATGGAGGCCGCGCGCATCGACGGCGCCAACGAATTGCAGATCTGGTGGCGGATCGTCATGCCGCTGTCCAAACCCGTCGTCGCGGTCGTGGCGGTGTTGGCGTTCGAGCAAAGCTGGAGCGACTTCATGTCGCCGCTGCTCTATTTGAACGATTCGAAGATGTACACGCTGCCGATGGGCCTCTACAGCCTGATCAGCGGCGACGACGTGGCGAGCAATTGGCATTTGGTGATGGCGGCGACGGTCACGATGATCCTGCCGGTCGTCGCGGTCTTCATCGTGGCACAGCGCTACTTCGTGCGCGGCGTCACGGCATCGGGAATCAAAGGATAAGCGGGGGAACGCATCATGGCGTCGGGCTATAAATTCGAGCGGTCGCTGGACGTGATCGCGCGCGTGGACGTGCTGGTTTGCGGGGCGGGCTGTGCGGGCACGGTCGCGGCGATCGCGGCGGCGCGCGAAGGGGCTTCGGTGATGGTGGTCGAGGATCGCGGCTTCGCGGGCGGCTACATCACCGGCGTGATCGGCGCGTCGTTCGACGGCTGGGTCGATCTGCGCAGCGGCTTGCCGGTCGTCGGCGGCGTGGTCGCCGAATTCGCGCGCGCGGCGGCGGGCCGCGACGACGCGATGGATGTCGCCTTCAGCCCCAGCAATGAATTGCGCGAGATGAAGGAGACGCCGGACAAAGGCAAAATCCGCTTCGGCATCGAAGCCTTCAAACGCCAAGCCGACCGCATGTTCCGCGAGGCCGGCGTCAAGGTCCTGTACTACACGCGCGTCTGCGACGTGATCCGCAACGGCGATCGCGCCGAAGCCGTGATCGTCGCGACTAAGGCGGGGCTGGGCATCATCCACGCCAAGACGATCGTCGATGCGACGGGCGACGCCGATGCGGCCGCCTATGCCGGTGCGGCGTTCGATATCTCCGACGAAATGCAGCCGATGAGCCTGCATTTCTGCATGGGCAACGTGAAGGTCGACGCGAATACCCGCGATCAGGCGAGTGCGGCCGTCGCCAAGGCCCATGCGCGCGGCGAATTGCAAGTCTATGGCGGCCCATGGATCGGGCGGCTGGAAGACGACACGCATGTTTACGTCAACGCGTGCCGTGCGCCCGGTTCGGGCATCGATCAAAATGATCTGACGCGCGCGGAAATCCAGGGCCGCTTGGACGCCAAGACGATGTTCGACGCGTTCAAGCGCGAAGTGCCGGCTTTCGCCGATGCCTATCTCGCCAGCACCGGCCCGTTCGCGGGCGTGCGCGAGACGCGCCGCATCGTCGGCGACAAAATCCTGACCGCGTCGGATGTCGAGGAAGAGCGGCCGCAAAGCGACGTTGTGGCGCTGGGCGCTTGGTATCTCGACCGCCATCCCAAGCATCAATCCGGTTACCACATGCACACGGTCGTGCGGCCCTACGATATCGCCTTCGGGACCCTATGCCCGAAGGGCTTGTCGAATCTGTTGGTCGCGGGGCGTTGCCATTCGGCGGACAGCGTGGCGCTGGCGTCGAGCCGCGTGACCGTCACGTGTATGGGCATGGGGCAGGCGGCGGGCACGGCGACGGCGATGGCGCTCGCCAATGGCGGCGATGTGCGCGCGGTCGGTATCACCAATCTGCAAAATCGCTTGCTCGATCGCGGCGCGATTATCCTCGACCGGGCCGAAAAGATTCTCCGCGTTGGCGATAAAATGGAGAACAAGCCCGTCTCGGCGGTCCGCTAACCATGGTGGACACGGTCTTGCGCGTCGGTCTGCTGGGCGTGGGCGGCGTCGCGTCGAAATACGCGGCGCTTTACGGCGAATATCCGCGCAGCAAGCTCGTCGCCGTTTACGATACGGTCGCGGCCCCGGCCGAAGAACTGCGCGCGCGTTTCGGCTGCAAAATTGCACCCAGCGCCGACGCGTTGATCGCGATGGATCTCGATGCGATCGTGATCTCCACACCCAACAATCTCCATCATGCGCAAACGCTGGCGGCCCTCGCATCGGGCAAACACGTTCTGCTGCAAAAGCCCATGACGCTGGACGTGCGGGAGGCGCAAGACCTCGTCGCCGCGTCGCATCGCGTCAAGCGCGTTTTGGCGATGTACATGAACTCACTCGACCATCCGCTGATGCGCGACATCAAGCGGATGATCGAAAGTGGGGCGTTGGGCCGCATCGGCGGCTATGAGGCGAAGCTCGCCAACGGCATGGGCCATGTCTGGGCGAACACGCCGGCGAATTTCTGGCGCGGCAGCAAGGCCGCGACCGGCGGCGGGTGCTTCACCATGCTCGCCACGCATTACCTCAATCTCGGGCAATGGCTGCTGGGTTCGGATATCGTCGAGGCCGCCGCCGATGGCGGCAATCTGATGTGCGACCATATCGAGGGCGAGGATTTGATGACCGCGCTGGTGCGCTTCGCGAACGGCGCGCGCGGCGTGATCGGGGCGTCATGGTGCGTGAAAGGCGAGCAGATGTCGGTCCATGGCAGCGACGGGTTCGCGAGCTACGTCGATAACGCGACGTTGACGATCCGCGGCACCAAAGCGTTCGACGGCGAGACGATCAAATATCGCGAGCCGGGAAAGCGGCTGGTCGTATCCGAATTGTTGCCGCCCGCGATGGGCGATTGGAAAAACCCCTATAACCAGCATCGGCGCTTTGTCGATGCGATCCTCGATGGCACGGCACCGGACGTGCCGGCCGAAGCGGGCTTACGCGACATGCGCGCGCTCGACGCCGCCTATCGTTCGCTCGCCAGCGGCAAACGCGAGAAGGTGGCGGCGTGAGAAGCGCGCTCGTTACCGGCGGCAGCGAGGGGATCGGCTTCGCGGCCGCCAAGATGCTGCTCGACGCGGGAAACGCGGTCGCGATCTGCGGCCGTCGCCAAGCGAAGCTCGACGAAGCGGTCGCCAAGCTTGGCGGCGGCAAGCGCGTGCGTGCCTTGCGCATGGATGCGACCGACGAAGCGAGCGTCGCCGCCGGTCTCGCCGAACTCGACAAGACCGGGTTCGCGATCGATATCCTGATCAACAACGCGGGCGATATCGGCAATACGGGCGGGATCGGCCCCGATCTGCCGGCGAAAATCCGCGCCTCGCTCGACGGCAATCTGCACTCCGTTGCGCGATTGAGCGTCGCCGTGGCGCCCGCGATGGCCGCGCGCGGCTGGGGGCGGATCGTCAATGTGGCGTCGCTCGCGGGGCTTGGCGGGCCGCTGGGCGTGATCCCCTATGCCGTATCCAAGGCGGCGGTGATCGCGCTAACCCGCGCGATGGCAAGCGAGTTGGGGCCGAAGGGCGTTACCGTCAACGCCGTGGCGCCGGGGGCAGTGACGACCGAAGCCTATGTCGCGCGCAAAGGCGACGCATCGATTCGCGCACGGGCGCGCTCGATCCCGACCGCGCGTTTGGCGACGCCCGACGAAGTCGCGGCGGCGATCGTCTATCTCTGCGGGGAGAACGCCGGCCAGACGACCGGGCAGATCCTGGCGATCGACGGCGGCGAGCAAGGGGCGGGGCCCTACACGTCGATGTGGAGCGATCGCCGGCCGGTGTAGTTCTAGCGGCGTTCGTTCTGGCGCAAAGGCCGCGTAAAGCAAGCTCGCCCCGAAAGCGCCATCGATGTGCTGGCGGCGCTCGGCGACGTATAGCGCGCGATCCGCATATTCTAGGATCGGGCGTATTTCCAGATCGTGGTGCGCGACACGCCGAGCAGGCGCGCGGCTTCGCTGCGGTTGCCGCCGGTCTTCGTCAACGCGTCGCGCACGCGATCCTTGATCGCGGCTTTCGCGGCGTCGTCGAGCGAGACCGATACTTCGCCGCGCGGTGCCGCGAAATCCAGCGTCGTTTCGGGAAATAGATCGTCGACGCCGATCGTGTCGCCGTCGCCCAAGGCCGCCGCGCGCTCGACGCGGTTGCGCAACTCGCGCACATTGCCGGGCCAATCATGTGCCAGCAGCGCTTCGACCGCGTCGGGCGCAAAATCCTTGCGTGGCGCCGCGGGCAGAAACCCGCGCGCCAGTATTGCGACGTCTTCGGTCCGCGCGCGCAAAGGCGGCACGGCGAGGGCGATCACGTTCAGGCGGAAATAGAGATCTTCGCGGAACGCGCCCGCGCGCACCCGCTCGGCAAGATCGGCATGGGTGGCCGCGACGATCCGCGCGCGGAAGGGAATATCCGCCTTGGCGCCAAGCGGACGGAACGCGCGCGCTTCGACGAGGCGCAAGAGCTTCGCCTGAAGATCGAGCGGCAATTCCGCGATCTCGTCCAGGAACAGCGTGCCGCCGGCGGCTTCCTCGGCGACACCTTGGCGGCGTGCGGTCGCCCCGGTGAACGCACCTTTCTCGTGCCCGAACAACAGGCTTTCGGCGAGATCGCGCGGGATTGCCGCGCAATTGATCGCCACGAAGGGGGCGGCGGCGCGCGCGCTCGAATCGTGCAGAAAACGCGCGGCGACTTCCTTGCCCGATCCGGTTTCGCCGCTCAGCAACACCGGCAGATCGGCGCGCCCCGCCTTTTGCAATTGCGCTTCAAGAACGCGCATCGCCGGTGCGGTCCCCAAACTCTCGCTCCGGCGCGGTGCAGGGGCGGCGCCAAGTGCGGCGATCAGCGCATCGATGTCGACGGGCTTGGTCAAATAGTCGCGCGCACCGCCTTTCACGAGGCGCACGGCCTGCGCGATATCGCCATGCGCGGTCATGAACCAGGTCGGGACGGGGCCGATCGCGGCGACGAGCTTGCGCCACAGCGCCTCGCCGTCGAAATCGGGCAAGCGGATGTCGCTGAGCACGATGTCGGGCGCACGCGCGCTTGCGGCGGCGACCGCACTCGCCCCCGTGGCGGCGAGTTGCGCGTCGAATCCCTCGAGCGCCAAGCGCTGAAGCAACGCGGGCCCTAATATTGGATCGTCTTCGACGAGCAAGATGCGCAAGGTTGTCACTTAGGATTCCCGCAACGGAATGGCGATGGCGACGGTCGTTCCCCCCGTCGTACCACGTTCGACGCGCGCGACGCCTTCCAGATCGCCGAGCAGCGACACGACGGCATCGAGGCCCAAGCGCGGCGCGCCGGGCGACGACGTATTGCGGCCCAGCAATTGTTCGATGCGCGAATCGTCCATGCCGGGACCTTGGTCCGCGATCGTGCAATGGAGATTGCCGTCGCGCGACTGCGCGTCGAACGCGACGGTTCCACCCTGGGGTGACGCGGCGCAGGCATTGAGCAAGAGATTGAGCAATACTTGGCGGACGCCCGAAGCGCCCAGCGCCAGCGCGTCGGGGATATCCACGCGCCAATCGAGCCGCAAGTCGCGATTGCGCAAGGCGGGCGTTAGCAGCAGCCGCAGATCGTCGAAATCGGCGCGGGTCAGGCGGCGCTCGTCCTCGGGCCGATGGAAATTCATGATCCGCGACACGATCGCGTCGATCGTATCGATGCCGCGCGCCACGAATTCGAGCGAGTCCGCGCGCACCTTCGGATCGTCGCCGAATTTCCGCAGCGTGGCGACCGCCGTGGCGAGCCCGCCCAGGGGATTGCGCACCTCGTGCGCCATCGTCGCGGCGAGGCGGCCCAGCGCCGCCGCCTGTCCGCGCTCGGCGATATCGGCGCGGAGCCTCTCGCGTTCGGTCAACGCGTCGGCCATGCGGTTATAGGCGGCGAGCAACGGGGCCGTGCGCGCATCGGCACCCGCGACGAGCGTCGCCGGCACGCGTCGCACGGCGCCGGTCCCCGCCGATTGCAGCAGCGCCAGCACGCCGTCGGCCGTCCGGTTGATCCGCCGGAGCAAAAGATAAGCGCCGATGCCGCAAACCAGGGCGATCGCGAAATCGAGCGCGATGACCGCGAGCAGCAAGTTGCGCTGCGCGTCGCGCAACGATCCGATATCGAGCGCCACGACCAGCGAATTGGCGCCGTCGGGCGGCAATGCGCGCGCGGCCCACAACATCCGCGCGGTTTCGTCATAGGCGATACGCGCGCCGGCAAGTCCGGGCGGCGGCCGATTGGCACCATGCTCGACCGAAGCGAGGCTGGCGCCGTTCCGGTCGAGGACCAGAAGTGCCGCCTCGGCGACGCCTTCCTGAACGCCGAACGCGGCGGCGAAGCGCCGCTCGACGGCGGTCCAATTTCCACCGGCCGCGTCGTCGGCGATCGCGGCGGCCAAGCCGTCGAGATAGACTTGCGCCAAGCCTTCGGTCTGGCGGTCCGCCGCGCGGTCCTTGAAATAAAGCGCGAGATGCGTGGTGCCGGTCGCGGCCGCGAACACGATAATCGCGGCGAGCAACGGCAAGCGCAGCGACAATGGCAGGGCGGCCAGCATCATCCCGCCAGAATGGCGTCGTTGGGGCCCCGGTTCAAGGCAACAAGACGAATCCCGCGCGCGCCGCCAGCAGGGCGTTCGCATCCTCGCGCAGCGCATCCAGCACGGACCGACGGATGGCGAGCGCCGCCATGACGGCCGCATCGAAGCCGGCAAGACGCCGGTCGATCTCCTCGCGCGTCGCATCGGCCGCGATCGGATCGGCCTCGACGGCGTCGTAGCCATGCGCGCGCAGCAGCGCCGTTTGCGCTTCCACTCCCGCCATGCTCTGCGCGTCGTCGCGCGCGGCGAAAACGGCGATCTTCGCGTCTTGCCATAGTCCCGTCGCCGCAAGCTTCGCGGCCAACCGCGCGCAAGCCGGCGTTCCGGCGAGCAGCAAGGCGACGCGACGAACCGGCATATGGTGTTGGACCCGCAGCACGGGACCCGCACCGTTGGCCGATAGCGTTCCGGCGAGTTCGTCGTTTCCGTCAGCCTTGCGCCCGAAGCGGTCGATCCCCGCCGGGACGATCAGCAAATCGTTGCCCGAAGCCAGCGGCAGCAGCGTTTCCAGCGCGCCTTCCGCGTGGCGCGCGGCGGCATCGACCGGCGCCGTCGCTGCGCGCGCATCGAAATCGGCCAATGCTTTGGCGGCGCGTTCGCGCTGCTGCAGGCGCAAACGGTCGCCCAGCCATTGCGACCAGGCGAGCCCGCCGACCGGTACGGCTTGCGGACGCTCGGCGAAGCCGGGATCGACGGCGGACAGTGCGGCGAGCTTGGCGCCTTGCGCGCGCGCGAGGCCCAGGGCGAACTCGCTCGCCGCGTCCTGATGGTCGCCGCCCGCCAGCCATAATGTCAGCACGCGCAACCGTCCGGATTGCGGTGCCGGATAATCCTGCGGTGCACGAATTTCCTGGGCGCTCATGATCGTGGCTCCGGCTGGAAGGGATGGGGACGCGCGACGTCCGCGCGCCGTGCGTTGCGGGGCGATGTCGAAAAGATTGCGGGGCAGATTGCCGTGCAGCGCGTCGGCGACCGTCGCCGCGGCGATGGGGGCACCCGAGATATAGGCGGCACGCCCCAGCGCATGCGACGCGATGGGCGAGGTGACGAGCAGGAAGACGACGCACAATGTGCCGATGATCAGCGCGTCGAGCGCCACGCCGCCGTCGCCGAGCGCCCAGGCGGCACCGTAGACGACGAAGCCCGAACCCACGACGCCCGCTTTGGTCGCGGCATGCATGCGCATGAACGGGTCGCGCAACCGGATCAAGCCCAGTGCGGCGATACCGACGACGATCGCGCCGGTAAGGATCGCGAGCCCCGCCCAGATTTCGAGAAGCGCGCTCATTCGCCGGGCTCCCGCGCCGGCGGGGCGCTGGCGCGTTCCAGCAAGCCGCCGAACGAAACAGCGGCGAGGAAGCCGATGAGCGCGATGCCGAAGGCGATGTCGAGATAGGCGCGCGCGCCCGTCGCCGCCGCGACCAAGGCGGCGAAGCAGATCGCGAGCAGACCCAGCATATCGGTCGCGATCGCGCGATCGGCGGTCGAAGGGCCCCGGATCAAGCGCCATGCGACGGCGCCGGTCGAAAGCCCGACGATGAAGAAGGCGAGGGCGATGCAGATCTGGAGGAAGCTCATGGCAACACCTTGCGCGCCTGCGCCTCGAGCGCGGCTTTCATGCCGTCGACCGCCGCTTGTCCGTCGGGCGCATCGATGGCGTGGACATAGAGCGTCTTCCCGTCGGGCGAGACGTCGAGACTGGTCGTGCCGGGCGTCAGCGTCACCATGTCGGCGAACAGCACGATGCCGCCGGGCGATTTGACGTCGAGCGGCACGGCGAGGATCGCGGGCCGCAAGCGGTCCGGCGGGCCGATCACGGCGAGGATCGTTGCCCAGGTCGATTTGACGAGCTCGACCGCGAAGACGAGCGCGACTTGCATCCAGGCGATGGCTTTGCTCATGGCGCCTTCTCCGCGATCTGGCCGGCATTGCCGAGCACAGCGGTGATATAGGCGTCGCGATCGAGCAGCGAAGCGGCGGCGGTCTCGGCGAGGGCCGCGAAAGGCTCCGTCCAAAGACCGATCGTCATCGTCGTCGCGCAAAGCAACGCAATGGGAAAATAAGTCGCGATGCGCTCGCCGCGCGTCCACGCGATCGGGGCCGTCGCCTCGGGGGCGGCCTTCCAGAACGCTTCGTTCCAGATTTTGATCATCGAATAGAGCGTGAGCAGGCCCACGAACAACGCGACGCCGGCGAGCCAATAGGCTTCGGCTTCGATGCCCGCGCGCACGACGGCGTATTTCCCCCAGAATCCCGATAGCGGCGGAATGCCGGCGAGCGACAAGGCGGGGATCAGAAAGCCGATCGCGAGGAGCGGTGCCGTGCGCCATAAGCCGCCGCAGCGGCCGAGCGCGAAGCTGCCGTTCTCGCGCCGTATCGCGCCCGCGACCAGGAACAGATTGGCCTTCACGACGATGTGATGGACGATATAGAGGATCGCGGCGGCGATCGCGGCCTGCGTGAGCAGCGCCACGCCGATGATCATGTAGCCGATCTGGCTGACGATGTGGAACGACAGAATGCGGCGGATATCGTAATGCGCGGCGGCGCCGAACACGCCGAACACCATCGTCGCCGCGGCGACCCAGGCGAAGATCGGCCCGAAGAACGCGACGTCGTGCGCGTAGACCAGCGCGAACAGGCGCAAGATCGCGTAGACGCCGACCTTGGTCAGCAGGCCCGCGAAGATCGCCGCGACCGGCATCGACGCGGTGTGATAGGCCGCGGGCAGCCAGTTGAACAGCGGGAACAGCGCCGCTTTTGCGCCGAACGACACGAGGAACATGACCCCGATCGCCGCGAGCAGGCCCTGGTTTTCGGCCAGCGGTGCGACGCGCGCCAGATCGGCGAAATTGAGCGTGCCGAGCTGGCCGTACAGCAGCCCGACCGCCATCAGGAACACCGTCGTCCCGACCAGGTTCAAGAACACGTAGCGCAACCCGCCATCGATCTGCGCGCGCGTGCGGTCGAGCACCAGCAAGCCGAACGAAGCGATCAGCATCACCTCGAACCAGACATAGAGGTTGAATATGTCGCCCGCGACGAAAGCGCCGCACACGCCGAGCATCAAACTGTGGAACAGCGGCTGGAACCCGGCGCGGTCGCGCGCCGCCGCGTCCGGCCCCATCGCGTAGATCGACACGGACAGCGCCATCAATCCGGCGATCGCCAGCATGATCGCGGAGAAAGCATCGACGACCAGCGCGATGCCGAAGGGGGCAGGCCAGTCGCCCATTTGCGCGACCAGGATCGAACCGTCGGCCGTATGCACGACCAGCATCAGGCTCGCGGCGAGCAGCGACGCCGATGCGCCGACGCCGACGATGCGTTGCGCCGCGATGCGCGTACGCAGCAATGCCGTCACAGCGGCCGCGAATAGCGGGATCAGCAGGGGGGCGACGATCAGCAGCATCGCCTAAGCCGCCCGCTTGACGGCGGGCGCGCTTGGCGCCGCCGGTTTCTTCGCCGCTTCGATCGGCGTTTCGGCCGCGTCCAAATCGGCGGCATCGACGCTGTGGAACTCGGCGTTGGCGCGTACGACGAGCATCAATGCGAATACGGTCAAGCCGAAGCCGATCACGATCGCGGTAAGGATCAGCGCTTGGGGCAGCGGGTTCGCCGTGCCCGCTTCCAGCACATCCGCACCGGGCGCCACGAAGGGCGGCAAGGTCGCGCCAAGCCGTCCGCTCGCGAAGATCGTGAGATTGACGGCCGAGCCGAACAACACGAAGCCGATCAGCACGCGCGGCAGATCATGCGCCAGGAACATGTAGACGCCGACGGATACCAGCCCGCCGATGGCAAGGGCGACGATCGGATCCATCAGAGCGTTTCCTCTTCCATCAACGACAGGAACAGCGTGGCGACCGTGCCGACGACGGTGATGTAGACGCCGGCGTCGAACAGGATCGTGGTGCCCAGCGGCAGCACGATGCCGATATCCGGGAACCACCAGAGATGCGTGAGATAGGGCCCGGCGGCGCCCAGCAAGGCGGGGATCCCGCTCGCGGCGGCGAGCAGCACGCCGATGGCGCAATAGCTCGTTGGCGCCAAACGCAGCAGCTTGCGCGTCGGCGCGGCACCGAACGCGATCGCGTGAAAAATGAGGCCGACGCCCGCGAGCAAGCCGCCGATGAAACCGCCGCCCGGCTCGTTATGGCCGCGCAGCAACACGTAAAGCGACGCGGCCAGCGGCAGCCACAGCAACATTGGTGCCGAGACGCGCAAGATCAGCGAGGCGCTCATTTCGCCGCTCCTTTGCGCAGCAATGCGGCGACCGCGAAGGCGGCGATGGCCAGCACGGTGATCTCGCCCAGCGTGTCCAGCGCGCGGAAATCGACCAGAATGACGTTGACGACGTTGCGGCCATGCGCGGCGGCGGCGGAATTTTCGCCGAACCACAGCGACAAGCGCGGATCGAACGGTGTGGCGAGGACGCTCGCCAGAACCAGCGCGACCGCGAGGCCGACAAGCAAGGCCACGCTTGCGTCGCCGAGCTTCTGGCGGGCGCTGCGCGTATCCGTCCGGCGCAAGGGCAAGCGCAGCAACGCCGCCGCCAGAATCGCGACCATCAACGTCTCGACCGAGAATTGGGTGAAGGCGACATCGGGCGCGCCGAAGGTCAGGAAGATCAACGCGATCGAGAACCCGACGAGGCCCAATGCCAGCACGGCGGCGATGGCGGTGCGCGCCATGGCGGTGGCGATCGCACCGATCAGCATCGCCGCGAACAGCAGCAAACGTGGATCCGTCAGATTATCGGCCGCCGGCCACGCCGCACCGCCGCGCAGAATCAGCGTCGCAAGCGTCGCGATCGCCAGCACCAGGAACAACGTACGCAGATAGCCGCGCAACGAGCCGTGCTGGATGTTGCGCGTGCATGTCTCCGCGAAGGTGATCAGTGCCGCAAGACCGCGCTCATAGGCGGCGGCGGGCGCGTAGCGGTCGACGACGCGCAGCGCCTTGAAGCGCGGCACGAGCGGTCCCCAGGCGAGATACAGCGCCACGCCGACGACGATCGTCGCCGCACTCAGAAGCAAAACGGTATTGAAGCCGTGCCAGAGCTTCAGCGGGACGGCGGCGGGGCGCCCGAGGATCGCGGCGGCGGCGGGCTCGACGAAAGCGCCGCCGAGCAAAGCGGGCAGCAGGCCGGCGATCAGCCCCAGAACGGCGAGGATGATCGGGCCCGCCAGCATCGCCGCCGGCGGATCATGCGGTTTGTTGGGTGTGGGCGTGGGCGCGCCGAAGAACAGGCGATAGGACATGATCCCGGCGATGGCGACCGTGGCGGCGTTCACCAGAAAGCCAAGGCCGAGCAGCGCCGCGGCGCCGGGGCCGAGATCGAGCTTGGCTTCGTAGATCAGTTCCTTCGCGACGAAGCCGACGAAAGGCGGCAGGCCGCTCATCGAGAAGGCGGCAAGCGTGGCGGCCAGCGCCGTCAACGGCATGGCGCGGGCGAGGCCGCGCAGCGCGCTCGCATCGCGCAGACCCGTTTCGTGGTCGACGATGCCCGCGACCATGAACAACGCTGCCTTATAGAAGGCGTGGACGATCAGGAACGTGACGGCAGCGGCGATGGAAAGCTCGGGCGCGATGCCGATCAGCATCACCAGCGTGCCCAGTGCCGCGACCGTCGTCTGGGCGAGCACGCGCTTCAGATCGGTCTCGCGGAAGGCCATTGCCATACCGGTGGCGGCCGTCGCGATGCCGAATCCGGCGAGGATCGTCTGCCACAACGCTTCATCCTGATAGAGCGGGTTGAATCGCGCGAGCAGATAGACGCCGAGTTTCACCATCGTCGCCGAGTGGAGATAGGCGCTGACCGGTGTCGGTGCCGCCATCGCGTTGGGTAGCCAGAAATGCAGCGGTACTTGTGCGGATTTGGCGAAGCAGCCTGCGATCACCAGTAGCATCGCCGGTATCGCGGCGGGATGGGCGAGGACGGCCTCGCGCGCGGCGAGAATGCCGGAGAGGCTCGTCGTTTCGGCGGCGAGCGCGATCGGGATCAAGCCGCCCAATAGGGCGAGCCCGCCCGCACCGGTGACCAGCAGCGCTTGCAGCGCCGCGCGCCGCGCGGCCGGGTTTTCGTGGTCGTAGCCGACCAGGAAGAACGAGGCGAGGCTCGTCAATTCCCAGAACACGAACAACACGACGATATCGTCGGCGGTGACGGCCCCCGCCATCGCGGTCATGAACAGGATCAGCACCACGACAAGACGGCGCAAGCGCGGATCGCCGGCCAGATAGGCATGCGCGTAGATGAAGATCAGCGCGCCAATTCCGGCGATCAGCAGCAGGAAGACCAGCGACAATCCATCGACGCGCAAGCCGCCGGCGATGCCGAGCGAAGGCACGGACCAGAAGGGAGCGACGACGGCGGCGCCATCGCCGATCGCGCCGACATAGCCGAGCGCAATCGCGAACAGGGCGAGGGCGCTGGCCGCACCGAACGGTGCCGCGACCGCACGGGGGATGCGCGTCGCGGCGAGCGTGGCGGCGGTGCCGATCAGAATGAGCCAAACGGGCGAAAACATGCCCGTCGCATTCCAATCGCCATGCCAAGTCCGGATGGCGGAAATATCAGTCGGTTAGCGCGCGTTCGCCGCGCAACCGTTCACGCTCGTGAACGGTTGCGGCGTTCAATCCGTTCACGCGGGTGAACGGGGCTCGCGGTCCAAGTTGCGAACGCGTTACCCCTATTTCCCCCAGCGTAGGACGAGCGGGTCGAGACTGCGCGCGATCTCAAGAAGTTCGGCGCGCGTCGCCGGATGCATCTGCACCTGCGGCCGGCGCGTGGCGCCCGACTTGAACACGCCGCCCGCTTCCATCAGCACCTTGGCGGCCGCAAGCCCGCATTGCCGGTTCTCGAAATTGATCAGCGGCAGCCAGCGCGCATAGGCTTCGGTCGCCGCTTTGCGATCGCCCGCCGCGTGCGGATCGAAGATCGCGCGAATACCGTCAGGGTAGCCGCCGCCGGGCATCGTGCCCGTGGCACCGGCGTTGAGATCGGCAAGCAGCGTGATGCCTTCCTCGCCGTCCCAAGGCCCGACGATGGGTGCACCGCCTTCGGCGATCAACGCGCGCAACTTGTTGGCCGCTTGCGGCACTTCGATCTTGAAGTAGCTGACATTCGCGATCTCGCGCGCCATGCGGGCGAGCAGGGGCACCGACAACGGCGTGCCCGCGACGGGCGCGTCCTGGATCATGATCGGGATCGTGATCGCGTCCGACACGCGCTTGAAGAAATCGTAGATCGCGGGCTCGGGCGCTCGGATCGTGGCACCATGATAGGGCGGCATGATCATGACCATCGATGCACCCGCGTCCTGCGCGCGGCGGCTGCGCTCGGCGCAAGCATCGGACGAGAAATGCGTCGTGGTCACGATGATCGGCACGCGGCCAGCGTTGTGCTTCAGCACGCAATCCATCACGGTCTCGCGCTCGGCGTCGGTCAATGCGAATTGTTCGGACCAATTGGCGAGGATGCAGATTCCGTGCGAGCCCGCATCGATCATGAAATCGATGCAGCGCTTTTGGCCTTCCAGGTCCAAACGCCCGTCCGCATCGAACACGGTGGGCGCCACCGGAAACACGCCGCGATAGATCATCGTCTTCTCCCATTTACGTTTTGTATGCGCGCGATCGATGCTCGATTCCGAAAAGTAGAAGGGCAAATCCGAACATCGTCCGAGCGCTACACTATCAGAAGTCTTGCGCGCGGCTGCGACATCGCGATGCGGTATCCGGGTTCATATCGTAGGTTCCGATATAAACCCGTTCTTTAATTGTCATCGCCGGAGGGCGTCCATACGATCCCGTTCGGTCGTCAGGATTCGCATGCGGATTCAATTCCGCAAGGATCGGCGATCGGAAAAAAGAACGCGCGGGCGACGTTCGCGCGGAAAACATACGGGAGGATCCCATGAAATCCGCCGCACGATGGCTTGCCGCCGGCGTTTTGGCAGGCTCGACGTTCTGGGGGCTGATTCAGCCCGCGAACGCCCAAGGCATTCCAAAAGACATTCCGCGCAATCAACTCCTGATTCTCGAAAACCCCGAGGGGACGGTCAAGAACGCGGCGTGGTTCAATATCTGGGCTATCAACGCCAACAGCCAATCCAACGGGTTGCAGCAGGCCGCGTTGGACACGCTGTGGTATATCGATCCGAATAGCGGTATCGACGGCGTGTGGGACAACTCCCTTGCGTCGGAGAAGCCCGTTTACAACGCGAACTTCACCGAGATGCGTGTGAAGTTGCGCCGCGGTATCTATTGGAGCGACGGCGTCGAGTTCACCTCGGCCGACGTGAAATTCACCGTCGATATGATGGTGAAGACGCCCGGCATGCGCTGGAGCGCCGTTCTCGCCAATGCGGTGGAAACGGTCGAAACGCCGGACGCCGAAACCGTGATCTTCAAGTTGAAGCGCCCGAATTCGCGCTTCCACTCGCTGTTCACCGTGCGCTGGAACGCGATCTGGATCGCGCCCAAGCATATCTTCGAGAAGGCCGAAGACCCCAACAAGTTCGCTTTCGAGAAGCCGGTTTCGCTGTCGGCCTATGTGCTGCACAGCCACGATCCGGACGGCAAATGGTATATCTGGCAGCGCCGCTCGGATTGGCAGCGCACGTCGTTGGCCCGCTTCGGCGAGCCCGCGCCGCGCTACCTCGCTTACGTCGATCCGGGTCCGCCGGATAAGCGCGTGATCGCGCAGATGAACAAGGAGCTCGACGTCGTCCACGACATCGCGCCCGAAGGCATGTTCACGCTCGCGCGCCAGAACCCGACCTCGAAGGCGTGGTTCAAGGGTTTCCCGTTCGGGCATCCCGATCCCACGCTGCCGTCGGCGATCTTCAACACCCAGCTCGACATGTTCAAGAACAAGGACGTGCGTTGGGCGTTGACGCTGCTGGTCGACATCAAGGCCGTTTCGATGGCGTCCTATCGCGGTGCGGCGACGATCTCGCCGATCCACGTGCCGCCGACCGGCCGCCATCCGGAGACGTATCACCTCGCGATGCAGGATTGGCTCGCGGATTTCGAGATCGACACCGGCAAGCGCAAGATCAAGCCGTATGACCGGACGATGGCGCGCCAGATCGCGGACAGCTTGCGTCCGTCGATGGGCAACCAGATCCCGTCGGATCCGAAGGACATCGCGAAGGCCTTCGGGACCGGCTGGTGGAAGCCCGATCCGCAGGCGGCCACCGAATTGCTGGAGCGCGCGGGTTTCCGCAAGCAAGGCAATCAGTGGCTCAAGCCCGACGGCACGCCGTTCGTCATCCGCGTGGTGGTGGAAGGCGACGCGCGTCCGATCATGACCCGCGCGGGTTCGATGATCGCGCAAAGCTGGCGTCAGTTCGGGATCGACGCGCGCGTCGACGTGGCGGCGGGCACGCTGCTCACGCGCCGCGCGGCGGGCGATTTCGACGTGATCCTGAGCTGGAGCGTCGAGACCTGGGGCGGTCACCAGGATCTGTCCTTCTTCATGGACAGCTGGCACTCGGCCTATGTCGCGCCCCCGGGGCAATCGCAGCCTTCGCGCAACTGGCAGCGCTGGTCGCACCCGGAGCTCGACAAGATCATCGAACAGATCCGCGGGATCGACTTCGACGATCCCAAGGGCATCGAGCTCGGCAAGGAGTTCGTCAAGCTCGCGACGCGCGAAATGCCGGTGATCCCGCTGATGTCGTACAACGTGTTCACCGTGGCCGACGAAACCTACTGGACCGGTTTCCCGACCGCGGACAACCCGTACGCCAATCCGGTGCCGAACTGGGGTAACTCCCGCTACATGTTCGTGAAGATCAAGCCGAAGCAGTAAGCGACGATCCGCTCCGGCCGGCCGGCATGCGCAGTTCGCGTGCCGGCCGGAAGGCGGACTTCACGTTCCCCGGGAAAGCACACGAATATGCGCGCCTACGCCAGATATGCCTTCGGCCGGTTTTTGCAATTTCTGCTGGTCGTCTTCATCGGCATCAATATCGCCTATATCATCACGCATGCCACGCCGATCGATCCGGTGGAGCATACGGTTTCCGTCGCCACGGCTTTCGGGCACACGGCCCCCGAAGCGATCGAATCGATGCGCCAGTCGTTGCGCGAGCTCTATGGCCTGACCGGTTCGCCGATCGAGCAGTATCTGAATTTCTGGCGCCGCGTTCTGGTCGCCGATTTCGGACCTTCGCTCTCCGCCTTTCCGTCGCCCGTGTCGACGCTGATCGGGCGCGCCATTCCCTGGACGGTCGGTCTGTTGGGCGTGGCCACGATTCTCACCTGGATCATCGGCAATCTGCTGGGCGGTCTCGCCGGCTATTATCGCCGCAGCCGTATCCTTAAGGGCTTCGGCATCGTCGCGATGGCGCTGCATCCGATGCCCTACTATATCGCCGCGATCCTGCTGCTGATCGTGTTCGGCTATCTCTGGCCGATCCTGCCGATCTCGGGCGGTTCCCAGATGAACGTCGCGCGCGGCTGGTCGTCCGAATACATTCTGTCGGTCGTTCGCCATTCGATGCTGCCGCTGTTGTCGCTGCTGCTCGTCGGGCTGGGCGGCTGGTTCGTCGGCATGCGCAGCCTCGTGTCGAACGTCGTGACCGAGGATTACGTCGTCTACGCCGAACTCGCGGGCGTGTCGAAGCGGCGCATCCTGACCGCTTACGTGATGCGCAACGCAATCGCCCCGCAGGTCACCGGCCTCGCGATTTCGCTCGGCCATGTCTTCTCCGGGGCGCTGATCACCGAACGCGTGTTCGGTTATCCGGGCATCGGCTCGCTGCTGGTCGACGGCGTTCACGCCGGCGATTACAGCCTCGTCCTCGGCGTCACGACGGTGTCGATCGTCGGCGTTTCGCTCGCGGTGCTGGTCATCGACTTGATCTATCCGCTTATCGACCCTCGCGTCACGGTATCTTGAGCATGTTCGTCGTTCTTCGCGATCTCCTGCGCTACAACGGCGAATTCCTCGCCGGCATCCTCATGACCGGCGTGGTCGTGGCGATGGCGCTGCTATCTTTCGTCTCGCCGTATCCGCCGCTCGACCAGTTCGTGGCGCCGATGGACGTGCCGCCCTCGGGCGCGCATTGGTTCGGCACCACGTCGCGCGGGCAGGATCTGTTCTGGCTGCTGACCTACTCGATCCGCAACACGCTGGCCTTCGGCCTGCTGGTCGCGATTTTGAGCCGCATCCTGTCGCTGTCGATCGGCTTGCTCGCCGGCTATCGCGGCGGCTGGGTCGATCGGGTGCTGATGTCGATCAACGACACCTTCATCGTCATCCCGCTATTCCCGATCCTGGTGCTGTTCTACTTCGTCATGCGCGACAACATGTCGTGGGTGATGCTGGCGGTGCTGACGGCGCTGTTGGGCTGGTCCTACGACGCGCGGCTGATCCGCTCCGTGGCGCTCAGTCTCCGGCATCGGGAATTCACGCAGACGGCCGTGTTCTCCGGCATGCGCACGCACGAAATCCTGTCGCGCGAGCATTTGCCCTTCGTGCTGCCGATCGTGTTCTCGACCTCGCTCAACAATATGAACTGGTCGATCGGCTTGGAGGTGACGCTCGCGGTGCTGGGCTTCACCGATATCAATCGGCCCAGCGTGGGCGGGATGATCTATTGGGCCAATCAGCACAGCGCCGTCGTTGCCGGCGTGTGGTGGTGGATCGCGTTCCCGGTCGGCCTGGTGGTGATGCTGTTCATCGGCCTCTATCTGCTCGCGATCTCGATGAACGAGTACATCGATCCGCGATCTAGGCTCGAACGGGGCGGGGGGCGCAAAGAATGAGCGCCGCCATGCGAAACCCCGCCGCCAAGCCGGAAACGGACGAAGGCCCCGTCGTCGCGGTGCGCGATCTGCGCGCTTGGTATCGTCTGCGTCTGTTCGGCGTCGACCGGGAAGTGAAGGCCGTCGACGGCATCACCTTCGAAGTCCGCAAGGACGAGATTTACGGCCTCGCCGGCGAATCGAGCTCGGGCAAGTCGACGCTGGTGAAGACCATCGCGGGTGCCATGCGCCCGCCGCTGGAAATCGTCGGCGGCGATATCCAGTTCAGCTTCATGGACGGCACGATGGGCTTGAATCGCGCTCCGGCCGATCTGGTCGAGCGCGTTCGCTGGCGGCATCTCTCCTACGTCATGCAAGGCTCGATGAGCGTGCTGAACCCCGTGCGGCGCATCGGCACGTCGTTCTTCGATTTCGCCTTCCGCCATATGGGCCTGGACAAAGCCGGGTTCGAAGCGGCGGTCGTCGCGCATCTGGCGCGCGTCAATCTACCCGCCTCGGTGCTGAAAGCCTATCCGCACGAATTGTCGGGCGGCATGCGCCAGCGCGTGACGATCGCGCTCGCCACGATCTGCCGGCCGCAATTCATCATCGCCGACGAGCCGACGACCGCACTCGACGTCGTGGTGCAGAAGGACGTGCTGGCGATGTTCCGCTCGATCCAGCGGGAAATGGCGTCGTCGGTGCTGTTCGTGACGCACGATATGGGCGTGCACGCGCATCTGACCGATCGCCTGGGCATCATGTATGCCGGACGATTGGTGGAGGAGGCGCGCACTCCGGACGTGTTCGCACGGCCGCGCCATCCCTATACGCGCCATTTGATTCACTCGTTGCCGCGCATCGGCGACGACCGGCCGCGCAGCGGCTTGGAAGGAACGCCGCCCAGCCTCGCCAATCCGCCCTCGGGCTGCCGGTTCCATCCGCGCTGCGTTTTCGCGACGGAACGCTGCCGCGTGGAAGTTCCGCCGATGGAGCAGGTGGCACCCGATCATCGCGTCGCCTGCTTCGAGAAAGACCGCGTGGAGGCCACGCCATGACCGACGCGTTGCTCGAACTCGATTCCGTCTCCAAGACCTTCACGCGCGGCGGACTATTCTCCCGCACGCAGGTCGAGGCAGTGATCGACGTCAGCTTCCGGCTGGAAACGGCGAAGCCGGAGATTTTCTCGATCATCGGCGAATCCGGCTCGGGCAAGTCCACGCTGGCGCGGATCATCCTGGCACTGCAAACGCCGACGCGCGGGACCGCGCGTTTCAAAGGACGCGATCTTGCCGGATTGCGCAATGGCGCGGATCGCCACGCGTTTATGGCGTCGGTCCAGCCCGTGTTTCAAAATCCGTTCGAGGCGTTCAATCCGTTGAAACGGCTCGACCGCTATCTCTACGCGACGTGTCAGCGCTTCGCCGGCGCCAAGGACGAGGCGGCGATGCAGGCGGGGGCGGACAAGGCGTTGCGCCAAGTCGGTCTATCGCTTGCCGAAATCAAAGGCCGTTATCCGCACGAATTGTCGGGCGGGCAGTTGCAGCGCGTGGCGATCGCCCGCGCTTTGGCGTCCGGCCCGTCGCTGCTGATCGCGGATGAGCCCGTGTCGATGGTCGATGCGTCGCTACGCGCGTCGATCGTCAATCTGTTCCGCAAGCTGCGCGACGAGCTGGGCCTGTCGATCATCTATATCACGCACGATCTGGCGACCGCGTATTCGATTTCCGACCGCATCATCATCATGCAGAAGGGCAAGGTGGTGGAAAGCGGCGATGCGCGGACCATTCTCGCCGATCCCCAGCATCCCTATTCCAAAACGTTGAAGGAATCCGTGCTCGAACCGCTCGCCCCCGGCGAGCGTCCTTTGTTCGCGCGGTAGAGACATCGAAACAACATCAAGCAAGTCAGGGAAACGCCATGAGAAAAGCATCCGTTCTACTCGACCGCGACTTTACGATCGGTCGCACCGATCCCCGCCTGTTCGGCGCGTTCATCGAACATCTGGGTCGTTGCGTCTATGGCGGCATCTACGAGCCCGGCCACAAGACCGCGGACAAGAACGGTTTTCGCGGCGACGTGCTGGCGCTGGTGCGCGAATTGGCGCCGACGATCATGCGCTATCCCGGCGGCAATTTCGTCTCGGGCTATAATTGGGAAGACGGCGTGGGGCCGGTGAAGGATCGCCCGGCGCGCCTCGACCTCGCTTGGTTCTCGACCGAGCCCAACACCTTCGGCACCAACGAATTCGTCGATTGGTGCAAGGCCGCGAATATCGAGCCGATGCTGGCGGTCAATCTGGGCACGCGCGGCGGCGACGCGGCGCGCAATCTGGTCGAATACTGCAACCATCCCGGCGGCACGTATTATTCGGACCTGCGCAAGAAGCACGGCTGGGAAAAGCCGCACGACATCAAGTTCTGGTGCCTGGGCAACGAAATGGACGGGCCCTGGCAGATGGAAACCAAGACCGCCCGCCAATATGGCGCGGTCGCGCGCGAAGCGGCGAAGATGATGCGCTGGATCGATCCGTCGCTGGAACTGGCGGCGTGCGGCTCGTCCGGCCGTACGATGCCGACCTACGGCCAGTGGGAAGACGAGGTGCTGGACGAGACGTTCGAGCATGTCGAATTCATCTCGCTGCACACCTATCTCAACAACTACAACGGCGACACGGCGGCCTTGCTCGCCAGCCCCGATCTGATGGACAGCTTCATCGACGAGGTCGTGGCGATCGCGGACGCGGTGTCGGCCAAGCGCCGGTCGTCCAAGCGCATCATGCTGTCCTTCGACGAGTGGAACGTCTGGTATCGCACGCGCCGTCCGCGCGCCAACCGGATCAAGCCCGGCTGGCCGGTGGCGCCGGAGATTCTGGAGGAAATCTACGACATGGCCGACGCGCTAGCGTTCGGCGGTGCGTGCATTTCCTTGTTGAACCACGCGGACCGCGTGAAGGCCGCATGTTTGGCGCAGCTCGTCAATGTGATCGCGCCGATCATGACCGAAACGGGCGGTCCCGCCTGGCGTCAGACGATCTTCCATCCCTTCGCCCAGATGAGCCGCTATGGCCGCGGCGACGTGCTGCGCACGCGGATCGAAAGCGACATCTACGACGCGTCGTATTACGACCCGCGCGGCGATCAGGACCTCTATTATCCCGTCAAGGCGCCGTATCTGAAGCTGTCGGCGGTGGCGGGCGAGGACGGCAAGTCGCTGACGCTGTTCGCGCTCAACCGCGACCTGAAGGGCGAAATGCAGGTCAAGGTCGATATGCGCGGCTTCGGCGGAATGAAGGTCGCGGTCGCCGAGGAGTTGCGGCATGATAGCCTCACGGCGGTCAACGACAAGAATGCTCCCGACCGCGTGTCGCCCAAGCGCCTCGAAGGCGTGACGGTGGCGGACGGAGCTGTAACGATGACGCTGAAACCGGCCTCGTGGAATGTCATCCGACTCGAGTCGTCGAAATAAGGGAGAGACATCCGGCGGGGCGGGTCACACCGCCTTCGCCGGGTCCGACCCGCGCCGCGGCCCCGCCGATATCGCGGCGGGCGCCGGCGCGGATGGGGAAGCGACTCATAGCTTCCTCGCCGTCGATCCCGCGCGTCAGTTCGCGGTCGTGCGCGGACTTGCCTCGCCGATCCGCGTGCGCATTCTTCAGCTATTGCGCCGTACCGGTCCGTTGAACGTTAACCAGATCGCCGAGGCGCTCGAGCTGCCGCAATCGACCGTCGCGACCAACGTGCAGATTTTGACCGATGCCGAGCTCATCGAAACCTCGCTCGGCAAAGCCAGCAAAGGGCAGCAGAAGATCTGCTGGGCCCGATTCGACGAGATCGTCATTCAATTGGCGCCCGAACGGCCGAGCCGCGACAGCAACGTGGTCGAGGTCGAGATGCCGCTCGGCCTCTACACGAGTTGCGAGGTCTCGGCGCCCTGCGGCATTTGCTCGACCGAGCGCATCATGGGCGTGCTCGACGTGCCCGACCTGTTTCTCGATCCCGCGCGCGTGCAGGCGGCGTTGATCTGGTTCGGGCGCGGCTATGTCGAGTACAAGTTCCCGAACAACGCGAAGCTGATGAACCGCACGGTCGAGGCTTTGGAGTTCGAGCTCGAGCTGTCGTCCGAAGTGCCGGGCACCAACAAGAATTGGCCGTCGGATATTTCGCTATGGGTCAACCATGTCCATGTCGGCGTGTGGACGGCACCGGGCGATTACGGCGACCGGCGCGGGCGCTTCACGCCGCGCTGGTGGAAGCTGGAAGGCTCGCAATACGGCGATCTCACGCAATGGCGGATCAGCCGCGACGGCACGTTCGTCAACGGCAAACGCATCTCGAGCATCGGTTTGTCGAAGCTCGATCTGCCGAACCATCACTCGATCCGCCTGCGCGTCGGCATCCAGGAAAAAGCCAAGCGTCCCGGCGGCGTGAATATTTTCGGCAAAGGCTTCGGCAATCACGGCCGCGATATCGTGATGCGATTGAAACTCGCGCCGCGTTGATCCTTCGGCGCCGCTGGCACGGCGCTTGCTGTCACCCTCCATCGCCGATGGGAGGGTGCCGTGACGTCCGTTCGTAAAACATTGATCGCCGATGCGCTGCTGGTTCGGTCGAGCGGCAAGATCTATCGCTGGGCACGCGGCGATCTGTTGATCGACGGCGACCGGATTGCGGCGATCGAGGCGCCGGGGGCGATTCCGCACGACCGGGCCGACGCCGTGGTCGATGGCGCGCGGCTACTGGTGATGCCGGGGCTGATCAACGGCCATATGCATTCTTGGGATCATTATCTCAAAGGCTGCCTGGAGAACCTGACGACCGAGGTCGCGATGTCGCTGATCCGCCCGCGCAAGGCGGTGGCGTTGACGCCGCGCCAGATGTATCTGCGCACGGTCGTCGGCGCGCTCGAATCCTTGCGCACGGGTGCGACGACGATCGTCGACGATTTGTCGCTGGGGCAGTTGTTCTCGCGCGAACATATCGACGCGGCGTTCCAGGCCTACGAAGATACGGGCACGCGCGCTTTCGTCGGCTTCTCGATGATCGACCGCGCGGTGGTCGATTCCTATCCCTTCGGCGAGGCGGAATTCCCGCCGGCATTGCTCGGCGAACTTCGCGGGCTGAAGCGGCCGACCGCCGACCAGCTTCTGGGGCTCGTACGCGATCTCGCGGCCAAGGGCAAACATCCCAAATCGGCGCGCGTCGCGACACTCGTGTCGCCGTCGGCGCCGCATCGCTGCACCGACGGATTTCTGGTCGCGAGCCGCAAGCTCGCCGACGAGCTCGATCTGCCGGTGATGACGCATTGCCAGGAAACGCGCATGCAACTCATCACGGCCGAGGAATTCTACGGCCGATCGCTGGTGGCGCATCTCGACCATTTGGGATTCTTGAAGGAAAACACGTCTCTGATCCATGCGACGTGGCTGTCCAAGCGCGATATCGAGATCATCGCGCGGTCGGGCGCATCGGTTCAGTACAACCCGTGGAGCAACGCGATCATGGGGTCGGGGGTGGCGCCGCTGCGCGCGTTGCTCGACGCGGGTATCAACGTCTCGATGGGCTCGGACGGCTGCGGACTGCTCTACGGCGTCAACATGCTCAACACGCTGGGCACCGGGGCGGTGATCCCCAAAATCGCCTCGCCGGACAGCGACAGCTGGCCGACGGCGGAGGATATCTATCGCGCGGGCTGCGAGGGCGGGGCGAAGGCGTTCGGCCTTGCGGATCGGCTCGGCAGGATCGAGCCCGGCTTCAAGGCCGATCTTGTCTGCTACGATCTCGACGCGACGACGTTGACGCCGCTCAACCATCCCGTCCGCCAGATCGTCTATGGCGAGCGTGGGGCGGCGATCCGCGAGGTGTTTGTCGATGGCCGCCACGTGTTGCGTGAAGGCCGCAATACGATGGTGGACGAGACGGCGCTGCTGCGCGAGATGCAGGCGGCGCATGCCGAGCTTGGCGATACGCTGGTGTCCTCGCAGGAAGACGCGGCGCCGTTCCACGACGCGTTGATGCGCGTCTATCTGCGCGCCTTGTCGTGCCCGATCGCCAGCGACCACTATGCGGCGTTGATGACCGGCAACAATATCGCCGGCCAATCGCCCAACGCGTGAACGCGATGCGTCAGGCCGTCAGCTTGCGATAACCGTCGATCACGGCGTCGCGATCGGCGGCGCTTAGCGCATCGAACGGCGGCAGCAGCTTCGCGATCGCGTCGTCGCCCAGAATATGCGCGGTCAGCGCCTTGACGCCGGGCACGAGCGGCTTGCCGTCGAACAATTTGCGGATCTCGACGGCGGTTTTATGCGCCGTCTCGTCGCCGTCGCGGAATGCGCGGCCGCAATAGGGCGCGTTGGTGTTGGCGGTCGCCGAGATGCAACCGGCGAAATCGCCCTTGCGCGCGTCGAGCAGGCAGGCTTCGTTCGACGGGAACACGTCGAGCGATTTCGACAGCGCCACGACCGAACGCGCATAGGGCATGTCGCCGGACGAATCCTTCAACCCGGCGATCCGCGCGCCGAAGGTCTTGATCAGCTTTTCGATCAGCGCCAGCGTGTAGGGCACGCCCGATTGCGCGGGGAAGTGATAGAGGTAGAGCGGAACGTCGCTCGCCTTCGTCGCGTCGGCGATGCGGTCGAAATAGCGCACGATGCCGCTTTCCGGCACGCCTTTGTAATAGAAGGGCGGCAGCAGCAGGGCGCCCGCGAAGCCAAGCTCGCCCGCCAGAAGCGACAACGCAGCAGCATCCTCGACGGCGGCGGCCCCCGTGCCGACCATCATGCGCGAGACAGGCAACGGCGAGGCCGCGATCTTGCGCATCAGGTCGGTGCGCTGGCGCAAGGAGAACGACGTCGCTTCGCCGGTCGTGCCGAGCACGTTCAAGCCGTCGCAACCATTGTCGAGAAGATGTTTGGCGACGCGCGCGAAACGGTCGAAATCGGGCTCGCCATGGGCATCGATCGGCGTGACGATCGCGGCGATCACGCCGCGCAGCTTCTTGGACAAAGTCATCTCCCTCGACGGATGGGTCATTCGACCGATTCGTCGATAATGTTCCGTCGCGGAGCGCCGAACAAGGCTGAATACAAAATTCGCCAACCGCTTCACGTTTGCACTTGCGCTCCAAACAGCAAAAAGCCCGCCCTTGGCGAACCAAGCGGCGGGCTTTCGCGTTCGAGCGGGTATCGACCTGCGTTAGCGCTTCTTGCCCCCGATCGGGTTGAGCTTGCGCCACGCCTGATATTCGTCGTTCGCGTCGGGGTGCAGCGGGTAGTAACGCTGCAACGATTCGCCCTGCGTCAACTTTATGCGGGAGAATTCCTCCCACTCGGCGTGCTTCTTCGCCTCTTCGATCACCGCTTTGGCCATCGACACGGGCACGATCACCACGCCGTCGTCGTCCGCGACCACGATATCGCCGGGGATCACGGTGACACCGCCGCAGGCGATCGGCACGTTGACTTCCATCGGGAAGATCGTCGTCTGCACGTGATAATTCGGCGTCCAGCCGCGCAGCCACAAGGCGAGATCGAGCTTCTTCACGTTGGGCCAATCGCGCATGCATCCGTCGATGACGATGCCGGCCCCGCCGCGCCCCTTGAAATAGGTCGACATCATGTCGCCGAACACGCCCGAGCTCATATCGCCGCGCGCGTCCACGACCACCACATCGCCTTCCTGCACGTGATAGAGCACGTGGCGGTGCAGCTGCGTTTCGGGATCGGCGTATTCGCCTTCGCTGAACAGATCGGGCCGCTGCGGCATGAATTTCAGGGTCAGCGCCGGCCCGACGATCGATTTGCCGGCGTTCTGCGAAACCGGGCCCACCATATGCGGGTTCTTATAACCCATATGGCCGAGCGTGCCGGCGACCGTCGCCGCCCCGATATTCCTGAGCCCGTCGATCAGTTCCTTGGGCGGGCGGACGATGTCTGCACTACGCGTCATTTTGACCTCGGAAGTTGGAGCTACCAGTTCGTGACGGAGCCGTCGCGTCGCGTGAGATGCGGTGCTTCCCAGAAGCGCAGGCTTTGCGCGGCGATCGCCGCCTCGTTGACCTCGACGCCAAGCCCCGGCAGATCGCTGACCGGATAATCGGCGCGGTCGAGCCGCGGCTGCACGGGGAAGTATTCCGCGCTGTCGAAGCCCTTGGCTTCGGGCACGCGCGTTTCGAGCCAGGCAAAATTCGGGATCGCCGCCGCCAGATGCACGGTCGCGGCCGTGCAGATGGGGCCGAGCGGGTTGTGCGGCATTAGGTCGACGTAGTGGGCTTCGCTCCAGCCGGCGACCTTCATCGCCTCCGTAATCCCGCCGACATTGCAGACGTCGAGCCGGTTGAACTGATGAATGCCGCGCTCGATATAGGGCAGGAACTGCCATTTGCTGGCGAATTCCTCGCCGATCGCGAACGGCACCTGCGTCAGCGTGCGCAGCGACTCATAGGCTTCGGGCGTTTCGTCGCGGATCGGCTCCTCGAGGAAGTCGAGCGTGTCGCGCCCGAGCTTGGCGCAGAAGCTCGCCGCCTCGGCGACAGATAGGCGGTGGTGATAGTCGATCCCGAGCACGAGATCGCCGCCCAACGTTTCGCGCGCCTTATTGAGCATCTTCGCCGTCGGGCCGATCGACTCGCGCGGCTCGAAAATGTCGCGGCTTTTCTGCCCGACAGGGAAGAAGCGGATCGCCTGCCAGCCTTGGGCCGCCAATTGGCGCGCGCGTTCGATCGCGACATCGCCTTCCGCCTCGTCGCCGGTCGAGGCGAAGGTCGGCACGCGGTCGCGCTGCTTGCCGCCAAGCAACTCGTAGACCGGTACGCCCAGCACCTTGCCCTTGATGTCGTGCAGCGCGATGTCGATCGCGGAGATCGCCGCCTGCAGCACCCGACCGCCCTCGAAATACTGGCTGCGATAGGTTTCCTGCCAGATCCGGCCGATCTGCATCGGGTTCTGGCCGATCAGGAATTCCCGGTAATGCTCGATGGCGCCGGCCACGGCCTTTTCGCGGCCGCTCAAGCCGCTTTCGCCCCAGCCGAACACGCCTTGGTCGGTCTCGACCTTGACCAGCATCTGGTTCCGGATGCCGACCCACACGGGATAGGGCTTGATCGCCGTGATCTTCAACTTCGCGGTCATACTAGAAATTCCTACGTCAATCCGCCTTGAGCGCCATTTGCGTGGCGCCGTCGAACAGGTGCATGCGCTCCTGATCGAATTCCAGCCAGATCGGCTGATCGGCTTCGACGGCGACATCCGGCGCCACGCTGATATTGACGATCGCGCCGGACAGCATGGCTTGAACGAAGGTCACGTCGCCGGTCGGTTCGACCGTATAGGCCTTGGCCGGCACCGCGCCGGGGACCGCGACGGTAGAAAGCTTGATCGCCGAATGGCGCGCGCCGAGCACGACTTTGCCGGACGTCGCGCGCTGTACCTTGCGCGCGTTCTTGGGCGACAGCGCGACCGTCCAGCCTTCGGCGCCGGTCAACACGGCGTTGCCGTCGCGCGTCGACGCCTCCAGCGGGATCAAGCTCATCGCCGGGCTGCCGATGAAGCTCGCGACGAACATATTCACCGGGTTGGCGAACACTTTGGCGGGCGCGTCGTATTGCTGGAGGAAGCCGCCGCTCATCACCGCCAGCTTGTCCGCCATCGTCACGGCTTCGAGCTGGTCGTGCGTCACGTAGATGATCGTCGCCTTCAGATCCTGGTGGAAACGCTTGATTTCGGAGCGCATCTGCACGCGCAGCTTGGCGTCGAGATTGGACAGCGGCTCGTCCATCAGGAACACGGCCGGATCGCGCACCAGCGCGCGGCCCAGCGCCACGCGCTGCTGCTGGCCGCCGGACAATTCGCGCGGCTTGCGCTCCAGCAGATGCGTCATGTCGAGCATCTGCGCCGCTTGCTTGACCTTGCGGTCGATCTCCTCGCGCCCCAATTTGCGCATTTGCAGCGGGAAGGCGAGGTTGGCGTAGACGGTCTTTTGCGGATACAGCGCGTAATTCTGGAAGACCATCGCGATATCGCGATTCTTCGGATCGATATCGTTGACGACGCGATCGCCGATGACGATGTCGCCGGAGGTGAGCGACGTCAAACCCGCGACGAGATTGAGCGTCGTCGTCTTGCCGCAACCCGAGGGGCCGACAAGGGCGACGAACTCGCCGTCGTTGATCGTCAGGGACACGTCGTTGACCGCCGTATAGGCGCCATACGTCTTGACGAGGTTCTTCAGAACTACATGGGCCATACGGCGAACTTTCTAGTGTTTGACCGCGCCCTCGGTGAGGGCGCGGACGAAGTAGCGTTGGAGCATGAGGAAGAGGACGACGACCGGCACGCTCATCATGAAACTCGCCGCCATCAGGCCAGGGAAGTCGGACGAGCTTTCGGAGAAGAAGCGCTGAATGCCGATCGGCAGAGTCAGGCGGTCGTTCCGGTTGATGAACGTGTAGGCGAAGATGTACTCGTTCCACGCCCCGATGAAGGAATAGATCGCCGTCGCGATGATGCCCGGCACCGACAGCGGCATGACGATCAGCAGGAACGCCTGGAAGCGCGAGGCGCCGTCGATACGCGCGGCTTGTTCGAGCTGGTAGGGAATGTTGTCGTAGAACCCTTTCAGCAGCCAGATCGCGAGCGGCAGGCCGAACGTCAGATAGGTCAAGATCAGCGACCCGTGCGTGTTCATCAGCCCGAGCAGGCGCATCAGGATGAACAACGGCACCAGGAACACGACCGCCGGGAACATGTTGCGCAGCAGGACCGAGAAGAACAGGAATTTACGGCCCGGAAAGTCGAAGCGCGAGAAGGCGTAGGCGGCCGGGACGGCGACGATGACCGACAGGATCGTCGACATGGTCGAGACGAAAAGACTGTTCCAGAAGAAGCGCAGGAAATCGGCACCCACGCTGTTCGTGGGGTCGAGCAGCTTGCGATAGCTCGCGAGCGTGGGTTCCTTCGGCCACCATTGCGGCGGGAATTGCAGCGCCGCGAAGCCCGATTTGAAGGATGTCAGCAACATCCAGACCATCGGCAGCAGCGTGAACAGCAGCATCACCGTCAGGAAGATGCGGCCGGCCCAGCGCCAGAGATCGATTCCGGCGCGGGAGCGGGGGGTTACGGCGTCGGTCATGATCCGCCGCCTTCCTTCTCGGCGCCGCCCAGGCCGCGCACGTAGAAATAGCCGAGCGACATGACGATCAGGAACAGGATGACCGAATAGGCGGCCGCAATGCCCCAGCGCTGCCGTCCGAATGCGATTTCGTAGATATGCGTGATCCAGATATGCGAGGCGTTGGACGGGCCGCCGCCGGTCATGATCCAGGTCACGATGAAGGAATTGAAGTTCGCGACGGCCAGCAGCAGGATCGTGGCGATCGACACGCCGCGCAGATGCGGGAAGGTCACGTGCCAGAAACTGTGCCAGGCGCCCGCGCCATCGACCTTCGCCGCGCGCAGCAGCTGGTCCGGCACGGTTTGCAGGCCCGCCGCCAGCATGATCATCGCGAAGGGAAATTCGCGCCACACATTGACCACGATCAGCGACGCCAGAACCGTGTTGACGTTGTCGATGAAGTTTGGCTGCCGGTCCATGATCCCGAGTTCGACCAGAATCGCGCCGATCACGCCGAAATTGGAATGGTAGATCCACTTCCAGATATACGAAGCGGCGACCGCGCTGATGACCCAAGGAATGATCAGGATGGCGCGCATCACGGCGCGGCCGGGGAAGGCTTGATGCAGGCACAGCGCGCAGCCCAATCCAAGGATATAGGCGCAGCCTGTCGAGACGATGGTCCAGATGAAGGTGTTCAGCGTTACCCGCCAGAACACCTCGCTTTCGAGAATGGTCTTGTAATTGTCGAAGCCGATGAAAATTTTGTCGCGCAGCTGCAAGCTGGGCGGCGTGCTGTAGAACGACAGATCGATGGTGTAGTAGACCGGATACGCGATGACGATCAGCATCACCACGATCGCGGGCAGCACATAGAGATAGTCGGCGCGATGAATCCAAGTCCGCCGAAGAACGCCGGGTTCGCGCGCCGCCGTTCGTGCCGGTGCTCCGCCCGCCGGTGCGTCGCTTGTACGTATCGACATGTTTGCCAAGCCAGTCCGTTCGCGTCGCCGGAAGACCGGCGGCTTTCGCCGCCGGTCCCGCGGGTGATGTCCGTTAGAGCTTGTTGCCGCGCATGACGTTTTGGATCTTCTTGGCGGCGTCCTCGGCGGCCTGATCCACCGTCATCGTGCCGGTCAGCGCGTTCTGCAGCATGTCGGGAACGATGATGTTCATGATCTCCGGCGTTTCCGGGATCGTCGGGAACGGGATGCCGTAAGGCAGCATCGATGTCGTCACGTCGAGGAACTTGATGTTCTCCAGACGCTCCTTCAT